>JAIENA010000201.1 GCA_019751755.1 Burkholderiaceae bacterium | reverse complement strand
AACTGCAAGGACGTGGTGCTGAGACGGGCATACAGCGCTCCTATGGCGTTAATGCGTGCAGACGTCTGCACAGGCCAACAGTGACGCTCGATCGCCGTGGCTGGCCGCTGCTGGTCTTGGCATAAAAAAGCCCGGGCGAACCGGGCAAACGAAACGCTCCTTGTATTCCCCGCTATGTTGCGGATCGAGACAGGATCACCACCTTTCGTCGTTAAGAATTCGAGCATCGAAATGCAAAAGCCCCCGTAAGGTAAGTACCTGACGGGGGCTTGGAAATAGCCGTCCAACTTTGCCACCTTTCGGCGGCGCTACTTGCTTAACTTTCGATCAGTAATCTTGGTTCATCTTCAACGGTCCACAGCGCCCAGCTATTCACGTAGGCCCCACCCTTCGGCAAGCCAGACCAAAGGCCAGTATGCGTATTTACTGAGAAGTACCGATCACTACCACTATTATCCGAGAGGACAAAGTAACCTTCTCCCTTGACAACTGCATACAAAAACCGTGCGCCATCTGGAATGTTAAGGCTCCAGGCTTTCGCACCAATAGGTAGCCGCACTTCTACTGGTAGACGCAAAACTAAATACTGCTGTTGCTGAAATTGCTGGATGCAACCCTTCTTATCACCGTCCAAATGCAGCAAGGCTTTGTCGTAACCATCTTCATCATAGGTGATCACAAGCCCGGTTGTTGTTACTCCATCAACCATTGCCAACACTATGGTTCCGGGGTCGATGTCAGCGTTTTTGGCCAACTGATAAGGCGAATCCAATTGCATAGCTCCTCCGGATGGAATTGATTGGAGGAAAGATACTAACACGTGCAGCTAAGGTAATAACCAACCCTTAAAGTAATACTGCCGAACAAACGCCTCCCACAGGGAAGCGCCGATTCGGCAGTAGGCACGGGACACCCCGGCAGGCTGATTGTGCATGCGGACTTTAACTAACGTCGTCGGACCGCAACGGACGAATAGTAGCTGCAGCATCCAGCCGTTTCAAGATGGTTTCTAAATTTTTCTTTGCGCGACCAATCACCAGGGGCACATGCGCACCACGCACGCCACGCAGTTTGGTACGGATGCGATCCTCTGGCAGCCGATAAACGTAGAGGCATTTCAACGCCATGCGGTCATTGAAATCACCTAGCAATCTCCACGCCGCCTCAACCAGCCAGCCGTCGTACTGGTCCGCAGTAACCAGCCCAGCCAACGGCCGCACCTTCGCGTCAATCACGTCCTGGGGCGGTGCAGCCTCATCCTCACGCAGTAACACATACAGCTTTGCCCAGCCAGCACAGAAGGCTGTGGCGCTCCCAGCGCTACCCTTGACGACCCGGCACCAGTTCTCCATGCGCCCCTCAAACTCGCGCTGAACGGGCTTCGGCTGCTGTCGCATGCGCCGTGGCAAAACAACTACCTGGGCCGGAGCTGCCGCCTCCACGAACTCCACGCCGTCTACTTCAATTTTCCTCAAGCCCTGCATCCTGTACCCCTGTTCGTTTTATTCGATTTGACCCTGTTTCGACCAACCCGGAAAAGGTTGGTCAGAAGGTTGGACGGCTGGAACCCGCATGGATGCTTGGTCTGCCAACCTCCCAACCTACCCAACCTACTTTCAAGTTTTATAGAAAACGAAAAACAAGAGAACGCATCACTCGCGCACGTATACGTGCGTGCGTGCGCCGTGCGCGGGCGGGCGTGTAGGTTGGCGAGGTTGGGAGGTTGGCGGAGCCTGTATCCATGCGGGTTACAGCCGTCCAACCTCAAATATTGGAGGTTGGACGAGTTGGTCAACCAGGTCGGTTTTACGGCATAACGAACTGACGATGCAGCCTTTTCCGCCCGCGCATTTTGCGCACACGATCCCTGGCCGATCCCCAGCAGCAGTATGCCGGTAACACTACTATTATGGAAGGTCATCATGGCCTTCCTCTGTGGTTGCCGCTGATGCTGGCTCAGGACGCGTGTAGAAGCGCTCACGGGCGCCACTCGTCTCACGGTCCTTAATCCACCCCAGCTTGCGCATAATCGCCGATATGCGCATCGTTTCGTTGCGCGCCGGCCCGAGCTTGGACATCTCGTAGTGCAGACATTTCACCAAGAGCTCGCGCGCGGTCACACGATTAATTTTCCCGGCCATGATCGGCTTTCCATCCGAATCCAGCCCTTGCAGGTACTCATAGATGCGGCCATGCCAAACGTCAGGAATCTCACGATCCTCTTGCTGTGCGTCGATCAGGCGGCGCTGCTGCTCAGGCGTTGGCCACCACTTAACGCCAGCCTTCCAGAGCGCTACTGCCTCACCGAACAGCTGGTCACGATCCTGTTCCAATGCATCGATATGGATGCGGCCGGTAACGACTGGCCAGAAGCGCCGGTTACCCGTCGTGTCCTTAAAATACTCGCCCTCGTTGGTGGTGGCGCTGAACGCGCAGCGGCGCGGCACGTTCTTCATGCGGCGGCCGTATGGCTCACGATACCGGTCTACGGTACTGGACATAAACGCCTTGACCGCCGTTACCTCGGAACGGTTGAACTGCTCCAGCTCGGCGATCTCGTACAGCAGCACGCCCTGGATGGCGAGGAAGCCATCCTTCTCGCCCATACGGAACGGTGTATCCGCAAACCAGTCGCCTGCCAAAACTTTCAAAGCGGTGGATTTACCCTGACCCTGCCCGCCCTCGAACACTGGCGCGTAGTCGTGCTTAACACCAGGACGATAACCACGCACCACCATACCAGTGAAAAACATGGTGGCCACCAGCCGCAGGTACTCGGAATCCTCACTGCCCCAGTAGGTGGAAAACGCGGTTGCAACGCGCGACTGGCCATCCCACGCTGCATAGCACTTGTCCATGTAGTCGGTCACGGGGTTAAACGAATGCATGCGGGCCGCTTGGGCCACGCCACGTTCGATATCGCCGATCGACGCCAACAACAAGCTGTGATGCTGGGACATGTAGACGCCCAGGCTAAAATCGTCCGACTCTGTCCACTCGCCTGCTTCGCTTGGCCAAGGCAAGGGTCGCCGCTTAATCTGCAACCCCGAGAACAGATCCAGTCCTACCGCGCCAATCAGCCGCTCGTCGTGCTGCATGACCGTAAAGACATTCTCGCGACAGCCTTTAACGCCACCGTTGGACGTCTGGATCAACATACTGCGCAAGCTGCGACCATTCCTGCCGCCGGCGCCAGCCCCACGTGGGGTAGAAGCGCTGAACGATTCGTCCGGGCCGGGCACATCCAACCAAGCAGGCACATCATCCTGATCGACCGCGGCGTTCGCTACTGGTGCTTCGGAAGCCTCCAGTTCCGCTTGCTTCTGCTCGATCCGCAACTTCGACAGCCATGCAAGAACATCTTCGCTGGAGCCACCGTCATCGATCAGGTCCGCGACATCCCAGCCGTCCGGCACAGCGCCTGGAGCAGGTATATCAACGAAGTAGGTTGTGCAACCTTGCGCGCTGAGGATTGCGGCCACCTTCTGCATCGCCATGATGCCAGGCTGTTTTTCTTCCGGCATCAGTTGGCCAGCCAACTCGTGCCCTTCCTTGAAAATCTTGGCATCGGCGTCTGCCCACAGGATGACATCCCGGTCGCGTATTGCGGACCAGTCAGCTTTTTCGACCGCCTTGCCGCCCCCAGGCCAGGAAACGAATTCCACTTCGTCCCCTAATAGCATATGGGCTTTATCCACGCACTTCTCTCCCTCGACTACAACGAGCGGGCTATTGGCACGATGAGGGCCGCGCAGATATAGCGGTCGAGGTTCCGGAAACGCCATCCAACGCCAGTCGCGCGCGCCGGTCTCAGGATTTTCGGCATAGACGCAAGGCAGCACCTCTTTGCCTTTGCCATCGGAACGCAAGAAGCGATAGATAACGCCCAGCAGCCCGCCGTCCGCGTCCCTGTACTCCCAAAGTGCTTCAGGTTTACCGCGCATCAGATGGGCTTTGGGATACGGGCCTGCGTCGCCTGGAATGGGCAGCATGGGCTTCCAGGGCGTCCGCGTTTTTTTGTTGGCCGGTGCTTCTACCCCTTTGCCGGCTTGCGCGGGCGCGGGATTTATTGGATTTTTTGGCAAAAGCATGTCCACGGCAGCAGCTTCTACCCCTTTCCCGGCTTGCGCCGGCGCGCGGCTCGGCGACGCCTTCGGAACAGGTTTTGCAGGCCTGAGGAGGATGGGGGAGGACCGGCCGGATTCGGTCAGTTTGATGCCGAGTTCTTCAGCCAGGGCCGCGCAGGCGCGGCCAGGGGAAAGGCGATGAATAAAACCGTAGAGAGAAATCAAATCACCGCCGGCTTCGCCGTCGGAAGAAAAATCGGACCAAACTCCGGCCTTGGTCCCGGTCAAGCGTATGCGTAACGACTGGCCCGCTTCGCCATCGCGCGAACCAACGCAGAACTCAGCGCCCTCACGCACGCCATTGGGAAACCAATCACCCAGCAGCGTTTCAATGGAATCGAGAGCGGCCTTGCCAACTCGTACGAAGTCGTCCAGTGTCACGCGCGCCCCGTCCGGCACGAATCCAGATCATTTTCCAGCGCGGCACCTGAAAAGCCGCCCGGTCCTTTGTATGCCACCAGGTCGTCCCCGATCCGCGAAGGATGTTCGCGGAAATCAAATGCACCAGGGCGTATCACCATCGGGCTGCGGCTGCGCTGCATCGGGCGGAATGAGATAGCCGTGCGCGGGGCCACTGGTTCGGCCGGCACCGGTGCCGGAGTGGTAGCCGGAATGCCCAGGTACTGGCGCGCGGCAGGCAATGACTCGCATTGCTCACCAACTACCTTGATCAGCCAGGCGCGCTCCAGGCTGTCAACCACAGAGCGGCAAAACTGCATGCGTGATTGTCTCCACCTGATCGTGCGCATCCACTCGGAAATGGTGGTATTGCCACCGATGTTGTAAAGCGATTGCAGAGCATTGGCGGCCGCGCTGCCGCGTCGTGGTTGGTCGAAATTAGCCATTGACCGCCTCCCGTTGCGCACGCGCCGTTTGCTCAAGGCCAAACACCATATCTTGCAAGGCTTGAATCGCCCCGTATGCGCGCTCCCGGATCTCGACCAGTTCGCGTGGATCCAGGCGACCATCGGCCAACGCATTATTTACGGACACTTGCGCATCCGCGCTGCGCGCAGCAATTCGGGCAACCATTGAAAGCGGTGTTGCGTCCGCCGCACTGCCGGCGCCAGCGATTTTGCTGCACACATATCCGTGATTTTCCGCCAGCGCATGCAGCACGCTGGCGTCACCGGTCAGGCCGATGATGTTGTCGACGTCGTCAAGCGTCGCCTTGTTGGTTTCAGAATGAACATTGGCTTTGTTGCGTAGCACTGCCGCCGACATACCGAGGCGAATTGCCAGCGCCGCATGCCCACCCGGGGCGTTGTGAACCGTGTTGTAGAAAGCGTCTTTCGGACTCATGCAAGACCCTCAAAATGAATGATGTAAACGACAACAAATACCCTGATAATTCGCTCAAGGTTTGCAAAATAATTACTGCTATTAGGCGAGGGTTCCAATGCGTTATAGTTTCCACTCCGCAACATTGACTTTTACGAAAAGGAACCCTCAAGGAAAAAGTATTCGGCATCGCTTACGCTACGCCTCAGAAACCGCTGAAATAGCAGCCCCCTAGGGACGCGTTGTTTCACCCAGAAGGGACAGCGTTGCCCTCCGGGTGCTTTCGGTAAGTTTTCATAGTTGGAAGCCAAAGATGCTAAGGACTGGACGAGGCATCCGCCCCACAATCACTGGAGGTAAATTCTGATGTTTGAGTGACATCACTGCGGACCTGCCGGCCGTCTCCGCACAACTCCGCATGCAATTCAATGAAGCGCATACCGATTCGCAGAGTCGGCCGACTGCCGCGATTACCATGAGCAAATGCATTAACCGTTGATTGACTACAAGGCACCTTGTCGGCCAGCTGCTGCTGTGTAAGCCCGGTCGCAAGCAATTCGCATGTGATTTTTTGGATATCCATGCACAAATTATTACATATGTATTTTGATTGGTAAATACCTTTGTATTTAATTAAATTATTACAATCGTAATATGAGAACTCTAGCCGAACGACTTGCATGGGCGCGCAAAGAAAAAACCGACCGCGACGGCGCCGATTTCACGCAGACGGATCTTGCTACGAAAGCCGGTGTTTCACAGGGGGCTATTGGCCATCTGGAGTCTGGCCGCACGGTTACGTCTCGTAGCATCACCAGCATCGCTAAAGCACTTGACGTTGACCCGATTTGGTTAGCTGAGGGAAAAGGTACGCCCTACCCGACAACGCAGAATTTCGCTGCCCCACCCACAGCAGACACTTACCTCCCTCAGCCCAGGGCAGAAAAGGACGAAAGCGCCCCTTCAAGCGTAAAGTCATCGATAACGCACGTGCAACGCGTCAATGAAGAAGAGGCTGAGCTTTTGACGATGTACCGCCTTATGGACGAAGAGTGGCGAAAACGTCTTGTAGACGCCGCCCTATCCTTTCCAAAGATGTCACTCCCTACTGGAATGCGCCACCAAGGTTAAAATTTTTTTTGGGAACCTCCGTAGAGGATGGTGTGGCGCTCCTCTTGGCCCAAGACTGCATCATGGCAAGTATTGCATCCTTTTCCTGCTGAGTCAGTGCGAGGTATGCAGTACGAACTTCTGTATCAAAATTTTTCATGCTAATGATAAATTTCGTATGGTAAAAAATATTGCCATTTAGAAATCTATCCAATTGTCACAATTGCCTTCAGATTGAAGGCAATAGCAACATTATCTGGCATAGCCGCGCAAAAATCGCGCGATGATAAAGCCACCACTTCAAACCCCTACCCAACAAGACTACGTCAAAACCGCATTACGCATTCCCCGCGACCTGCACGAACAGATCGTTGACGCTGCAGAGCGCAATGGCCGATCCATGAATGCTGAAATCCTTGCGCGGCTTCAAGCCGAGCCAGTCAGCGATCTGCTCCACAAGCTGTCGCGCGATGTTGCAGAAATCAGAGCGGTAGACCGTGAAATTCTTGACATCGTAAGCAATCGTTAACACACGCTTTCTCTGCAACAATTCAATAGATTTCCCATTGCCAATTTTTCATATAATTGCCGCGCGCTATGCCCACACATATCGAACGGAAGAGAAGAATGGCACTGATTCAATGTACCGACTGTGGTAAGAATGTAAGCACGGAAGCGACGGCATGTCCAAATTGCGGGGCGAAGCCTGAGAAGCCACGTAGCCTGGGAACCTGGATTTTCATTGGTTTGTTTGGTCTTTTTGTATTCAAAGCTTGCGGCCCAACAGATCCTAAGTCTAGTCTGCCCGCAGTACAGAAGACGCCGGATGAACTAGCCAATGAGAAGAAAAAAGAGGCTAGATTTCAAAAGACAACCGCCATTGTTCGGCAAGTGAAGCATTCAATGCGAGAGCCCGAGTCCGCTGTTTGGCGGGCAATCCACGCCAATGATGACGCCAGCATAGTTTGCATCGAGTACTCTGGCAGGAATGGTTTCGGTGGCATGTCGAGGGAGATGATCAGTGTCGCAGACGGAAAACCAAGCCAATCTGCTGACGCATGGAACAAGCGTTGCGGCGGAAAATCTTTATATGACTTGTCCTATGTCAAGCATGCCTTGAAGTAAACACTTAGCAGACTGCGGCGCGTACAGCACAGCTCACGGCCGCCAACCTCCGCAATTGGCACTCTCCATTCCCCTCTGATCACAGCATCAAAAATACATTTGTATTGTATTGAAAAAATACATATGTAATAATCCATCTCATTCCCATGTGATGGAGAGATGCATGCCCCCGCAAGCCGAACCACTTCGTGCAGACGTCTGTACAGATGCAAAGGTAGACGTAATTCCCGCTGTACGTATTAGAACAACAGCCAAGGATCAATACGCCGACCTAAGAGGTCACGCCTACATCATCGCGCGCGGCCTGAACACCACAGTTCAGCGTGTGCAGACGTCTGCACTGCAAGTCCCTTCGCACAAGGAGGGCAAATGAATCGCGTTCAAACACCACTTGCCATCGCCGGAACCCTTGCCGACTTCTCCAGCGCGCTGACCGCCAGTGGTGCCCGTCTGCAGGAAACGGCGCAGAATGCGCTGGACTTGCTGACCCTGTCCGGCCACGCAGGTTCCCGTGGCGACACCGCTGACGACCTCAAGATGGCGTTGGTGATGCACCTCCACCTGGTGCAGCAATTCAGTGTCCGCGTTCGCAGTGCGCAATGCACCTGCGAGTTCAGCACATGCGCCCGCACCAGTTGTGACGTCTACGATTCCGCCGCAGCGCATACCGGCGATGCTCCTTGCGCAATCTCCGGCCGGCCGGCAGAACCCAGCCGCGAAGACCTCCAGCGCGCCCACAGCATGCTGCGCGTTCAAGGATCGCTCGATGACGCGCTCAAAGACCCAGCTTTGTCCATCGCCATTCGGCGCGTAGCC
>JAIENA010000023.1 GCA_019751755.1 Burkholderiaceae bacterium | reverse complement strand
ATCGACTGTAATTTTTTAAAGAAGGCTGCTTACTTTTCGTAGTTGACGAAGCGTTTTGTTCGTCAGCAGCAGAGAAGAGAGATTATGCCGCAGGATCTGACCTCCGTCAACCCCCACGTTTGATTTCAATCCAAGCCCAGCTCCCGCGCCTTATGGATCAACTGGACCACATTGCTCACTTCCAGCTTGCGCATCAGGTTTTCCCGGTGCTTGTCGACCGTCTTGACGGACAAGTGCAACTGCTCCGCCACGTCCGCTGTCGCCAGGCCCTGGTAGATCAGTTGCAGGATTTGCCGCTCACGCGGCGTGAGCCCATGATCGACCGCATCCGCTTGCCGCCGTACCGCTTCCGGCACCACGGTCTTGCCGGACATGACGTCGGCGATACAGCGCAACAATTCGGGCGCGGTTGTATCCTTGAGCAGCACGGCATCCGCACGCGCATCGATGAGTTGCCGATACGCCATTCCCGACTGCGCGCCCGTCAGCGCAATCACCTTCAAGCCGGGATCGCGCTGCTTGCAGTACGCCAGCACCGCACTCGATTCCCCGCCCGGCATGTGATAGTCCAGGATCAGTAAATCAGGTTTGTGCTGCAGCACAAGCTGAGGCACGCCTTCGAGCCGCTCCGCTTCCGCAACGATGTGATAGCCAGGCTGCGCTTGCAGCAGCAACGCCAACCCTTGGCGAAAAATGGCATGGTCGTCGGCCAGAATAATGTGCATGAAATGGGAGATGTTAGAATTTTTCTTTATTGCATTACATCTTACAGGATCGTCTGCTGTGTTTTTCTTGCTGCGCGCCATGCTGGCGTATTTACTACTGACGCCGGCACTGCAAGCGCAAGCCACTGCCTGCCAGGCCACCAACGCGACGCCGCTGATCCTGGAATACTGCATGCAAGCAGCGACCGCGCCGGCGGGATCGCCGCCAGGCCTGATCTGGCATCGCATTCGCGCCACACCGGCCGCGCCAAACGCATTGCTCGACATCGGCCTGCCGGACGCCTATGCACTCGTGGTCCTGCAACGCCAGGGCAATGACTGGCACACGCTGGCCAAACTCGACGAACACAGCCGGTACCGCGACCGCCCCCTGCGCCACAGGAAACTGATCGTGCCGCTGGCGGCGACCGACGGACCGGTCGAGTTATTGGTGGGCTTTCGCACGCACGGCACCACGCCCCTGGCGCCACGGCTGCTGACGCGCGAACAATTGATTGATGACGATACCCGGGCCGACCTGGCCAATGGCATTATCTTTGGCATCATGCTGGTCCAGGTGCCCTTGCTGGCGGTCGGCCTGGGGACCCACCAAAACAACAGTTACCGGATTTATGCGGGACTGGTGCTGACCAGTGTCTTGTTCATTGCCCAGACTGAAGGCTATGGCCTGCAATTCCTCTGGCCCGACTCGCCCGCCTGGAACATGGCAATCCCGGAAATCCTGGCGCTGCTGATGATGGGCTGGCATGGCGCGTTTGCCATCAGCCTGCTGCAAATGCGCTGGCGCATGCCGCGCCTGTACCGGCTGAACCGGGTCTTGATTGCCGCGGCGGCCTTGTGCGCCATGGTCCACCTGATGTATCCGGCCACACTGTGGACGCTGGCATTGACCTCGGCTTACGGTGTGCTGGCCGTGGCCAGTGCAGGGGAAGGCGTGCGCCAGAACGTGCCGGCAGCCCGTTTTTATCTGCTCGGGGTGCTATCGCTGTGCAGCTGCAGCCTCGTCATGACCGGCCTCAGCATGCTCTGGTCCAATCCATTCCCCGGCGTGCCCGTGCTGACGTTCCCCAAGTTCGGCTATCTGGGCGAAACCTTCTTTTTTGGCGCGGCGGTGTTGAACCAGTTGCGGCTGCAAAACGAGGAACGGGCCGCGCTGCGCCTGCAGCGGCTGGCGGAAAACGAACAATTGCTGCACGCCGAGCAAACCCGCTTCGCCGCCATGGCCGAGGCGGAACGCCACAAACTGCGCCTCGCGTCGACCAGCCATGACATCGCACAGCCACTCGCATCGATACGCTACGCCATCGCGGCGCTGCACCAGCGGCAAGACAGCATGCCGATTGCCGCGCATATCGACAACACGCTCAATTACGCGCAAACCCTGTTAAACGACATGATGACGCAATGCCGGCGCGAGGCGAGCGGGCCGGAGCTGATTGAGCTTGACGAGTTGTTTGCCCGGCTTGAACAGGAATTCAGCGCGGCGGCGCGCCACAAGGGATTGCGCCTGCGGGTACACCCGCCAAGCTGGCAGGTCAGTGGTTCAGCGCTGCTGCTGTACCGCATCCTCAGCAACCTGCTGGCCAACGCGATCCGCTACACGCCGCAGGGCACGGTATTGCTGGGCGCGCGGCGGCGCGATGGCGGCATCGAGCTGCAGCTATGGGATACCGGCCCTGGCATCGCGCCGGCCATGCAGCGCACCCTGATGGCGCCGTGGCGTCAGGGTGAACCGGGCGGCCAGGGTTTTGGCCTCGGCCTGTTCATCGTGCGCAGCCTGTGCGAACAATGCGGCTATGAACTGGTGATCCACTCCACGCCTGGTCGCGGCACCGGCTTCTGCATCCGCCTTCCCGCCTGACAAATTACGGTGTTTTCCGTATGTTCCCGCACGCCGCGGGTACCTAGACTGCGTAGCGTCATTTCACACTACGGAGTACACCATGTTTGCAGCTATCCGCGTCGCGCTGTGGCGCGCCCTATGCCACCTGGCCGACTGGCGCGGCCACTTGCGCTACCTGACCGGACGTGCGCCGATTGATGTGGCCATCATCACCAATGTGCGCGACGACGCCGAGCGCCACCTGTTCTGGGGTCGCGCCCGCCCCCGCTGCGGCCACGCCAACGGCGCCCGCATTTACCTGAACGGCGTGGCCGGGCGCGTGCGCGGGATCGACGTCACCGCCGCCGAATTGATGACCAAGGAAGGCCGCCAGCGCGGCCGCGCGCTATTCATGGACGCGGTGCGCTGGTCCCATGCGCGCGGTGCGCGCGTGGTGTTGCTGGCGGCATCGACCAAACGCTTGTTTGGGCGCGACGGCGCCGCCCTGAAAGCGGCATTCCCGGATGTCTTGTTCACTATCGGCGACAACGGTACCGCCCTGTTGCTGTGCCAGGACGTGCAGCGCGCACTGGACGAGGCCGGTATCGGCCGCGGCGGGCGCGTGCTGGTGATCGGGCCGTACGGCATACTCGGCACGCAAGTCACCTGTTATTTGCAGGCGCAGGGCTACCGCGTGGCCGGCTTTGGCACCACGCGCGCGCTGCTCGCCGAATTCGGCCGGCGCTTCCCCGGCATCGCCTTGTTCCGCGACGTGCGCAATGTCGATGAAGTCGACGCCGTGGTGGCTTGCACCCACAGCGTCGGTGCCAAACTCGACCTTGAAGCGATCAGCACACTGCGCCGCACCGGCCGTAAATTGCTGGTGATCGATGTGGCCGAACCGGCCAACCTGGATGCCGCCACCTATGCCGACTGCCGCCGCATCGTGGTGCGCCAGGATGCCGGCAACGCCAGTTCGCCGATGCTGGGCTATGTACTGGGTTCGCTGTCTTCGCGCATGCTGAAACTGGCGCACCGCACGGTGTTTGGCTGCTTCGCCGAAGCATTGACGCTGCATCACGCGATTTACCACGAACAGCAATACCAGCGCCTGAACCAGGACTGGTTCGATGTCAACAACGCCAACATGGCCGTGCTGGCGCAAGCATTCCAGTCGGTCGGCGTTGCGGTGGCCGCGCCCCATTGCTTCGGCCAGCCACTGACCAGCTTTAATTTGAAACTGGCGGGCGACACCCGCCTGGCCACCGCCCCCGGCACGGCACGGCCAGTGGCAAGGAGCGCGGCATGACACTGCTTGCTTCGCGCCGCGGCGCGGCATGGGTGCTCGCTTGCACCGCCGCCGTGCTGGCCATCTTCATGTGGCTGAACCTGCGCGTTCCAGCTGCCGGCATCGTGCAGGATGCGCTGCTGGACCAGCAAAACGCCTACTACCTCGCGCAACGGCAGGTTGACCGGATTGACGGCCTGCGCCAGGGCGATCCAATGAGCTTTGTGTTGTCCTTCCCGCGCGGACTCGATCAGCAAGGCATGGCGCAGGTGATCCGCATGACGCGTGAATTGCGCCAGCGCTTTCCGCAAGCCGTGGTCTGGAGCCTGGCCGCCGACAGTAACGCGTATCGCGCCAACGACAGCGAATTGGCCAGCACGCCGCACCTTGATCCCTCCTGGCTGCAGCCCGACGGCAGCCTGCGACTGCCACTGCCGATGACCGAGTGGCGTGCGCAGGTGGCGGCCGATCCCGCCGCCACCGGCCTGTTGGTCGGCAAGGATTTCACGTATGCGCAAATCCTGCTGTTTACACCGGAGCACACCAACGAACTGGAACTGGTGCGGCAAGTGGCCGAGTACCTTGAACAGCGCCCGATCCACGCGCTGGAATGGCTGCTGCTAAAGGGCGACATCAAACCGGCCGCCGCCTACGCCAACGTGACGCTGGGCGGCTGGTCGGTCGGGCGCGGACTGATGCACTTCGCGCTCATGTCCGACGTGCTGTTCTACTCCACCATTGGGCTGGTGATCGCCACACTGGCGGCGCTGCTGGCCCTCAAGTCACTGAAGCAGGCACTGTACAGTTCAAGCTGCATCTTTGCCTCGTTTGTCCTGGTGCGCGGCACGGTCGCCTTGTGCGCCGCCCTGGGCCTGGATTTCTTCGGCGCGCCGCTGGCCGAGCGCGTGTATTTCCTGCTGGTGCTGTCGGCCATGATCGTGGCGGGCATTTCGTTCAATACTCGCGCCCTGGAGCGCTATAACGAATTACAAGCCAGACAGCCGGGCGCCGATCCCGCCACCGTGTGGGCACAGGTGCGCCGCCACAGCCTGCCGCTGAACGTGGCGGCGCTGATTGCCATCCTCAATTTCGCCACGCTGCCGCAAATCGGCATCCGCGGCATCATGGAGGTCGGCGTACTGTCCGCCATCGGCATCGTCTACCAGCGCATGCTGGTCAGCGTGCTGTTGCCGGCGCTGCAGATTACCTTTGGCGGCGCCCCGGCTGCCGCGAGCGCGCCCTCCGGCCTGGCGCAACGCCAGTGGCAGCGCGTGATTCACGCCGTGCCACGCGCCTGCCACCGCCTGATCCTGTGGCTCGACCGGCGCGCGCCCGGCGGTGCGGCGCGGGCCGCGCTGCTGCTGTGCGCCGTCACCGCCGGCGGCGCCGGCACGGTGGTGCTGCATGACGCGCTGGCGGACGACAAATGGATCGTGGTGCAGGAAAAGCCGATCGACTACCTGCCCGACACCATTGTCGACCGTGGCCGTGCATTATTGAATGCCCCGGGGCATACCGGCTTTGGCCGCCTGTCGTATCTGATCGTGCCGGCGACACCGCCAGCCACGACAGCCACATCAGCAACACAAGCCACGCCAGCCGTGGAGCAGCCACAATTCCTGCGCCGCGCGCACGAACTGCAACGCCAACTGGCGGCCTTGCCGGAGGCGCGCGGCGCCAATTCCCTGCTCGATACGCTGGCCTATATGGATGCGCAAGAGACTGGCCGCGCGGGGCCTGGCGCCATGCCGACCAGCGTCCAGCAGGCGCACGACCGCTTGCAGCAAATCCGCTGGGATCTGGCGCAGCCGGCATTGGCGCGCTACCTGTGGACGCAGGCCGGCGTGGCGCTGTACCTGTCGCACCCGGCTGACAATTCCACCAGCCTGCGCGCCTTTGCCGCACAAGCCGAGGCAGTGGCCGCGCGCGACTTCCCCGACCTGCGCATGCTGCCCTATGGCCCGCTGCACAGCTACCATCAGACCGACCTGTATATCAGCCAGGGCAAGCCGCTCAATGTGCTGCTGTCCTTCCCGCTGGTGATTGTTTGCTGCGCACTGTGGCTGGCCTGGCATGCGCGCCGCGCCCGGCCCGACGCCGCATTGCGGCCATGGGCCACGGCATGCGCCATGACCGTACCATTCCTGTTTGCCTATGCCGCCATCGTGCTGCTGATGGCGGCCTTCCGGATTCCGCTGGACCAGGCCACCGCCTGCGCCACCGCGCTCGGCATCAATGCCGCCATCGATTTCGACCTGTACCTGATCGATGACTACCGCGACGCTCTGGAGCAAGGGCTCGATCCCGGCCAGGCCTTGCAACGCGCGCTGGCCGAACGCGGTTACATCACGCTGACAGACGCGGCCTTGAACGGGATCTGCTTCAGCTTCCTGATGCTGTCGTCATTCCTGCCGATCCAGCGCCTCGGCGTCGTCATGCTGGTCATGCTGGCCACCTGCGCCTTTGGCGCCCTGGTCCTGATGCCGGCCCTGCTGCCCCTGTGCAGCCGCAAGCCTCGTGTACGCGTGCCAGAAACCCCATCCGCACTATTGGAGCACCAATGAAAAAATGGATCACCGCCACGGCACTGATATATGCCGCCCCCCCCCCATGCTCTGCGGCGCGGCGGAACTGGACGCCCGCGCCGCCATCGCCCACGCCTGGCAACAATACCAATCCGGCGTACACACCGAACGGGAACTGGCCGAAGTCCAGGTCACCCAGGCCGGCCAGATTTTGCCCACCAAGCTGCTGTGGCGGCGCATACGGTATGGTGAACAGGGGCAGCGCGTGTCCGTCAAATTTATTGAACCCACGGCGGACCTTGGCCTGGCCTTGCTGATCGAGCGCAATATCAGCGCCCCCGACCAGGTCTGGCTGCGCCTGCCCTCATGGAGCGCCGCGCGCAAAATCGCCGGCAACCGCGAAACCCGCTATTTCGCCGATACCGCCTTCACCTTTGAAGATAACAAGCAATTGATCGGTGAGCAGACCGCCTTGTTTGATTACCGCTATGCCAGCCAGGGCGCTAACGGCGCCGTGGTCTCCGCCACGCCCAAGGCCGGCACGGCCAGTGGTTATGGCCGGCGCGACATCACGCTCAACAACCAGGGCGTGCCGGTCCGTATCGAATATTTCGACGACAGCGCGCAAGCCATCAAAACGTTGGTATTCGAAGAATTGAACTACCCCGCCCCGGGGCGCTGGCGCGCCGATCGCATCGTGCTGCGCCAGCGCGATGGCAGTCAAACCACCCTCAAGGTGCGCAAGCGCCTGTTTAACGAAGCGCTCGGTGAGCGGGTATTCAGTCAGACTTACATGATGGAGAACGACAGTGTCCGTGGCGATTAATCGTAAAATTAAGCGCGCAATCGTCGCGCTGCTGGCCGGCCTGCCGCCGCTGGCGGCGCAGGCGATCGAGCAGCATGGTGAAGTCACGCTATGGCAAGCCGCCAGGCACGGCATGACGCCGGAGCTGCGCTGGACCCATGAGGCCAGCGGCGCAGCGGGCGCCATGGCGTGGAAAGTGGAGCCGGAGCTGTTGCTGCGCGACGACCAGGACGGTCCCGCGTGGTGGAACAACGGCCGGCGCTCGCCGGTCGCCAGTGTGCGGCGCGCCTATATCGGCCTGCATGGGGCGGATTGGCAATTCAGGTTGGGCAAGCAAGTGTTCGACTGGAGCCAGACCGATACCGTCAGCCCGGCCGATGTGCTCAATCCGCGCGACTGGTCCGATATCACGCGCGTGCGCAAGCTGGCCATACCTGCCGCCAGCCTGCGTTATGGCGGCCAATCCAGCGTCGAGGCGGTATGGGTGCCGCAACAGCAGGTGTCCTATCTGCCGTCGGCGACCTGGCTGCCGGCCTCAGCCGGGGGACTGCCGGCGCCGCAAGCATCCGACGGTGGCCAGTTCGGACTACGCGTGACCGGCAACTGGCTGCAAACCGACTGGAGCGCGGTGCTGTACCGTGGCAACAGCACCGCGCCGTCACTCGCGCTGGAAGCCGGGCCCACGTTGCGCCCATATTTCCAGCCACTGCGCGCAGCCGCCTTGACCCTGGTTCGCCAGGCTGGCGCAAGCCAGATGGCGCGCCTGGAGGTGGCGCGCTACCAGCAAGCCAACGGCAGTTTTATTCAGTATGTGGCCAGCATCGACCAGGAAACCGGTGACTGGCTGCGTGCCGGCGACACGCTGTATATGATCGTGCAATATGCGGGCAGCACGCAGCGCGCGCAAGCCGTCGACCCGTTGGGATGGCCTGACTTCCGCCGTGTGCTGGAACAAAGCGTCATGTTCAAAGTCAGTTATGACGCCGACTCCAATCAGCGCAGTGTGGTTGAATTGTCTGGTGTCTGGAATACCCGGGCGCACGACAGCTATTGGCGGGCCAGTTGGCAACAGCGCATCGGCGATGCGCTGAGCGTGACGGTGGCCGGGATCGGCATGCGCGGCCAGCCGCACACTTTCTGGGGTGCCTATCGCGGCAACCAGCGCATGACGCTGGAACTGGGCTGGAAGTATTGATCGTGTTTTGATCGTTGAAATGAAAAAACCCCGCCAAGAGCTAACTCAGCGGGGTTTTTAATATAACTAGCCTGACGATAACCTACTTTCACACTGGTT
>JAIENA010000409.1 GCA_019751755.1 Burkholderiaceae bacterium | reverse complement strand
GAAGGATATCGCCCGTCGACCAACCAGCCGGGTCATCACCAGACCGTCATCCAGGCGCTGCCACTGACTATCGGCCTTGATCAAAAAACCATGATCCTGCTCGACAGCTTGCGCAAGCAGCGCAATGTGTCGGATTACAGCGGTGATCCGGTCAGTCCTGAGGCGGTGGCTTCGTGCATCCGCCATGCTGAACTCTTGCTGTCCACTGTGCAGGCATGGCTGTTGGCGAAGCATCCGGACTTGGGATAACCATCAGCGTCACCTTCTAGCTATAGGTAACTGAGGACCCGTCTAGTGTATACCAGCCTGAGTAGCACGATGGCGGCCGGGAACTAGAAACAGATGCATGATCTACGCCGGAAATCCAAGGCCACCCGGAGGTGGCCTCTTACTACTACTTACTTGCCTTTGTTTGGCGATTACGGTAGCGGGATGTGCTGACGCTTCGATTCACGAGGATGCTTTGCAGCTTCCCAATTGATGTTGACTGAATCGCCACGGATTTTCTAGACACCCTTGAGCCTCTGAAAATACCGCTTCTCGTACTCAACTGGAGAAAGCCGCTCATTACCTCCATGACGGCGCTTCGGATTGTAGAACATCTCGATGTAATCGAAGATATCCTGCCGGGCATCGTCCCTTGTTGCGTAGGTCTTGCGCTTGATCCGTTCCCGCTTCAATAGCTGGAAAAAGCTCTCTGCAACGGCGTTGTCGTGGCAGTTACCACGCCGG
The DNA here is from genome assembly GCA_019751755.1 of Burkholderiaceae bacterium. Taxonomy (GTDB): domain Bacteria; phylum Pseudomonadota; class Gammaproteobacteria; order Burkholderiales; family Burkholderiaceae_D; genus Rugamonas. The sequence goes on along the minus strand of JAIENA010000409.1, from coordinate 7,623 downwards.
CTCATACTTGCTTCCAGATTGTGCTCCTTCAGGAAGTTGCGCCAGTCGTAGCTACTGAACTGACTTCCCTGATCTGAATGCACCATCACTGTGTTTTCAGGCCTTCTACGCCAAACAGCCATCAGCAGAGCGTTCATGGCCAGGTCGGTATCAATGCGTGCCCCCATGGACCAGCCGATGACTTGGCGCGAAAACAAATCCAGAACGACGGCTAGGTAGAGCCAGCCTTCATAAGTTCGGATATAGGTTATGTCTGTCACCCAAACCCTGTTCGGCTCCTCGACGTCAAACTGCCGCTGCAGAAGGTTCGGCGCCACAATCGATGGTGGGCCACCGGACTTCCATTTTCGCTTGCTGTAACCCGTTTGCGAACGGATACCTGCCGACCGCATCAGACGGTGAACCCGGTTGATCCCGCAGCGCTCCCCCAGCTCGCGCAGATCATCGGAGACCTTTCGGTATCCATAGACTGCACCGCTTTCCAGCCAAGATTGTTTGATATGTCCCAGCAGGCGCTTGTCCTCTTTAGCCCGCGCGCTTTCAGGCTGTAGGCACCATGCATAGAAACCACTGGGATGCACCTCTAGCATTTTGCAAAGACGCCGTACCGGATACACCCCTTGGAAGTCCCGGATGAAGGTGTACCTTACCCGGACGTCTTGGCAAAGTACACCGCGGCTTTTTTCAAGATGTCGCGCTCCTCGGTTACGCGCTTCAGCTCTGCTTTCAAGCGTCGAAGTTCATTATCTTTAGCATCTGCCGCAGCCCGCTCCGCAGGTGGCGTCTCATAGCGCTTTACCCAGGCGTAGATGCTGTGAATGCTGACGCCAAGTCGCTCGGCGACTTCGCTGACTGGATGACCGCGCTCAGTTACCTGCTTGACTGCCGCAATCTTGAATTCTTCGGTGTACCTCTTGTCGCTCATAACTGCTCCTTTGCCCTAAATTATGGCTCAGGAGTGTCTACAATACTCGTGGCGATTCAAAGTGCATTTTTCCCCGTTGTGATTCCAAGTAGTCGAACATCCGCCGGGCCACATCTGACCTCGGTAGGTAGAACCCGTCCACGTACCTGTCGATGAATGCGAGGTTGTGCTCCCAGAGTTTTCGGGTGACGTTTACCAGCTTCATTGCTGTTCCACTTGGAATCAGCGGTGGCGAGAACCTACATCGCGATGACTAGCCGGTCGAGCTTGTCTTCGACGGTAGTCGCCGACAGTACCTGCGATACCGCGTTGTCGGTGATGCCCATCTTCAGTTCCAAGTCTGGCGGAATAGTAGGTTCAATGCCCACAATGCCGAACATTCGGAGTTGCTGACATAAAAGCAAGCTGTCTTCAAAGGTTAAAATACTGCAGTTGCTGGGCATGGCGCCCTGCGCTCAAAATACGAACACCCCATGAACATCCCCGTCCTCCTGCAAACCACCGGCCTGCTAATCCTCTCCAACATTTTCATGACGGTGGCCTGGTACGGCCACCTGAAAAGCCTGAACAACAAGGCGTGGTATGTCGCCGCCATCGTCAGCTGGGGCATCGCGCTGTTTGAATACCTGCTGCAAGTGCCGGCCAACCGCATCGGCTACACCCAATTCTCGCTGGCGCAACTGAAGATCATGCAGGAGGCCATCACGCTGGCCGTGTTCGTGCCGTTTGCCATGATTTATATGGACCAGCCGTTCAAGACCGACTATATCTGGGCCGCCCTGTGCCTGATCGGCGCGGTCTACTTTATCTTCCGCTCTTAGTTTCCAAATAGCAACTTCGAGGAATCGCTCGGAAAAGAATGATCGTTCAGAGTTAGAATACGCGCTCCGCAGCGTATCGCCGCGCTATTGAGAATCGAGGAACACCATGTCTGGTTATTTGCAAGGAAATGAAATGGCCGCCAGCACCCCGGCGCCGGCCGCAAGCACCGCTCCCGCACCGGCAAAACCGGTCGCCAGCAAAGCCGTGACGGGCCCCGCGCTGATGGCGCGCCGCGCCGCCGGCGACAAGATCACCATGATGACGTGCTACGACGCCAGCTTTGCCTCGCTGATGGACAGCTGTGGCGTGGAAGTGCTGCTGATTGGCGACTCGCTGGGCATGGTCTGCAACGGCCTCGACTCCACCCTGCCCGTCACGCTGGACGAAATCGCCTACCACACCCGCGCGGTGGCGCGTGGCAACAAGTCGGCGCTGGTGCTGGCCGACATGCCGTTCGGTACCTATGCCACCAAGGAAGAAGCGTTCGCCAACGCCGCCAAGCTGATGCAAGCCGGCGCGCACATGGTGAAAATCGAAGGCGGCGCCTGGCTGGCCGACACCGTGCGCTTCCTGACGGAACGCTCGATCCCGGTCTGCGCCCATCTGGGCCTGACGCCACAATCGGTGCACCAATTGGGTGGTTACAAGGTGCAGGGTAAAACCACGGAAAGCGCGGACTTGCTGAAATCGGACGCGCAGACATTGCAGGCCGCCGGCGCCACCTTGCTGGTGCTGGAAGCCATTCCGACCGCGCTGGGCAAGGAAGTCACGGAACTGCTGGCGATTCCGACGATTGGTATCGGCGCCGGTCCGGATTGCTCCGGCCAGGTGCTGGTGATGCACGATGCGCTGGGCGTGTTCCCGGGCCGCAAGGCGCGCTTCGTGCGCAACTTCATGGACGGCCAGACCAGCATTGGCGCGGCGGTCAGCGCGTATGTGGCGGCGGTCAAGGATGGCAGTTTCCCGGCGCTGGAACACTGCTTCTGATGTAATGCGGCGGGCCGCAATGGCCCGCCGGCTGTTACCCGACCTGGATCCAGGTGGTTTTCAATTCCGTGTACTTGTCGAACGCATGCAGCGACTTGTCACGTCCATTGCCTGACTGTTTATAGCCGCCGAACGGCACCGTGATGTCGTCGCTGTCGTACTGGTTGACGTGCACGGTGCCGGCCCGCAGTGCGCGCGAGACCTGGATCGCTTTGGTCAAATTGGCGGTCCACACCGCCGCATGCAAGCCATACGGCGTGGCATTGGCCTGGCGCACCGCGTCGTGTACATCGGTAAACGTCAGCACCGACAAGACCGGCCCGAAGATCTCTTCCTGGGCGATGCGCATGGTGGGCTGGACCTGGTCGAACAAGGTCGGCGCGACATAATAGCCGCCGGTCTCCAGGCGCACACGCTCGCCACCCGCCAGCAGCCGCGCCCCTTCGGCCTTGCCCGATGCGATATAACCCAGCACCGTGTTCATCTGCACATCGTCGACCAGCGCGCCCATTTCGGTAGATTGGTCGAGCGGATCACCCGGCATGTGCGCGGGCAGCAGTTTCAGCGCCTTGTCGATAAAGGCGTCGCGGATGCTTTCCTCAACAAACAAGCGCGACGGCGCGTTGCAGCTTTCGCCCTGATTAAAATAAATCGAGCCGATGGCGGCCGCCACCGCCGCGTCGAGGTCGGGGCAATCGGCGCAGACGATATTGGCGGACTTGCCGCCTAATTCCGTCCAGGCGCGCTTCAAATTCGACTGCCCCGCCATTTGCATGATCAGCTTGCCAGTGCGGGTGGAGCCGGTGAAACCAATGGTGTCGACATCCATGTGCAAGGCCAGCGCGCTGCCCGCCTCGTTGCCATAACCCGGCACCACATTGAACACACCGGGCGGGATACCCGCTTCCAGCGCCAGTTCGGCCAGCCGCATCGCCGTCAACGGCGCCTTTTCGGACGGTTTCAAGACCACGCTGTTACCTGCCGCCAGCGCCGGGCCGATCTTCCAGGCCGCCATCAGCATCGGGTAATTCCACGGAATGATGGCGCCCACCACACCAACCGGCTCGCGCGTCACCAGCGCCAGCGCATTGCGGGCCGTGGGGGCGATTTCATCGTAGATCTTGTCGACCGCTTCACCATACCAGCGCACGCAATTGGCGGCCAGCGCCACGTCCACGCTCTGGCTGTACTTGATCGGCTTGCCCATGTCGAGGGTTTCCAGCAACGCCAGCTCTTCCGTGTGCTGCAGCATCAGGTCGGCAAAGCGGATCAAGGTGCGCTTGCGCTGCGCCGGAGCGACGTTGGCCCAGCGGCCATCGTCAAACGCGGCGCGGGCGGCCGCCACGGCGGCATCGATATCAGCCTCGCCACAGCGCGCCACTTCGGCCAGCTTGCGGCCGTCGATCGGCGATGCCTTGTCGAAGCGCTGCTCGCTGCGCGACCAGACGCGCTGGCCGCCAATCAGGGCGCGGCCGTCGATGTTCAGTGCGGCGGCACGTTGGTGCCAGTTAATCTCTGCCATGATCTCTCCTCTTAGTGCCAGCCGCGCTGTTTGACTTCGGCCAGCGTCAGGTCCAGCGCGTGGCGGATCAGCGCCACCATCTCATCGATCTGCCCATGCGTCATCACCAGTGGCGGCGCAATGATCATGCGGTCGCCCACGGCGCGCATAATGACGCCGCTGTTGAACATATGCGCCCGGCACACCATGCCCACCGCCAGCGCGGGATCGAACGCCACCTGCTCATGCACGTTGTCGGCCTTGCGCTTGACGAGGTTCAGCCCCGCGACAAAGCCGCACGTCTCCGCCACGCCCACCAGCGGATGCTCGCCCAACGCAGTAAAGCGCTGCTTCAGGTAAGCGCCGGTTTCACCGGCAACCCGGCCCACCAGGTTTTCCGATTCGATGATGCGCAGGTTTTCCAGCGCCGCCGCGCACGCCACCGGATGGCCGGAATACGTGAAGCCGTGGTTGAATTCACCGCCCTGCCGGATCAGCACATCGGCCACGCGGTCCGACACCAGCACCCCGCCCAGCGGGATATAGCCGGACGTGACACCTTTGGCAAACGTGATCAAGTCCGGTTTGTACGGCTCGGAGGCAAACCAGCGGCCCAGGCGGCCAAAGCCGGTGATCACTTCATCGGCAATCAGCAAGATGCCGTATTTGTCGCAGATGCGGCGGATTTCCGGCCAATAGGTCTCGGGCGGAATCACCACGCCGCCCGCGCCCTGCACCGGCTCGGCGATGAAGGCTGCCACCTTATCCGCCCCCACTTCGAGGATTTTTTGTTCCAGCCACGACGCGGCCTGGACGCCGAATTCGTCGCGCGTCATGCCGGCGCCGGACTCGTCATAATTCGGCTGGCCGATATGCACGATGCCGGGGATCGGCAAGCCGCCCTGCTCGTGCATGCCGCTCATGCCGCCCAGCGACGCTCCCGCCATCGTGCTGCCGTGGTAGGCATTGTGGCGGCTGATGATGACGTGGCGGTCGGGGTAGCCCAGCAAATCCCAGTAGCGGCGCACCATGCGCACGTTGGTGTCGTTGGCTTCCGACCCGGAACCGGTGAAAAACACGTGCTGGAATCCGGGCGGCGCCAGTTGCGACAAGCGCTGCGCCAGTTTTACCGCCGGCACCGTGGTGGTGTTGAAGAAGCTGTTATAGAACGGCAGCGTGTCGAGCTGTTCGCTGATGGCCTTCGTCATGCTCGGGCGGCCATAGCCGATCGCCACGCACCACAGGCCGGACATGCCGTCCAGCACCTTGTTTCCTTCGGAATCCCACAGGTAAATCCCGTCGCCGCGCACCATCACGCGCACGCCTTTTTCACCGAGCGCCCGGTGGTCGGTGAAGGGATGCAGGTAGTGCGCATGGTCGAGTTCACGCAGGGTATGGGTATCGTGTGTCGTCATGATGTTCTCCGGTCAATAACTTACACAGGCAACTTACACATGCAGCAGCAGGTGCTCGCGCTCCCACGGGCTGATCACCGTCATGAATTCCTGGTACTCCAGCTCCTTGATGGCGGCGTACACGTCGATGAAGCGGTCGCCCAGCACATGGCGCAACTTGTCTTCGCGCCGCAGCAGCAACAGCGCCTCGGACAGGCTTTGCGGCAATTCGTGGCGCTGCTCATAAGCGCTGCCGGTGGTGACGGCATTCGGTTCCAGCTGTTCCGTCATGCCGAGATAACCGCAGGCCAGCGTCACCGCCAGCGCCAGGTAGGGATTGGCGTCGGCGCCGATGATGCGGTTTTCCACGCGGCGGTCCTGCACCCCGGATTCCGGCACGCGGAAGCCCACGGTGCGGTTATCCACGCCCCACTGGATATTGATCGGCGCGGCCGTGTGCCGCACCAGGCGGCGGTACGAATTCACGTATGGCGCGACGATGGCCAGCGCGTGCGGCATATAGCGCTGCAAGCCGCCGATGTAGTGCTTGAACAGCGATGACGGCGAACCGTCGCTGTTGCTGAAGATATTCTTGCCGGTCTGCGCATCGACCACGCTCTGGTGCACGTGCATGGCCGATCCCGGTTCACCCGCCATCGGCTTGGCCATGAAGGTCGCATACATATCGTGCTTCAGCGCCGCTTCACGCAAGGTGCGCTTGAAGAAGAACACCTTATCCGCCAGGCTCAATGGCTCGCCATGCAGGAAGTTGATTTCCATCTGGCCGGCGCCGATTTCATGGATCAGCGTATCGACATCGAGCCCCATCAAATCGCAGTAATCGTAGATATCTTCGAACAACGGATCGAATTCGTTGACGGCGTCGATGCTGTAGACCTGACGGCTGGTTTCGGCCCGGCCGCTGCGACCAATCGGCGGCTTCAAGGGCAAGTCCGGGTCGGCGTTTTTCGCCGTCAGATAAAACTCCAGTTCCGGCGCCACCACCGGCTTCCAGCCTTTATCTTCGTACAGTTTCAGCACGCGCCGCAAGACGGTGCGCGGCGCGAAGTCGACCAGCTTACCATCGGAAAAATAGCAATCGTGGATCACTTGCGCGGTCGGGTCGTTGGCCCATGGCACCATGGTGATGGTGCTGGGGTCGGCGCGCAACACCATGTCGCGGTCGGTCGACGAAATCGCGCGGTCATAGGCGTCGTCTTCGGTCGGGTAATTGCCCGTCACCGTCATGCCCAGCACCGCTTCCGGGATGCGCATGCCACGGTCTTGCGTGAATTTCCCGCGTGGCAGGATCTTGCCTCGCGCCACACCCGTCAAGTCGGGGACTAAACACTCGATTTCCGTGACCCGTTTTTCGTTGAGCCACACATCCATGTCGGTGTAAGTAAAATTTTCGCGTATCGTCATCATGTCCTCTCTAAGTTCAGGCCCGGCCAACAGGGCCGGGTTGGCACGGTTGGAGAGGGACGCTAGGGGATACGGTCGCGGTAGATGCGGCAGGCGTCGCCAAACGCCGTAAACAGCCGCAGCGACACCGGGTTATCGGTGACTTGCCACTCCGGGTGCCATTGCACGGCCAGCGCAAACGGCGCGGCGGGGATCGAATACGCTTCCACCAGGCCATCTTCGGCCCATGCTTCCACCTGCAAACCGGGCGCCAGCTCGGCGATGCCTTGGCCATGCAGCGAATTGACGTCGATGGCACGCGCACCATCGAGCAGGCGCGCCAGCATGCCGCCCGCCTGCAGCGTCACCTTGTGCGCCGCTGCATATTGCATCGCCAGCGGCTGGCCCTTGCTTTCGCGGTGGTCGTGCAGGCCCGGCACCTCATGCACCGCCTGGTGCAGGGTGCCGCCCAACGCCACGTTGACTTCCTGGAAGCCACGGCAAATCGCCAGCAGCGGCAAGCCGCGCTCCAGCGCCGCGCGGATCAGGGGTAAGGTGGTGGCGTCGCGGGCATGGTCTTGCGGCAGCGA
>JAIENA010000190.1 GCA_019751755.1 Burkholderiaceae bacterium | reverse complement strand
CGCGAACAACTGCAACGGCAAGACCAGCAACGGCAGGAAGTCCAGCGGCAAGAGGCGCAGCGCCAACAGGAAGCGCAACGTCAGCAGGAAGCGCAGCGGCAAGATCAACAGCGCCAGCAGCGTGAAGCCATGCGCCAGCAGCAGGCACCGCAGCAGCAGCGCCAGGAAGCCCGTCCCCAGCCGCAACCGGCCCCGGCGGCGGAACCGCGCCGCCCGCAACGGGAAGAAAAGGATAACAAGGACAATGGCCGCCGCAACCAACTGGAATGACGATCGGCACCTCGTAAGCCGGGCGGCGCACTGCCGCCCAGCCCCGGATTTTGATCGTTCATCCCTGAGATTCTGCAGTCCATCCCAAGCCGGTGGCCGGCGCGGGGGGAAGTCTTTACAGTGGCGTCACGTGATCTTCACGCACTATTTTCCTCCCAATACAAAATAGTTTATGCCAGCCCTGACCGGCTGGCATTTTTTTTGACCGGGAGTCAGCTCTTGCTGGAAGGATCGGCCAGCAAGCGGATGCGGGCGCGCCATTCGCCCAGCACCGACAGGGCCGCATTGAATTCGCGTTCGATCAGGTCGGCCTCGGACGGCGTGATCTTGCCGTCCATCAAGGACTGCGACACGGCTTCCGCCACGTCGCCGACCTGGCTCATGACGCGGCACACGGTTTGCGACAGGTCATCACGCGCAACCTTTTCCGGTACCGGCACCTCAAAGGCCGCCATACCATGCCGGACCAGCATCGCGTGCAGCGGCATCAGCGCATTGGGAACGCCGGCTTTCTGGCACAGGTCGATAATGGTCGACACTTCTTCAAACGAAGGGTAATGGGAAGCGATGGTGGGTGACAATTTGTTACGTAAAACGTTCACCGAAATGCCCATGGCTTGGGACAATGCTTCGATGCCGCCAGGATAGTTTCGCGCGACGGTATACAAAGCGTCGTGCTGATTCATGTCAGAGTATTTGCGTGTCATGGTGGTAAAGCTGGTGTTTTTTTACCGATGCGTAAATGTTTGCCCGCTATTATGCTGTTATTTAATCAACCTCAACATGCAGGATACATGATGAAGTCTCTCCGCAAAGCCGTAGTACTCGCTTTATCGCTGTCGCTGGCGATGGGCGGGCCGCTGGCGGAAGCCCGGCCGACCCAAAGTTCGGGTTCTTACAAAGGCGGATTTTCGTCGCAACGCAGTAATACCGCCAAGAGTACGCCATCGCGCAGCCCGTCCGCCGCACCGGCGCCGAGCCGCGGCTCGTTCGGCTCCTTTGGTGCGGGCCGTACGCCGGCATCGGACAGCACGAACGCGTCCGACCGCAGCCGGTCCGCCATGAACCGCGACATGTCGCAAAAGACGGCGCAAGACAATGCCGTGCGCAGCATGGACCAACGCACCGCGCAACAGCGCCAGTTGCCGCCATCGGACCCGGTGATGCCACGCCAGGCGCCACCACCGCAGTATGGCAACAATGGCGGCTACAACAACAACTCCGGCTACAACGGTGGTAACGGCGGTTATAACGGCAGCAATGGCAACAATAACGGCGGCTACCGCCAGGAACAAAGCCGTCCGAGCGGCTGGGGCACCGCTGGCGCGGCCGCCGCCGGCGCCGTGCTGGGCAGTGTGCTGGCCGGCGGCGCCCATGCCAACCAGGCGCCACCGCAGCAGCAACAGCAACAACTGCCGACCAACGTGCCCGCCGACGTCGGCTCCATCGGCCCGGTCGGCAGCGCCGGCAGTAGCACCTCGGCTGGCGTGGCGACGGTGCCCAATCCGATGAATCCGGATACGCCAGCCGCCACCCCCGCGCCTTCCTTGCAGGAGCAACCGCCGGCGTCGGCGGCGGTCCCTGCGGCGCCCAAGGAATCATCGGGCATCGGCTGGTTTGGCTGGGTCATGCTGGGCATCATTGGTTTTACGCTGTACAAGGTCTTTACGCGCCGCAAGGTGAACCGCCAGGGCGCCAACTATACGCTGGGAGATTGACATGGGTTGGAAGGATGCATTCGGGTATATCCGCAACGCGGCGATGAAGCAGGGCGCGGTGGCGGCGCCGGAAGACCAGCGCCTGCCGCTGAACGCCCGCATCGGCAGCATGGTGACGATCCAGCAAGGCTCGCTGTTGCGCGCCAATACGTCCGGTTCACTGATTGCCCTGCCACAAGCAGCCGACTTCCGCATCCTGGCGATTTCGCGGCTGAAGCTCAATTTGTCCGGCAAGGTGTACCGCTATTACCTGGACAAGGGCGATGACCAGGCCGATGAAAAATTCCTGCAAGTGTATGTCGATGCGCAGGGCAACGTGGCCGAGATCATGTATTGCACCCAACTAGCACGCGTGATCCCCGAATCGGTCGAAGACCAGCAGGCGTATACCGGGGAACTGGGTTATGGCCTGGGCGACCGCAGCTACACGCTGTGGCGCAACCAGCTGGGCGACTATGGCCTCGATGACCAGGATCTGGCGCTGGTGTTCGGCGCGGAAGAAGGAATCGATTTCCAGCGCGACGCGGGCGACCCGAACGCCGAGTGGGTGGCGCCATACCAGGGCGGTGAAACCCGCATCGACGACGCGGCCGGTGGCAGCGGCTTGCAGCAGGATGTGTATTTCATGCCCTATGTGCGCGAGTTGCGCGGCGGGGCGGGACCGGAATTTTTGCTGATCACGACGGAAATCATCCGCAGCGTGAACGGCGACAGCAGCCAACGCGGTATCCATGTGGACTTTGTGATTGGGATACCGGTGGAGCAGGAACGGATCGTCATCCAGTGATGCTGATCTGAGGTTTTTCATGTGCATGCCCGGCCTCAAGGCCCGGCACCCAAGTGATTCAAATGAAAGGAAGGACACGACTATGAGCAACTCCAACGGCTGGGGCCTGACCGCACGCCTGATCTCGAAACACTTTGGCGCGCTGGGTGACCGCGTCTCCGAAGCCATCGCCAACTTCGATCCAGAAACGGCGACCGAGGCAGACCGTGACCGCCTGGCCGACACCTTGCGCAGCACGGCGCAAAAGCTGGCCGCTGCCCGCTCCTCGTTCGACAAGGAACGCAATGATGTCATCAAGCTGCGCGAACTGATCGCCAACGATGAACGCGCAGCCGATACGCTGGGTGAGCGCCTGGCGGCGGGCAAGATTTCGGAAGCCACCATCAACCTGTTCTGCGACGAACTGGAAGCCAATAAAGCCCGCCTGCCGCTGGAAGAACAGGAAGCGGCCGATGCGCAAGAGTACATGGATGAGCTGCAAAAAATCGTCGACGCCCTGTCGCAGCAACTGGCCGACTTCGATGCGGCCGCCAAGAAAGCCATGCAGGCGCTGGCGACCGCGAAAGCCCAGCGCGACTTGCAGCAGGTGCGCAGCGAACGCCAGGAACAGTTGAATGGCCTGAAAGGCTTGCAAGGCAATTCCAGTGCGTTGAATGCACTGACGCGGCGCGCGCAAGCGGTGTCGAATGAAGCGGCCGGCATGAAGATCGTGGCGGACATCGGCCAGCGCCCGCACGACCAGAAAGCCGAACTCGACGCGCTGCGCAAGTCGGTGGCCAACGAAGCGGTGGGCGGCGGTGAATCCGCGCTGGAACGGCTGAAGCGGCTGTCGGCCAAGCCGGTTTAAGGCCGGCATGGCGGTTGGCGCCACGGTTCGGCGCCGTCCCGCAGGGCGGTTTTCGCGCGGTGAAAGCCGCCCTGCGCGCTGGCCAGCACCGCATGCAATCGCCTTGCAATCGCCTTGAAACTAGCGCGCTACGGTACAATATTGCCTGTATCTATTTGTTTTGACAGGAATTACTATCATGGCCACGCCTATCGCCCCATCCGAATCGCTGATCGAATACCCGAGCGATTTCCCGATCAAGATCATGGGCCTTACCCATGATGCGTTTGCCACCACCATGCTGGCGCTGGTGATCAAGCACGATCCGACCTTCCATGAAGGCAAGATGGAAGTGCGTCCATCCGCCAAGGGCAATTACACCGGCCTGACCGTCACCGTGCGCGCCACCAGCCGTCCACAGCTGGACGCGCTGTACACCGAACTGTCCGGCCATCCGATGGTCAAGATCGTCATGTAAGGTCCGTCCCCAGGCGCAATTGCGGCAAAAATTCCGCAATCTGCGCCAGCAGCCATGCGCGAAACGCTTGTACGTGCGGCTGCGCCGCCGCTGCCGGCGGGCTGACAAAGTAATACTCATCCGCGCTGGGCGTGGCGATGTCAAACAGCCGCACCAGCTGTCTCGACGCGATTTCCTGCATCGCCACCACATGGCGCACCAGCGCCACGCCGTCGCCATCGACGGCCGAGCGGATCAGCATCGACAAATCCTCGTACATGACGCCCCCCGACGGCTCCGCCAGGTCCAGTCCCGCCGCCCGGAACCACGGCAGCCACGGTTCGTTCGAGCGTAGCAAGGTGGCCTGCGCCAGCTCATGCGGGGTGCGGGGTAAATCGCCACCCCGATATGACGGACTGACCACCGGATAATAAATATCGCCCATCAAGTGCTGCACCACCAGCCCCGGATAGCGGCCCCGGCCGAAGCGGATGCCGACATCGATGGCGTCCCGCTCGAGGTCCTGCATCTGGCCGGAGGCCTGCAGCAGCACTTCGATCTGCGGATGCTGCTCAATGAACTGGCCCAGCCGGGGCGCCAGCCAGCGCGCGGCAAAGGACGGGATCGCGGAAATCGACAGGCGGCGGCATCCCTGCCGTGGCCGCACCGCGTCGGCCGCTTGCACGATATCGGCAAAGGCCTGGCTCAAGGACTGGGCAAACTTGCGGCCATCGGGCGTGATTTTCACATGGCGGCCATGACGGATGAACAACGGCACACCCAGCTCGTCCTCCAGCGCGCGCACCTGGTGGCTGATCGCGCCATGTGTCAAATGCAATTCATCAGCGGCCCGGGAAAAATTCTCGTGCCGGGCTGCCGCCTCAAAGGCACGCAGGGCGGGGAAGGCGGGCATGCGCATTTTCTTGTGAATCAAATTAACAAGGACGGAGAAAATATATCGTTATGTGGCTAATTCAGCAAGTCGTAAGATGCAGTGCCCTACACAAGGAATGCTCATGAACCTCAAGCTCTACGTCAACAGCGAATTCTCCAGCCCTTACGCCATGTCGGTATTCGTCACGCTGACCGAAAAAGGCCTGCCCTTTGAACTGGCCGTGCTCGATTTGGATGCCGGCCAGCACCGCCAAGCGGCTTATCGCGACCTCGCGCTCAATGGCCGGATTCCGGCGCTGGTGCATGGCGACTTCGTGCTGACGGAATCGTCGGCGATCACCGAATACCTGGAAGAAGTCTTTCCCGCCCCGCAATACCAGGCGGTGTACCCAACGGCGCCGCAGCAGCGCGCCCGCGCCCGCGAAATCCAGGCCTGGGTGCGCAGCGACCTGATGCCGATCCGCGAAGAGCGCAGCACCTTGACGGTTTTCCACGCGCCGGCCACGCAAGCACTGTCGCCAGCGGCGCGTGCGGCCGCCGACAAATTGTGCCGCGCCGCCGACAAGCTGCTCGGTGGCGCGGCACCGGGCGCCAACCTGTTTGGCGCATGGTCGATTGCCGACACCGATCTGGCCATGATGCTGCAGCGCCTGGTCGCCAGCGGCGACGAGGTGCCGGCCAAACTGAAGGACTACGCGCAAGCCCAGTGGCAGCGCGCATCCGTGCAGCAATGGCTGAAGCTGGTGGAAAAGGCAAAATTGGCCGCTGCATAAGCTTGACCGATCACGAGCATTTTGCAATCTTCTGCCACCCAAATAGGCAGGGCGCCGGGAAAGTAATTCAGTACTGACTTATAATGGCGGGGTTTTCAGTAACAAACCAGTCCATGTCTACTGCCCCGGCGCTTATTCGACACCTCGGCCAGGCCGAATACGAACCCACTTTCGCCGCCATGCGCGCGTTCACTGACGCCCGCACGCCGGACACGCCTGATGAACTGTGGATCGTCGAACACCCGCCTGTCTACACGCTGGGCCTGGGCGCCGACCGTGGCCACCTGCTGGGCGCCGCCACCGCAATCCCCGTGGTGCAGACCGACCGCGGCGGTGAGGTCACTTACCACGGCCCCGGCCAGGTGGTGATTTACCTGATGATGGACCTGCGCCGCAACAAGCCGGGCGGCAAACTGTACGCGCGCCAGTTCGTCCATAAAATCGAACAAGCCATCATCAACGTCTTGCACACGTATAATCTTGCGGGTGAACGCATCGACGGCGCACCGGGCATTTATATCGCTGGCGGCCCCAAGCAAGGCGCCAAGATCGCCGCGCTGGGACTCAAAGTGCGCGGTAATGGCTGCACCTACCACGGGGTGTCGCTGAATGTGGGTATGGACCTGACCCCATTTTCCTGGATTAACCCCTGCGGTTACTCTGGACTGGAAACCATCGACATGCGCTCGATGGGCGTGGACGCGCCGCTGGCCGATGTGCAGCTGGCGTTAGCCAACGAATTGGTGCGGCTGCTACAAGCAGCCGTTCCTGCCGAAGTAACCACTGTATCGAATTAAGCCTATGACTACCGAGACCCCTTCCAGCAACGCCCCCGCTTACAACGCCAGCGAAAAGCAGAAAGGCGCCAGCAAGACCTCGCGCATTCCGATCAAGATCACCCCGATCGAGCAGGTGGAGCGCCTGAAAAAGCCGGAGTGGATCCGCGTCAAGGCCGCCTCCACCTCGTCGCGCTTCTATGAGATCAAGGACATCCTGCGCGAAAACAAGCTGGTGACCGTGTGCGAGGAAGCCAGCTGCCCGAACATCGGCGAGTGCTTCGGCAAGGGTACCGCCACCTTCATGATCATGGGCGACAAGTGCACCCGCCGCTGCCCGTTCTGCGACGTCGGCCATGGCCGTCCGGACCCGCTCGACCAGGACGAACCGCAAAACCTGGCCAACACCATCGCCAAGCTGCGCCTGAACTACGTGGTGGTGACCTCGGTCGACCGCGATGACTTGCGCGACGGCGGCGCCGCCCACTTTGTCGAGTGCATCCAGAAAACCCGTGCACTGTCGCCCCAGACCACCGTCGAAGTGCTGGTGCCGGACTTCCGCGGCCGCCTGCAAAAAGCGCTCGATATCTTCGCCGACGGCTTACCGGACGTGATGAACCACAACCTGGAAACCGTGCCGCGCCTGTACAAGGAAGCCCGCCCGGGTTCCGACTACATGCACTCGCTGAAGCTGCTGAAAGACTTCAAGGCCATGTACCCGAACGTGAAAACCAAGTCCGGCATCATGGTCGGCCTGGGTGAAACCGACGAGGAAATCCTGCAAGTGATGCGCGACATGCGCGAACACGACATCGACATGCTGACCATCGGCCAGTACCTGGCGCCATCGAACAGCCACCTGCCGGTGCGCCGTTACGTGCACCCGGACGTCTTTAAAATGTTCGAAGAAGAAGCGTACAAAATGGGCTTCAAGCACGCGGCCGTGGGCGCGATGGTGCGTTCGTCGTACCACGCCGACCAGCAGGCCCATGGGGTGCTTGATCCTGTGCTGGAAAAAGCCTGATTGGCTGAGGTCCGCATCGAAGCGTCCTGGAAGCGTGCGCTCCAGGACCAGTTCGAGCAGCCGTACTGGGACGGCCTGACCGCGTTCGTACGCAATGAATATGCGTCCGGTCACTGTTGCCCCCAGGGCCGCGATATTTTCCGCGCCTTTGACTTGACGCCGTTCGACGACGTCAAGGTCGTCATCCTCGGACAAGACCCGTACCACACGCCCGGCGCCGCCATGGGCTTCTGCTTTTCCGTCCCGGAAGGCAACCGCCCGCAACCGAGCCTGCAAAACATCTTCAAGGAATTGGCCGACGATCTCGGCGTCGTGCGGACCCAGACCGACTTGTCCGACTGGGCGCGGCAGGGCGTGTTCCTGCTGAACGCCGTGCTGACGGTGCGGGCGCATGCGGCCGGCTCGCATGCCGGCAAAGGCTGGGAACAGTTCACCGACAGCGCCATCCGCACCCTGTCACAGGACAGGGACAAGCTGGTGTTTATCCTGTGGGGCAGCTATGCGATCAAGAAGCGCGACCTGATCGATGCGCGCCGCCACCTGGTCCTCACGGCGCCCCACCCGTCCCCGCTGTCGGCGTACCGGGGCTTCTTCGGCAGCAAACCGTTTTCACGGGCCAATGCCTATTTGGAAGAGCAGGGCAAGACGCCGATCACCTGGGCGTAATCTGATCGACATTACGGGGCCTGGCCCCAAAAGCACGATCGTTCGCTCGAGTTATGATAGTGCCTTATCTCTACCAGCAAGGACCCGCTCATGGATGCATCCCGCTTCAACCTCGACAACTTCAACCTGCGCAGCCAAGGCAAGC
>JAIENA010000035.1 GCA_019751755.1 Burkholderiaceae bacterium | reverse complement strand
CTGGCGCACGGCCTTGTCCATATTGCCGCCGGCGCGCTCAACGAAGCGCGAAATGTCAGCAGTGAAGGATCCGGCCATTACTTCCGCCCATTCAATTCGTACAGCAGCGGGATACCCACAGGATTCGTTTCCTTGATGTTTTTCACCGTCCAGGTGATGCCTCCCACCGGAGCGCCGGCCACGATCTTGGCGCCGACGATCAATAGGTCGCCCATCTCGGGCACGGTGCCCAGGCCATAGGCCGGCAGCAGGATCTGCTTGTCGCCCACCTGGATCAGGGAGCCCGGTTCGGTCGATGCGCCGCTGCTTTGCGAGTCATAGTCGAATGACATCACATAGCACGGGTAACTGGTGTCGCTCAGCACGACCGGCTTGCCGGTGTCCGTATCGTAATCGCCATACTTGATCCGGCGCAGCACGGAAGCCTGACCCTTTTTCGCAAAGTCACTGGCGATCTTCTGAGCCTTTTTTGTGTAGTCGGTCATGGCTTGGGTTTCAGGTAATCGTGCGGCGGCGTTGCGGTGAACCGGACCGCCCTGATCGTCGCCTTACCATCGATCAGGGCGCGCAGCACGCGGTGCCATCCATCCATGATGAAGCCTTCTTGGCACAGGATGATCGGATAGCTGGTGTCCACATCCAGCGCGCGGCGCATGTGATGCGCCATGCCGTATGCCGATCCGACCGGAGTCCACACCTCGCATCCGGCATAGATGGCAGCCAGCGGCAAGTCAAATGGCTCCAGTTCTTTCGCTCGAGCGATCAGGTTGGTAACAACCCACACTTTGTCGCCCTCGCTGTAGGTATTCTCGTGCACGGCACAGCCATCTATTTTCACAACCGGAGTTCGATTCATGCGCGCACCACTTTCATCATGCCGCTGCTACCGCTCGCCGCAAAATAAGGCTGCAGGATTGCATCGACGGCCGGGAACCGCGCCGCGGCGTCCACGTTCGCTTCAAAAAACTCGGTGGTCAGCGGGCCGATTTTCTCGACCTTCACCTGGTTGCTGCCCGTCTCCAGGTCCGGCAACAGGCCGTCGCCACCGGCCGCGCGCAGTGCCAGTTCGGCGCAGGCATCCCTAACGTCATTCGGCACGACATTGCTGGCCACGGTGAATTTATCGACATAGACGCCATAGCGCGGCCAGCACAGCGCCTGGGAGGAATTGACGCGCGCACCGGCCCAGCGCGGGCGATAGGCCTGGCGCATGAAGCGCGTGGCCTCCCGGAGCTTCTGCTCCTTCACGTCCGTGTCCAGGTCGACCCAGTCAGCCTCTTTGCCGACAGCGCGGTGATACCGGTCGGCGTCGGCAACGCTGCAATAGCTTTCGGCGTCTGTGCGGCCGGTGCCGTCTTCAACGATCAGGGCCATTTACAACTCCTTGATTTTTAGGTACAGCGTCTTGCTGCGCTTCTGGCCATCAGCCGCTACAACCTGGCAGGTCACGCCATATTTCTGCCCTTCGGCCAACGTGACGCCGACGGAGCGCTGCACCTGGATCAGCACCACACCACCGGTGGCGGACACATCGACCGCATCGATGCCGACGGCCGGCGTCACAACGTGCGACGCGTAGGTCGAGCCTTGGTCGGCCAGCCATTCGGAAAAATCGAATGGAATATTCAGCACGTCGTCCGGATCCATCAGGCCCCAGGGCTTCAGCGGGTCATCCACATTCCAGAAACTGCCTGTTGCCATAGAAACCTCAATTCACTGTGTAGTTGCGATCGTCCGTGGCGATCACATAGAGCCGCTGCTCCGGTGTGACCACGTACAGCCGGCGGTCCGGCGCGACCTTGTAACGCATGTACGCCGATATCGCTGGGGCACCTTCGCCGCTGTATTGCAGCAGGATAGATATGCCGGTCACTACGTAGGTAGCACCCGCGACCGTCATGTGCCGGCTAGCGCGCCCACCGCAATCGAAGCCGGCCAGTTCGAAAGTGCCAGAACTGGCACCAAGCCGCGCATCGCGACGCAGCGCAACGTCGGCGGCCGTAAACGAATATGCACCAGGGGTGACTGCGAGCCGGGCATGCCGACGCGCCACAACCGCCTGCCCAGCAAGGCTATACGCGCCCTGCTGCACATTAAGTGCAGCACCGGCCGGCGCGTAGGTAAGACCAGCATCGTGACCGGTCAGCACGTACGCGCCAACAGCCGCCGCCAAGCGGCGCCCCACTCGCGCATCGATGCTCTGCCCGGCAAGGCCATAACTACCGGCCGATGCAGAAAGTCGCCGGGCGGCGCGGCCACCTGCCTGCTGACCAGCCAGCGCATATATGCCCGCGCCGACGGCCAGGCGGCGGGCAGAGGTCATGTTGATCGAGGTGCCGCCGCCAGCGTAGACCCCGGCCGCCAAATTCAGCCGCCGCCCCGCCAGGAGCCGCACCGAATTACCCGTCAGTGCGTATGATCCACTGGTCACGACCAGCGTACGCAAGGCGGCAGCAGGCAGCGCCAGCCCCAAGGGGACAAGCCCAAGCGGAGATAAAAACATCAGACCTCCGGCCAGCCGGTGCTGTAGTCGTAGGCCGCCACAGCCTCAAACGAGCCAAGCGCCGTGATCGCGTCGCGATGCCGGCCATCAGTGCCGCCGATCTGCGCTTCCAGGGTGGAGAACGCAGCCGCATTGGCGTTGACCTTGGCCACCAACGCAGCAACCGTGATGCCCCGCTCTGCCGCTTCGACCGACAGCATGGGGCATTGCGCCAAGTCGCCAGCTTCGGCGAACGCGAGCGCTTCGGAACGCTTGATGGACCAACTCGCCAGCTCGCCAGCGCTGACAGCCACCACCGCACGGTCCCGCGTTTCTTTTGCCTTGGCCAGCACAGCTCGTTGCTTCGCCGCCTTGGTCTGGGCCAGTGTGTAGCTGTCAATGATCGCCTGCACCACCACGTCGTTGGACGAAATCCACAATCCATCTCGCTGCACCAGCCAATGCCCAGCGGCGCGGATTGCCTCGTGTAGGCCATAACCTTTTTCAATGTAGTTGATCGTCATGCAGCCCCCAGATAGATAGCGGGAACGTGGGCGGTTCCGACGGTCACGGCCGTGGTTGTCGTGGAAGCGGATGCCGGCAGCACTGCACTTGCGAGCGTCTCGTGACGGTACTCGATTGGAGTCACGCCGCCAGCCGCAAAACCAAGCGGGCCACCTCCGAGAACACTTGCCAGCGCGGACGCCCATGCCGTCACCACGGGTTGCGTCGCGTTCGCGCTGCTGACAATCGCCACGTAGTACCAGCCAGGCGGCAGAGGCAAGGGCGCAGCCAGCGGGCCGATTTTCATGCCTGTGCTGTCGGCCGCAAGGTCTCCAGTAGTGGCCAGCAGATCGCCTATATAGCCATCCGCGCGAATGGAGTAGATACCCAGTCGAATGACGGCGCCAGCGCCACCCTGAACGGTGACATTGCACATCAACTGCGAGACTCTCGCGCCGGAACGGAATAGATACGACGTATAGAGGCATCGCAGCCCGGTCAGCGAGACAGTCGCCGTATTCATCGTCCGGTTAGCTGGGTAGAGCCACCGCCCAATGCCGGACACACCGTCCACGGTGGGCAACATGCTCTCCAACGTAGCGGCGTGCGGCGTGCAGATAACCGTCGTGGTGCCGGTCAGGCTGACCGCCGTCGGTGCTGATATGCTGTAAACCCCGCCCAAGAACGTCGCGCTGACACGCGCCCGCACCAGGGTCGTGGCGTCGGACAGGTACCCAATCCCGGCCTCCAGAAACAGGCCCGTCGCATCGAGCAGCGCGTAGGCAAAGGGCTGGCCGACCGCGAAAGCGGCAGCCAGCGTGGGATAGCCCGTGACGGCGGCCACGGTCAGGCTCCCCGTGCCGGTGGTCGACGTCGTTTGTTTGATGCCGTTGCCGAGCATATTAGCCCCCGGCGGTTTTCAGCTCGTTCTCCGCGCGGGCCAGTGCGCCGATCTGCATTTTCAGGTCATGCAACCGGGGTTGCTCGATAGCGCGCCGTTCGTCGGTAGCGGCCTTGGCTTGCTCGGCCAGCGCATTCTGCTGCTCGTGCAGCGCGTCCAGGCGGGCGCGCGCGGGCGCCGACTGGGCCAGGATGGCATCGACTTCAGCCTGCAGCGCGGCACGGCGCTCGCGCAACGGCGCGATCATTTCGTCATTAGTGGCCATTGCAGGTCCTTATGCAAACGTCCAGACGCCGTTCGTCGCGTCGAAGTCGAGGGTAAAGCTTTCGCCATCGGCCAGCGTGATGCTGCTGCCATAGTCGTAAAAGCCGACCAGGGGATCGCCGGTCGCGGTGTCGTTGTAGATCGCGACGTACCGGAACGGGCCGATGCTGCCGCCGCTGGCCGTGATCACCTCGTCGGCAATGGTCAATTTGGCCGTGCCACTGGTTTCTGTCAGGGTGACGCTGTCCAAGGTCACGCCGCCGCCAGCGCCACCGGTGTAGCCGCCGCCATTGCTGATCTGGGTCAGGTCCGCCAGGACACTATTCGTCGCGACCGGTGCGGTATTGCACAGGACCGCCTTGAAGGTGTGACTGGACCAGTTGTGCACGGCCTTGTTCACATGTTCGGCGTAGTCCTGGAATTTGTTGTACGAGGCTGTCGGCATAGCTTATCCGTTGGGTTACTTGGTGGCCTTGCCAGCCTTCGGCGCAGCCGGCGCTTCAGTCAGGGCTTCGGTCGGTGCCGGCGCTGCCAGAGTTGCCAGGCGGGCCGCTTCGGCTTCGAGCGATGCAGCCCAGGCGCCAAGGCGCAGCGCTTCCGCGTCGTTGAAAGCGCCCTGCTCCTGCAGGCGGGCCGCTTCGGCGTCGTTCACGCGCTTCTGCTCGGCCAAGGAGCCGGCCTGCTCGTCCAGTTCGCGCTCGCGGCGCAGCAGTGTTTCGCGGGCGGCCAGCAGCTCGGCCATGGTGGGAACGGATTCGGCCATGCCGGCGGGTGCAACATCGCCGGGCGACGACATGGTGAAGCCGTTGTGCAAACAGGCTTCGCGCGCATCGATCGGCTCCTTCTGATGCGCATTGCCTTCAGAGTCGTAGCAAGTAACTAATGCCATGTGGTGCTCCAAAAATGAAAAAGGCCGGATCTCCCCGGCCCCATGATGCGATTGGACGGCTTAGCTACGCTTTGCCAGGAATGCCGAGAAGTTGATGCCGGTGGCAATCGTGCCAGCTACCAGGGTGCTCAACCGGACGTAGCGTTTCAGCACGCCATTTTCTTCGTTGCGGAACGGCACGACAAAGCGCCCAATGCCGGTTGCATCATCCATCGGCACAACGACGTTGCCCAGAACCTTCTTGGCCAAGCACACGCTCAGCGAAGTCATGGCGGCCACGCTGGAGCCTTCGACCGACACGGTGTAGCGCTCGTCGCCGGTTGCCACTTCGATCGCGGAAACGTCAATCACCAGGAAGCCGTCGAACAGCCCTTCGCCAAGGTCGATGATGGAGCCATCGACCGACGCAGCGACCAGTCCAGTTGCCTTCAGCACAGTGGCAGCGTCGTAGGTGAACTGCGAATATTGATTTGCCATTTTTGATAGTCCTTATCGTAGGCGGTGAATTAGGCGACGACCGGAGCGTCGGCGATGGACCACAGGCGGGTGGCTGCACGGCCGTTGAAGACAGCGAAGCCGTTGTACCACTCGACGCGGGTGCGGAACAGCGGCGAGGTTTGCAGCTCACCCAGGTCGCGCACGCCGATACCGCCGTTCTGGATTCCTTGCACGCCACCTTCACCCAGCGACAGCACGTAAATCGACGTCGCAGTGGCGGTGCCGGAGGTAGCCGCTTCGGTGAACGGCAGAATCGGATTGCCCAGGTGGTCCAGGTCGACCACGATGAACGGCAGTCCGTTGTACATTTCAATGGGCTTGCCGAATGCATCAACGCCGTAGGTCAGGAAGCCGCCCACCGACGTGTTGCGCGCCGCCTGGGTCAAGCGACGGCGCATGGCCTTCGACATCAGCAGGTGGGTTGGATTCAGCGTCTGGTCGATGGCCTCGTCCAGCTTGGCCAACGACAGCGGCGTGCCATTGGCGGTGCTGCCGGCCGCAATCATCTGGGCGCCAGTGATGCGCACCTGCAGGCCGTCGAATTCGCGCGGATCGGACTGGCTGTCACCCTTGACGAACTTCTGGGTCCAGGCCAACGACAGCGCACGCACCTTCATCGCCTCATGCACCGAGCGTTGCTGTGCGCCCATTGTGTCGATGATGAACTTGTCCACGTCGAGGTCGCCGCCGGCAATCACCAGCGATTCCGTGATCGGGTTCAAGATACCGGTCGACGCGGTATAGCCTTCGTTCACGCCGCGGAAGCCGACACCAGGCAGCGAAGCTTCCCGGTTGTACTTCATCGCGTTGCCGCTGATGGTATCGAACGGCAGGTTCATCAGGACGCCTGACGAGCCTGCGTACAGTTCGATAATGGCTTGTCGGATGACGTCGCCGGTTTCCAGCTTGGCCGCTTCCACCAAGGTCAGAGCGCACAGCATCAGGCCATTGCGATACATAAACCGGTTGATGTGGATATAAGCGAGCTCACGGATATCGTGGACGACCGCAGCCGAGAGGGCTGCGGCAAACGCGAACAATTTTTTGAACATGGGGAAAGCCCTTTATTTTGCCCCCGCCCGTGCGGCAGTCAGCCGCTCCGTCGGGGAAAGTTTGGATAAGTCGGCGCCGCCGGCGCCGGTTTTGCCACCAGCTGCGCCACCGCCGGATGCGCCAGT
This sequence comes from Burkholderiaceae bacterium, assembly GCA_019751755.1. Lineage (GTDB taxonomy): Bacteria > Pseudomonadota > Gammaproteobacteria > Burkholderiales > Burkholderiaceae_D > Rugamonas. The sequence continues at coordinate 1,547 of JAIENA010000035.1, read as the reverse complement.
GCCCTTGAGGATATGGTCCTTGTTGGGATACTGGTTGACGATGACCTGCAGCGCTTCTTCGAAATCAGCGTGTTCACCATGCCGCGTTGCCGAGAAGATCGGGTTGCCGCTCTGATCCAGAGGAACCAGCTTGCCGCCCTCGACCTTGAAGCGATCGCCGAAGACCTTCTGCGCGATATCGGCCGGGATAGCCAATTTCTCGGAGATGAACTTCGAGCCGGCGAAACTTCCGCCGATGATGTGATCGTTCAGATTCGCGGTCAGTTTGGCGTTCTCGTCGGCCAATGCTTTTTCGCGTGCTTCGGCTGCTCGCGTGGCATCCGCCACGGCCTGCTTTGCAGATGCCGCCGCCGCGTCCTTGATCTCTTGCACCTTACCGGCTGCGATCAGGTCGCCTTCCTTGATATTCTTGGCCAACTCCAGCGCCTTACGAGCTGCTTCGCCGTCCTCGATGCCGTCGAAGGCTTTCAACTTGCCTTCCGCCAGTTCAGCCCGCTCGCGGTGCCCCTTCGACTCGCCGTTGAGGCGGGAGATATGGGCGATGGTGCCGTCGGCATCGAAGGGAGCCTCGCGGCCGTCGGCGTAGACGAAGACCGGCTGCTTCTGGGCTCCCTCGCCGGTGGTGACGATGTTGCCGTTAGCGTCGAATTTGAATGGCATGGTTGCTTCTTTCTGGGCATCCGCCCTATCAATGACCTTCCGGCCGGGCGCCGCGTCGCATCCGCTAGCGGCAATAAAAAAGCCGCCAGGTTGCCCGGGCGGCCTCGTTGAAGTCGTAAAAAAGCCCGCGCGCGGCGGGCAGGGATAATTTTTGGAATATTTTGTGGTCGATTTATGCGACGACCACCCGCTCGCCCCGCATGAGGCAGCAAACGCAGATCATTGCGCGCGAACCGCCCTTGAGCTTCTTCGCCTGGATCATGGCGCCCATCACCGTTTCGATGAACTCGCGCCCGCTGCAGCGCGGGCACTGCAGCATCTCAGGCGGCTTGGTCGCCTTCTTGCGGCGGTTGTCCGGACCCTCGTCAGGCTTCGGCGCCGGCGGTATCAGGTGGAGGGCCACACGATCCCCTTTGGTTCAATGTGTGGCACTTTCAGAAGCGGATCGCCAGGCTCGAGCACAGCGCTGTAATCCCCGCCGAAGAACGGTATGAACGCCTCGCCGCGCGCCAGATCGGCCCTCGCCTTCCAGACGCGATGGCCGTTGACCATCACGATCACGTCATTTTCGTGGCCAGTCGGGGGCAACAATCGAGCACGCAACTGATCAAGCGTCGGCACGTGCGTATCTTGCAAGTCGCTGTTCAAATCCTCGTTCACGATGCCTCACGGGTGTAGATCAGGCCCAACTTCGTAGCAGCACGCACCCAGGCCAGATGGTGAATTTCGGCGGTGGCATACTTGACGCCCAGCTCGCCGGTTTTCACCATTCTATCAACATCACGATGCGCTGCAGCCAATTCCGCATCGTATATGGCCTGGACTTGGCCCTCTCCTGGCCATGCCCCTTTCGGTGTCATGGTGTGGCGATAGTGCGGCGCCACGGC
>JAIENA010000072.1 GCA_019751755.1 Burkholderiaceae bacterium | reverse complement strand
AGGCCGCCATTGGACTGCATGAACATCAGGCGCACATCGCCGGTTTCCGACTGCACGCGGGACACGTAATCGCGCAGCACCGGCGACAGGTAGGCGTCGACCACCGTGGTGTCGCCACGGCCGACGATCTTCATCAATGGGCTGACCTGGTGGCTGACGGAAATCTGTGCAAACCCCGCTTCCTCGGCCAGCGCCTGCAGGCGGCGCTCGTGCTGCGGATAGCGGTAGGCATGCATCAGCACGATGGCGATGGCGTCCACGCCCCGCTCGCGCAGGCTGTGGAACTGGCGGCGCAGCACCGCTTCGTCGGGTGCGGCCAGCACGTCGCCATGGGCGCCAATGCGTTCGTCGATTTCAATCACGCCTTCATAAATCAGGTCCGGCAGCGCAATATGCATGGCGAAGATGTCGGGCCGGTCTTGGTAGCCGATGCGCAGCTGGTCGGCAAAGCCACGCGTGATGGCCAGCGCAGTGCGGGCGCCCTTGCGCTCCAGCAGCGCGTTGGTGGCCACCGTGGTGCCCATCTTGATGACGTCGATCTGGCCGGCCGGCAGCGGTTCGCCGGGCTGCAATCCCAGCAAGTCGCGCATGCCCTGGGTGACGGCGTCGCTGTAGCGTTCAGGGCACTCCGACAGCAATTTGTGCGTGACCAGCTTGCCGTCCGGGCGGCGCGCCACGATGTCGGTGAAGGTGCCGCCACGGTCGACCCAGAATTGCCAGCGCAGTTGTTGGGCAGGGATGTCGTTTTTCATGATGTGTCTCACTCGTGCTTGAAGGGCGGCGAAGCGGCGTTTAGGGCGCACTCCGCCGTGCCCGGGCCGTTGGCGGCGCGGACGAAGGAATATCGGTTCGGGGGGGGATCAGTTTTCGAGTTGCTTGCCGGCGGTTTCCGGCAGCGTCAGCGCGGCCAGCATCATGACGCCGTAGGCGATGCCGGCGAAGATGCCGATGGTTTCACCGAGCGCCATGTCCTTGCTGGCCAGGCCGATCATCAGCGGGAACAGCGAACCGACGGCGCGGCCCATGTTGTAGCTGAAACCCTGGCCGGAACCACGGATGCGGGTCGGGAACAGCTCAGTGAGGAAGGCGCCCATGCCGCTGAACACGCCGGAGACAAAGAAGCCCAGCGGGAAGCCCAGGAACAGCATCACGCTGTCGTCGACCGGCAGGCGGGTGTAGGCTACGGCGATGCACAGCGAACCGGCGGCGAACAGGATAAAGTTCTTCTTGCGGCCCAGCAGGTCGGTCAGGAAGGCGCTGACGATGTAGCCGACGTACGAGCCCACGATCACCATCGCCAGGTAGCCGCCGGTGCCCAGCACCGTCAAGTGGCGCTCGGTCTTGAGGAACGTCGGCAGCCACGTGGTGATGGCGTAATAGCCGCCCTGTGCGCCGGTGGTCAGCAGCACGGCGCGCAGCGTCGTACTCAGCATCGAAGGCGAGAAGATTTCCCAGAACGACGCCTGTTGCGCCGTACTTTCCTCGTGCTTTTTCTGCGCCACGTACAGTTCCGGCTCGTCGACGAAGCGGCGGATGAAGATCACGAACACGGCTGGCAAGATCCCCAGCAGGAACAGCGAGCGCCACGCCCATTCGGCCGGCAGCAGCGAGAACATCACCGCATACAGCACGGCAGACGTGCCCCAACCCAGCGCCCACCCGGCCTGCACCATGCCAACCGCCTTGCCGCGGTCCTTGGCGCGGATGACTTCACCGATCAGTATCGCGCCGGCCGTCCATTCGCCGCCCATGCCGAAGCCCATCAGGCCCCGCGCCAGCAGCAATTGCGTGAAGTTTTGCGCCAGCCCGCACAGCACGGTGAAGAACGCGAACCACAGGATCGTCAATTGCAGCGTCCGCACGCGGCCGATACGGTCCGACAGGATGCCGGCGATCCAGCCGCCCACCGCCGACGTCAGCAGGGTCACGGTGCCGATCAGGCCCGCGTCGCCTTTCGACAAGCCCCAGGTGGCGATCAGGGTCGGGATCACGAAGCTGAGGAATTGCGTGTCCATCGCGTCCAGCGCATAGCCGACCTTGCAGCTCCAGAACGTGCGGCGCTCTTTCGCCGTCAGCGCGTGGAACCAGGCGAAGTAGCCGCCTGTTTCCGTGGTGGTGAGTGTTTGGGTGTTCATGGTGTTTCCTTTGGTTGTTGTAGGTATGGGTTAAAACGCCGCCAGGTCGGCGTTGCGGATATCGGTCACCAGCATGTAGCCCGGCTGGTGGGTGATCACCAGCGGCAGGCGCGCGTGGCGGATGGCTTCCTGCGGCGTGACGCCGCACGCCCAGAACACCGGCACTTCGTCGACCAGGATCTCGACCGGATCGCCATAGTCGGGTTGCGCCACGTCGGCGATGCCGATCAGTTCCGGGTCGCCCAGGTGCACAGGCGCACCATGCACGGCCGGATAGCGGCTGGTGATCTGGATCGCGCGGATCGCATCCTGTGCCTTCATCGGCCGCATCGACACCACCAGGTTGCCGCCGAACGGGCCGGCCGCCTGGTTGACGATGTCAGTGCGGTACATGGCCACGTTGCGGCCCTGCTGCACGTGGCGCAGCGGGATGCCGGCGTCGATAAGCATTTGCTCGAACGAGAACGAGCAGCCGATGGCGAACACCACCAGGTCGTCGCGCCACAGGTCGTGCAAGGTAGCCGGCTGCGCGGCCAGGTCGCCGTTGCGATAGACGTTGTAGCCGGGCACGTCGCTGCGGATGTCGAGGTCCTGGCCGAGCGGCGGCATCGACCACTGGCCCGGCTCGCCCACGGCCAGCAGCGGGCAGGCGCGCGGGTTGCGCTGGCAAAACAGCAGGAAGTCAGCGGCGTGCTGTTGCGGCAGGATGACCAGGTTGGCCTGGGCATGGTCGCCGCAGTGGCCGGAGGTCGGCTGGCGGAAGGCGCCGGCGCGAACCGCCTGGCGCAATTGTGCTGGTGTGTTCATGGTGTCCCTTGTCCTTATGATGCGCTACCGTGGGTTGCAATGTGTCCTTCAATGCAACCAGCATAGGCGTGAACAAAGCAGCAATCCATCTAGTAATTTTCGCTGTTGTTGTTTAGATTTTCTTAACGGGATACCCTTTGTCACTGTGCTTCATTAAGGTATTCTTGCTTCAATCATGAATACCCGCTTCCTGGAAACCTTCGTCATCCTCGCGCAATTGCGTAGCTTCCGCGCAACAGCGCAAGCCTTGCACGCCACGCCGGCGGCGATTTCGCTGCGCATCAAGACCCTGGAAGACGAGTTGCAGACCGAGCTGATCGACCGCACGGCGAAGGATTTCCGGCTGACGGCGCACGCCGAATTCCTGCTCGGCCATGCGAAGGCCGTGGTGGACGCCACGCGCCGCCTGCAAAGCGCGGCGCGGCGCGACAACGCCGTGCGCGGCCGGCTGCGGCTGGGCGTAATCGAGTCCGTGGTGCACAGCTGGCTGGCGCAATACATCCGCCAACTCAATGCCGATTACCCGGAACTGGAAATCGACTTGACCGTCGATATGAGTATCGTGCTGGAACGCCGCCTGCGGGCGCGCGAACTGGACCTGCTGGTGCAAGTGGAAGGCGTCGACAGCAGCGATATCCTGTCGGAAGCGCTGGCGATCTATCCGCTGCACTGGATCGCGCGGCGCGGGCTGGTCGACACGCGCAAGGAAGGATTGAACCAGCGTTTGCTGCAATTGCCGGTGCTGACCTTCGGCCGTGGCACGGCGCCGCACCGCATGGTGGAAGACATCGTCAGCAAGATAGCGAACCTGACGGCGGTGCCGCTGGAGTCCACGCGCATCACATGTTCGCCGTCGGTGGCGGCGATCGTGCAGCTGGTCAGGGATGGCTATGGCGTGGCGGCGATCCCCAGCCTGTTCGTCACCAGTTTCCTCGACAGCGGCGAATTCATCGAACTGCCGGTGCAGCCGGAACCGCCGCCCATCATCGTGTCGATGTGCTTCCACGCCAACGCGGAAATGATGGTGCACGCGGCCGCCACGGCGGCGCGGCTGGCGTGCGCCAATTATTGCGCCCAGCATGAGGAGCGGTATATTCGGGCGCTATGCTGAGGCAGCGCGACAAACGCTCTCCCCGCTAGACGGCTAGGCGGCCAGCGGCGCCAGCCCGTCCAGCGCCTCGCCCCCCGGCACGTCCAGCCATTGCGCGCAGCAGTCCCGCAGCGCCGCGCGCCACGGTGGCGCAACACCACGCGGGGCGGCTCCCACGGCGCCGCCCCGGCGGGCACAGCCAGTCGCACGGCCCCGACGCCAGCCGCATCGCGCACACCCAGCCGGTGCCGGCGGTCATGGGCCGGCGCCGCAGCCACGCCAGGCAAGCGGGCAACAGCGCGTCCGGCACCAGCACCACGCGCACCGGCATCCGGCACGGCACCGGTCCCAGCACGGCCTCTCCCACCGCCACCGCGTCGCAGCCGGTGGCAATCAGGCTGTCGAGACCGGGCGTGGTGTTGACTTCAATGAAGGCCCCGCCCGCCTCCCATGGCGACTTGCCGATGTCGGTGGTCATGTCGTCGATGCCGGCGGTATTAAGCCCCAGCGCCTGCACCAGCATCTCGGCCATGGCGCGGGTCTCCGGGTGCAGTGTGGCACTGACGTCCTGGCAGCCGATGGTGGCGCCCACCCCGACCAGCGCCTGCCGTATCGTGTCGGGGGCGATGTGCTGCATCCATGCCAGCGCCACCGCGAACAGCATGCAGCCGACGTCGCGCGCGGCACTGCCAGCGGCGCCGTCGAAAACCGCGTCGAACGGCATTAGTGGCGTTTGCGCCACGCCGCTCGCCAGCACGACCCACGCGCCGCCGCGCTGGCACCGTACCAGCACCGCGTCGCCGCCCTGCGCCAGGTGGGCCTGCATGGCCGGCGTGTCGGCTTCGCCGCCCACCAGCCACACGCGGGCGCCAAGATGGTTGTCTCCCAATACCAGGCAATCCGGATCGGATGCATTGCGCACCACGGCGATGCCGGCGCGCGCCAGCACTTCGCTGTCCACGCTGCCGCCATCGAGCACGGCGATGACATCATAGCGGTCGCACGGATGGCCGAATTGCGCCAGCCCGGGCGCCGGCAATTCCATCACAGCCGCTTCCGTGACCGGGGCGTTCGGCAGCACGTGCGCGCCGGGCAGCCCCGCCTGGTTGTCATCGGCGATACGCCGCGCCCCCAGCCACAAGCCGGCGCTGATGCAGACGCCGGCCTGCTTGCCGCTGTGCTGCCAGATCCGGTGCAACAGCAGCGCCGTGGCGCGCGCGCCGCGTTCGCCGGTGATGGCCGCGGTCGGGATCGGCCAGCCAGTGCACACGGAATCCGGGCTGGGCGTTGACTTCGCACACGGCGCCGCCCACGTCGCGCCACGAGCGGCTGATATCGGGACACAGGAAGTCGATGCCGGCAATGTCAAGCCCCAGCAAGGCGGCGGCGCGCTCGGCCACCAGCCGGTTATCGGGGTGCACGTCGGCGCTGACGTCGAACGCCAGGCCGCCGGTGCTGATATTGGCGGTGCGCCGCAACGTGACCACGCGGCCGGTTTCCGGCACGCTATCGGGCGTGCAGCCCTGCTGGGCCAGGAACTACAGCGCTTCCTGGTCCAGCGGAATGACAATCAGCATGCCGTGCTTGTGCGTGCTGCGGCGCGGAGCCGCGTTGACCCGCTCCAGCAGTTGCGCCACCTTGGCGGCGCCGTCGCCGCACACGCTGGCCGGCATGCGCCGCACAGTCATACGCAATTGCCCGCCCACCACCATCATGCGGTGGTCGTCGCCCGCCACATGGCGTTCGACAATGACGCCGGCCGCGCTCAGCGCGCGCGCTGTTTCATAGGCAGCCGCCAGCTCGGCCTTGGTGCGAATGCCCGGCATCACGCCTTCGCCCCCGTCCAGGTCGGCAGGCTTGACCACCACCGACCAGCCGAGTTCACGCGCCAGCGCCTGCGCCTGGGCCCAGTCCGAGGCCAGTCCGGCCGGCGGCACCGGCACCAGGTTGTCATGCAGCAGGCGGCTGGTGAGGATCTTGTTGCGCGCAATGCGACAGCCCAAGGTGCTGGTGCGGTCGGCAAACGTGCTGTCAAGGTGCCGCGCTTGGCGGCCCTAGCCCAGTTGCAGCATGCCCAGGCGCAGACTGACGGGCATGGCGCGGCACTGCGCCGCCCGCGCGAACCGCAGGTTGTTCGGCGTCAAGCCCTGGTCGCGCACTGCGTGCAGCCAGGCGTCAAATTGCCCGGTCAGCGCCGCCTCGTACGCCGGCGGCGTGTCCGGGTCCTGCCACACGGCCATGAATGGATTCACGACATAGACTTCGAAGCCGCGCTCGATCAGTGCACGCGCAATCCAAAAACCGTCTTGGCCAGCCTCGTACATGAAGACAATGCGTACATCTTCCGGCAACGCCCACTTATCCAGCATCCGGGTCACTGTCTGCAGCACTTGCTCCAACCATTCCATCTGATCTTCACCGCTCACCGTATGGACCGATGGTTTGGTACGCTCACCGTCCTGCAACGCCAGCTTCCAGCTCTTGCTGGCCAATTCCAACGAAACTGCCAAAAGCTGGTCAATGATCGTAAAATGAGTTTGAGCCGTTTGCATGATGAACTCCCTATTTGGTTTGGTTAGCACCTCCAGTTTAGGTAATCGTTATGCCGACGGCTCTTTCTTTTACATCATAGGTTCTACGGTTGGTCCTGCGGCAACTTCCGCGACTTCCGGTGACCGCATCAAATAACAAGGCCGGCGCGGGGCAACACCCCGGCGCCGGCCTTGCCGACTTCCGATATCCGACTTCCCTCCGCCGGCAGCAACGCAATGGCTGACGGCGGCGTGGCGTTTACAGGCGTTCGAAGATCACCGCGATGCCTTGGCCGCCGCCGATGCACATCGTCGCCAGGCCAAAACGCTTCTGGGTGCGCTGCAATTCATACAGGCACTTGACGGTGATGATGGCGCCGGACGCGCCCAGCGGGTGGCCCAGCGCGATCGCGCCGCCGTTCGGGTTGGTGCGGGCCGGGTCCAGGTCCAGGCCACGGCACACGCCCAGCGACTGGGCCGCGAACGCTTCGTTCGATTCAATCACGTCAATATCGTTCAAGGTCAGCCCGGCGCGCTGCAGTGCCAGCTTGACGGCCGGGATCGGGCCTGTGCCCATCAGCGACGGATCCACGCCGGCCACCGCGTACGACACGATACGGGCCAGCGGCGCCAGGCCGGCGCGCGACGCGGCGCCCGCCTCCATCAGCACACAGGCGGCGGCGCCGTCATTCAGGCCGGAAGCGTTACCGGCCGTTACGGTGCCGTTTTCCTTCCTGAAGGCCGGCTTCAGCGCGCCCAGCGATTCCGCCGTAACGCCCTGCTTCGGGTGTTCGTCGGTATCGAACAGCGTCACGCCCTTGCGGCCCTTGATTTCCACTGGCACGATCTGCGATGTGAAATGGCCGGCCTCGATGGCGGCCAGCGCCTTGCGTTGACTATCCGCCGCGAACGCGTCCTGCTCGGCGCGGGAAATCTGGTACAGGTCGGCGACGTTTTCCGCCGTGATCCCCATGTGGCCGGCGCCGAACGGGTCTTGCAACGCGCCCAGCATCATGTCGAGCATCTTGGTGTCACCCATGCGCGCGCCCCAGCGTGCCGCCTGCACCAAGTAAGGTGCGCGGCTCATGGTTTCCACACCGCCGCCGACGGCGATTTCCGCATCGCCCAGCTGGATCGCGTTGGCGGCGGTCACGATGGCTTGCAGGCCGGAGCCGCACAGGCGGTTCAAGGTCAGCGCCGCCGATTCCTTGGCCATGCCGGCCTGGATGCCGGCCACGCGCGACACGTACATGTCACGCGGTTCGCAGTGGATCACGTTGCCGAGCACGATTTGCTGGGCGGAGGCCGGGTCCACCTTGGCGCGCGCAAACGCTTCCTTGACGGCGATGGCGGCCAGGTCGGCAGCGAAAAAATCTTTCAGCGCGCCGCCAAAAGTACCGATCGCGGTACGGGTGGCGCCGACAATTACAACATCGTTGGAGGTGCTCATGGTGGTTTCCTGGTCAGTGGCGTTGAGGTGATGTGAAGCGAATGCGGTTTAGAGTAAACGCACTATACACAGGTTCGCACAATAAAGCACGGTCGTTCTTTATTGTGGAGGTATCGCTCGCGCATACCGCAACACCACGGCATCACGACATCACGAATGCGCACGAATCGATCAGCCCCGGTTGTTCAATCGAGCGCCAGCAACAGCGAATGCTGCGACGCCGTATGGAAATCGCGCCA
>JAIENA010000179.1 GCA_019751755.1 Burkholderiaceae bacterium | reverse complement strand
TTTTTGAATTTGGTTGCGGGGACAGGATTTGAACCTGTGACCTTCGGGTTATGAGCCCGACGAGCTGCCAGACTGCTCCACCCCGCGTCTGATGAACGTATTATAGGACAGGTCGAGGGTTTAGGCAATATCAATCTTAAAAAGCCAAACAATAGAACTTATATATCTGGCACGGTAAGTGCATAACGCTGGTGCGGGCTACGCGCCCGCCCTGCATTCGGTGTAAAGTACAGTTCACGTTCCTGATCAATGCCGTCACTCCATGCCGCCACCCATGAAATTCTGTTCCGAATGCGCCCATCCCGTCGAGTTGATGATCCCTGCGGGGGATAACCGGCCGCGCTACGTGTGCGCCGCGTGCAGCACCATTCATTACCAGAACCCGAAAATGGTGCTGGGTTCGATTCCGGTATGGGAACAGGACGGACAATTGCAGGTGCTGCTATGTAAGCGCGCCATCGAGCCGCGTTATGGCTACTGGACGCTACCGGCGGGTTTTATGGAAAACAATGAGACCACGGCCGAAGCGGCGCTGCGTGAGACGGTGGAAGAAGCCGGCGCCAATATCACGCTGGGGCCACTGTTTTCGCTGATGAACGTGGCCCGCGTGCACCAGGTCCACATGTTTTACCTGGCCACCCTGCGCGACCTGGAGTTCGCCCCCGGCGAAGAAAGCCTGGACGTGCAAATGTTTACCGAAGACCAGATCCCGTGGGACGATCTGGCCTTCCCGACCATCCACTCCACGCTGGAACTGTTCTTTGCCGACCGCGCCCGCATGCGCGACAGCGGCGGCACGCATGGTTTCCACACCATGGATATCGTCAAGCCAATGCGCGGTGACTAAGTAATGATTCCCTGGCTGGACGCGCATACGCCCTTTCCCGACGTCGCCGAGGCGCTGACGACGGATGCGCCCGGCCTGCTGGCGGCCGGTGCCGACTTGTCGCCGCAGCGCCTGCTGGCGGCGTATCAGCGCGGCATCTTCCCGTGGTTCTCCGAAGGCCAGCCGATCCTGTGGTGGAGTACCGATCCGCGCATGGTGCTGATGACGTCCCGCTTCAAGGTCGCCGACAGTCTGAAAAAATCGATCAAGAAGGTCCAGCGCAGCATGGCGCAGGACGGCCCATGGCAGGTGCGCTTCGACAGTGCCTTTGAACAGGTGATGCGCGGCTGCGCGGCGCCACGGCGCGACGGCCCCGGCACCTGGATTTCCGACGACATCATCGCCGGCTACAGCGGCTTGCACCGGCTCGGCTATGCGCACTCGTCGGAACTGTGGCATGAAGGTGAGCTGGTCGGTGGTGCGTACGGCGTCTGCATCGGCCGCATGTTTTATGGCGAATCCATGTTTGCCCGCGTGCCGGACGCGTCCAAGATCGCGCTGGCCTACCTGGTGCACTTCCTGCGCACCAACGGGGTGGAGATGGTCGATTGCCAGCAAGAGACCGGCCATTTGAAATCACTGGGCGCGGCGCCGATTCCCCGCAGCGATTTTTTAGCCCACCTGCGCCACGCCATCACGCTGCCCGCCATCCGCGACTGGCAGCCATTGCCGCCGTATGGCAGCGCCCCCGAAGCGCCTTAGGTTCACGGCACCACAATCTCGCGCATGCGATTTCACAAATTCATTCCAGCCGCGTTATGATAGGGGCACTCGCTGACATGTGGGTACCCGGGCTGACGGTCCGGCACCCCGGTTCAAAATGTGGCGGCCCGGCCGGAAGGCACGGCGCCCGGATTCTGGCACTGATGGGATACGTGCATGACCCACTTGAATGACCTGCCTTTTGCGACGCTGCAGTTTTATACGACAGCGCCCTATCCTTGCAGCTACCTGGACGACCGCCAGGCCCGCTCGCAAGTCGCCACGCCGTCCCACCTGATCAACGCGGACGTGTATTCCGAACTGGTTCGCAACGGCTTCCGCCGCAGCGGCATCTTTACTTACCGGCCCTATTGCGACGGTTGCCAGGCGTGCATCCCGGTGCGCGTGGTGGCCGGCGAATTCGTGCCGACCCGGGGCCAGCGGCGCGCCCGGGACAGGCACGGCAACCTGCAGGCCGGCGTGGCCACGCTGTCGTTCTCGGACGAACACTATGACCTCTACCTGCGCTACCAAAGCACGCGCCACGCGGGCGGCGGCATGGACCAGGACAGCCGCGACCAGTACGCCCAATTCCTGCTGCAAAGCCGCGTCAATACACGACTGGTGGAATTCCGCGAACCGGATGGCACGCTGCGCATGATTTCCATTATCGATGTGCTGTCCGATGGCCTGTCGTCGGTCTACACCTTCTTCGATCCGGACGTGGCGGGCGCCTCGTATGGCACCTACAACATCCTGTGGCAAATCTCCCAGGCCCAGGAACTCGGCCTGCCGTATGTCTATCTCGGCTACTGGATCCACGACAGCCAGAAGATGTCGTACAAGATCAACTTCCAGCCGCTCGAAGCGCGCATCAAAGGTACCTGGGCGGTGATGCCAAGGACGTAAGGCACGCTGCGCAAGGTAAAATACGGGCAAATTTCTTATTTGCCCATCTTCCCCGTATTTTCCCGCATTTTTCCCGACCTCCTTCATGTCCAACAAATTCCTGTATTCCCTCGCCCGCCCCATGCTGTTTTCCATGGATGCGGAAGACGCCCACCATTTCACGCTGCCGACGCTCAAGCGCGCAGCCAAGCTGGGCCTGACGCGCGCGCTGGTGTGCCAGCCGAAAGACGATCCGCGCACGGTGATGGGCCTGACGTTCAAGAACCCGGTCGGCCTGGCCGCCGGCCTGGACAAGGATGGCGCCTTTATCGATGCGCTGGCCGACCTGGGGTTTGGTTCGATCGAAGTGGGCACCGTCACGCCGCGCGCCCAGCCCGGCAACCCGAAGCCGCGCATGTTCCGCCTGCCGGCCGCGCAAGGCATTATCAACCGCATGGGCTTCAACAACGGCGGCGTCGATGCGTTTGTCGCCAACGTGCAGTCGTCGCGCTTTTACCAGAACAAGGAAGGCATCCTGGGCCTGAACATCGGCAAGAATGCCGATACGCCCATCGAGCGCGCGTCCGATGATTACCTGCACTGCCTGCAAAAAGTCTACCCGTACGCCAGCTATGTGACGGTCAACATCTCGTCGCCGAACACGAAAAACCTGCGCCAGCTGCAAGGCGGCTCGGAACTCGACGGCCTGCTGTCGCAACTCAAAGAAGCGCAGCAGCGCCTGGCCGACCAGCACAAGCGCTATGTGCCGCTGGCACTGAAGATCGCGCCGGATATGGATGGCGACCAGGTCAAAAACATCGCCGACGCCTTGCTGCGCCACCGTATTGATGGCGTGATCGCGACCAATACCACGCTGTCGCGCGCGGCCGTGGAAGGCCTGCAGCACGGTGCGGAAGCCGGCGGCCTGTCCGGCGCGCCGGTGTTCGAACTGTCGAACAACGTGATCCGTTTATTGAAAGCGGAACTGGGCGATGCGCTGCCGATCATCGGCGTGGGCGGCATCATGAAGGGCGCTGACGCCAAGGTCAAAATGGACGCGGGCGCGCAACTGGTGCAGTTGTACAGCGGTCTGATTTACGCCGGTCCCGCCCTGGTGCGCGACTGCGCGGACGCCATCCGTAACGGCTAAGCGAAGGAGCCAGCATGGACTACACCACACTGGGAACGAGCGGCCTGAAAGTCAGCAAGGTCTGCCTCGGCAGCATGACGTTCGGCGAGCAAAACAGTGAAGCCGACGCGCACCGCCAGCTCGATTATGCGCTCGAGCGTGGCATCAATTTCATCGACACGGCGGAGATGTACCCGGTGATGCCGGGCCCGCACACGCAAGGCAAGACGGAGCAGTACATCGGTACCTGGCTGGCCAAACCGGGCAACCGCGCCAAGGTGGTGCTGGCAACCAAGGCGGCCGGGCCGAATCCGAACATGGTGTGGGTCCGCGGCGGCCAGCAAAACTTTGATGAAGCCAATTTGCGCGCGGCGGTCGAGAGCAGCCTGAAACGCCTGCAAACCGACCATATCGATTTATACCAATTGCACTGGCCCAGCCGCAACGTGCCGATCTTTGGTGCATCGGTGTTTGACCCGGCTAAGGAGCGCACGGCGGTAGCCATCGAAGACACGCTGGCGGCATTGGGCAAGCTGGTCGACGAGGGCAAGATCGGCCAGATCGGCATCTCCAATGAAACCTCGTGGGGCGTCAGTGAATTCATCAAACAGGCCGAGTTGAAAGGCTTGCCGCGCATTGCGACGATCCAGAACCTGTACAACCTGAGCGCGCGCCATTTTGAAACCTCGCTGCTCGATGAAACCTGCTACCGCGACCAGGTCAGCCTGCTCGCCTACAGCCCGCTGGCGTTTGGCCAGTTATCGGCCAAATACATCGACAACCCCAAGGCGCATGGCCGGCTGACGATCTTCCCGGCCAGCTGGAGTCCGCGCTATGTGCGGCCGGGCGTGCTCGACGCCGCCGCCCGCTATGCCGCACTGGCGCGCGCCGCCGGCATGACGCCGGCGCGCATGGCGCTGGCCTGGTGCTATACGCGCTGGTTCGTGGCGTCCACCATCATCGGCGCCACCACCATGGAGCAGTTAAAGGAAAACATCGATGCCTATGGCACGGTGCTGCCACCGGACCTGGTGGCGGCAATCGATGCGGTGCATGCGCAGGTGCCGAACCCGGGGCAATAAATCAAGCGCCCCGCGCGGTGAGCAACGGCCGCGTCAGAACTCTTCCCAGCCGGCGTCCTGCGTTGCCGGCGCGGCGCGCTTAGCTGCGGGCTTCTGCGTTGGCGCCGCCTTGACCAGCGCCCGCACAGGTTTTTTCGCCGCCACCCGTGGCGCGGCAAGCGCCTGCGGCGCCTGGTACTGATGCCCGGCAATCCGGAACACGCTGACCGCTTCGGCCAGCATTTGCGCCTGGTCGCGCAGTGATTGCGCGGCGGCGGCCGCCTCTTCCACCAGCGCCGCGTTTTGCTGCGTGGCGTCGTCGATCTGCACAATCGCTTCATTGACTTGTGCAATGCCGCTGCTCTGCTCCTGGCTGGCGGCGGAAATCTCCGTCATGATGTCGGCCACCTGCTTGACGGCGGTGACGATGCCATCCATTGTGGCGCCGGCCTCGTCGACCAGCTTCGCGCCGGTATCGACAGTGGCCACCGACTGGTTGATCAAGGTCTTGATTTCCTTGGCCGCCGCCGCCGAGCGCTGCGCCAGCGCCCGCACTTCCGACGCCACCACGGCAAAGCCCCGGCCCTGCTCGCCGGCGCGCGCCGCTTCCACGGCCGCGTTCAATGCCAGGATATTGGTCTGGAAGGCGATGCCATCGATGACGGCAATGATGTCGACAATCTTGTTCGAGCTGTCCTTGATGGCGCCCATGGTGGTCACCACTTCGCCCACCACCTTGCCGCCCTTGGTGGCGAAGTCCGATGCCGCCACCACCAGCGACGTGGCCTGGCGCGCATTGTCGGCGTTTTGCGTCACGGTCGACGTCAGCTCCTCCATCGAGGACGCGGTTTCTTCCAGGCTGGACGCCTGCGTCTCGGTGCGGCTCGACAAATCCAGATTGCCGGTCGCGATTTCATTGGTGGCGGTGTTGATGGTGTCGGAGCCGGAACGCACCCGGCCCACGGTATGGACCAGGCTGTCATTCATGTTGCGCAAGGCGCGCAGCAACTGGCCGGTTTCATCCTGGGACTCGGACTCGATCTGCATGGTGAGATCGCCGCCCGCCACCGCTTCGGCCACCCCCACGGCGCGGTTCAGCGGCCCGGTGATGCTGCGCGAAATCCAGTACAGCACCAGCGACGCCAGCACGGTGGCCAGCAGCGTCAAGGCGATCATCATGTTGCGCACCACCAGGTAGCGGTCATGGGCATCGGTGGCGGCCTTGTCGACCGCGCTGATCTGGTATTTCACCAGTTCTTGCAGCGCGTTCATGTAGGCGGTCTGCTCTTTGCGCACCGTGGTGAGCAAATACACCACGTTCTCATCGCGCTTGTCCTGGTCGGCCGACTTGCTAATAAACGTCGATTGCACCGCCAGGTAGCGCTCTTTAGCCTCCAGCACGGCCTTGAGTTTGGCCTTGCTTTCCAGGTCTTCATCGTCGTCAATCAAGGCCGACAACTTGCTCAGGTGGCCATCGATTTCGACCTTCTTGTCCTCGACTCGCTTGAGCTCTTTCTTGACGGTGTCGGGATCGGTGGACAGCATGGCATTGCGCATCGCGCGCGCAATATCATTGACGCCGCCAATCGCTTCATACGCCCCGATCACCTTGGGCACCTTATCGGTATCCAGGTCTCCGGTCGCCTGGTCCACCTTGCCCAGATTGCTAATGCCGATGACGGACAAGCCGATCATGAACGCCAGTGACAGCCCTAGCCCGGCGGCCAGGCGCGCACCGATTTTCCAATTTCCAATGCCCATGTGACGCTACTCCTTCGAAGAAAGATGTTGCAAGTCGGGGATGCAAAGAAGATTACAGGATGGAATTCAGTATATGGCGAAATCGACAATATCACGGAAAATTCGTGGCGGGCTGGCTTTTCCGCCACAACAGTCATGGGCGACGTATCAAGCCGCCTCTTCGCCCGCCAGCGTGCGTTCGATTTCGCGGCGGCTCAGGTCGGGCGCAAATTGCTGAATAAATTCCTGTGCATAGGTGCGCAGGTAGGCGCCGCGGCGCACCGCCAGCCGCGTGGTGTTGGCGGCAAACAGGTGCGATGCCTCCACCGCGCGCAAGCCTTTGTCGCGGCCATGGTCAAACGCCATCGACGCCACAATGCCCACGCCCAGGTCCATCGCCACGTATTGCTTGATGACGTCGGAGTCCATCGCCGTCAAAACAATGTCTGGTCGCAAGCCTGCGCGTTCAAAGGCAGCGTCGAGGTGGCCCCGGCCGGTAAAGCCCACGTCGTAGGTAATCAGCGGGAATTCCGCCAGGTCTTCGAGGCGGATCGGCGAACGGGCCAGCAGCGGATGGTTATCCGGCACCACGATCAGGTGGCTCCAGCGGTAGCACGGGAACGACACCAGGTCGGGGAATTGCGACAAACCTTCGGTGGCGATGCCGATGTCGGCCTTGCCGGACAAGACCCATTCCGCGATGTGCTCGGGCGAGCTTTGCTGCAGGGCGATGCGCACGTCCGGGAACGCGGCACGGAAGGTTTGCACCACTTTCGGCAAGGCATAGCGGGCCTGCGTGTGGGTGGCGGCGATGGTCAGCGTGCCGCTGCTCTGGCCCGCATATTCGAGGCTGGCCTGCTGCAGGTTTTCCGCTTCCACCAGCAAGCGTTCGACGATCTTCAAGATGCCTTTGCCCGGCTCGGTCAGCCCCGTCAATCGCTTGCCGTTGCGTTCAAAGATCACCACGCCCAGTTCGTCTTCCAGTTCGCGGATCTGGCGCGACACGCCCGGCTGCGACGTGTACAGCGCGTTGGCGACTTCGGTCAGATTGTAATTGCGGCGGGCCGCTTCGCGGATCGAGCGTAATTGTTGGAAATTCATATCGCGGTACCTTCATCGACAAACACATGCAAACGTTTCGGGCGCACCACCAGGGTTTCGCCATCCTTCAAACCCAACTGGCGGTAGCGCTCGTTGGGAATCACCGCCTCGATCAATTCGGCGGTGTCGGCACGCTCCAGGTCCAGCTGCGCCAGCGGGCCAATCGCGTGGGCGCGGCGCAATTTCACGACGATACCGTCGGCGTCCGGCGTGTAGCGCTCGACGTCGAGGTCGTGCGGACGGACATAGGCGCTGCCTTTGCTGTCCTGTACCGCGCCGTGGGTCGGCAGTTCCAGCGCCACATCGCCGCTGGTGATGACGCCTTCGTGCACGCGGCCATGGAACACGTTGACGTTGCCCAGGAAGCCGTAGACGAACGGCGATTGCGGGTGGTTATAGACCTCGTCCGGCGCCCCCAGTTGCTCGACCTTGCCCTTGTTCATCAAGACCACCTGGTCCGCCACTTCCAGCGCTTCTTCCTGGTCGTGCGTGACGAAAATCGACGTCACGTGCAGTTCATCGTGCAGGCGGCGCAGCCAGCGGCGCAATTCCTTGCGCACTTTCGCATCCAGGGCGCCGAACGGTTCGTCCAGCAACAGCACGCGCGGTTCCACCGCCAAGGCGCGCGCCAGGGCGATACGCTGGCGCTGACCACCGGACAGTTGCGG
>JAIENA010000248.1 GCA_019751755.1 Burkholderiaceae bacterium | reverse complement strand
GCCATGCGCACCATCGTGACCCACTTGTTTTTCCCGGCCGCGCTGCTGGCCAGCCTGGTCACTTTTGCTGTGGTGCATAGCGTCGGCGGTAGCCTGGAGTTGGCGGTGGTCCTCCCCAGTGCGGCCACGCTGCTGCTGGCCATGGGACTGGAACGGCGCATGCCATTCGAGCCCGCGTGGAACCAGGCCCGGGGCGATGCCGGCACCGACTGGTGCAGCATGGCAGCGCTGCTGGCGGTGGTGGATCCGTTGTTGAAATGGGGCGGCCCGCTGCTGGTCACGGCCCTGTATGCCCGGTTTGAGTTGTCCGGCGGGCTGTTTCCCACAGAGTTGCCGTTCGCATGGCAAGTGGTGCTTGCGGCATTGATCGCGGAATTCGGCTTTTATTGGGCGCACCGCTTGCACCACAGCCGGCCGGCGCTGTGGTGGCTGCATGCGCTGCACCATGGCAGCGAGCGCCTATATTCGGTCAATAACTTCCGCCTGCACCCGCTCAATTACGCTGTCAATTATGGCTTTGGCATGTTGCCGCTGCTGGCCCTCGGCACACCGGCCGAGGTGCTGTACGGCTACCTGGCATTGTCGCTGCCGGTGCTGATGCTGCAACATGCCAACCTGCCGTTGCGCAGTGGCTGGCTCAACTACGTGTTCAGCACCAACGAGGTGCACCGCTGGCACCATTCGGCGGTGTCCGGCGAAGGGGACAGCAATTTTGGCCGCGCGCTGGTGCTGTGGGACCAGGTATTAGGCACCTACCGCTACCAGCCGGACGGCGCCAACCGG
This sequence comes from Burkholderiaceae bacterium, assembly GCA_019751755.1. Classification (GTDB taxonomy): domain Bacteria; phylum Pseudomonadota; class Gammaproteobacteria; order Burkholderiales; family Burkholderiaceae_D; genus Rugamonas. The sequence goes on along the minus strand of JAIENA010000248.1, from coordinate 7,364 downwards.
CCCCGGGCCATCGGCTTGTATCAGGGCGACACGTACCCGGCGCGTGCGTCATATTGGCGCCAACTGCGGTCGATGTTGTCACCGGCCTGCTGCCAGCGCAGCGCATAGCGGGACTTATTTAATCGCGAAGCGCACCCCCATTGCGCTCTTGTCGGGGAAAACGATATTGGCCACCACCTTGGCGCCGGACGCCAGTTTGGCATCCCCCTTGACCACCAGCGTATTGGCGCCTCCCGCTTCCAGCGGCAGTTCGGTTTTCTCGCTGCCTTTCAGTACCGTCAGCGTGCCGGAACCGCCCGCCATTGGCACGTCCTTGCCGTGGTCGGCCACATAAATCGTGGTCTTGCCGTCCTTGTTGACCAGCTCGAACGACAAATCGCCGGCCGATTTGACGATACCGCCATGCTTGGCCGGGCTGTCATGTGCGATTGCCTGGCCGCTTGCCAGTGCCACGGTGACAGCCATCAGTGCGAACAGTTTTTTCATTGGAATCTCCATTTGCTCATAGTGCGGCAGCTGACATTGGGCGCTGCCGCCAGCCCATTACAACTCAATACGTTTGCGACGCATCGCCGGCCAGCAGGCGCGCCAGCGGCCGGCGTCCCACCTTCCAGAAAATCAAAGGTGTCAGCAGCGCGTCCAGAATGGTCGAGCTGATCAGGCCACCGAAGATCACCACCGCCACCGGGTGCAGCAGCTCCTTGCCCGGCGCATCGGCCGATAACAGCAGCGGCGTCAGCGCAAACGCCGCCACCAGCGCCGTCATCAGCACCGGCGTCAGGCGTTCCAGCGAGCCGCGCACGATCATTGGCCAGCCGAAGGTTTCGCCTTCGAACTGGCACAGGTTGATGTAGTGGCTGACCTTCAGGATGCCGTTACGTGTGGCAATGCCGGCCAGCGTAATAAACCCCACCATCGACGCCACCGACAGCGACACCCCGGCCAGCCACATGGCGGCCACGCTGCCAACCAGGGCAAACGGAATATTGCCCATGATGACCAGCGCCAGCGTGGCCGAGCGGTAGCGCGAATACAGCACCAGGAAAATCATCAATACCGACACCAGTGACAAGCCGATAATCAGACGCTGGGCCTGTTCCTGCGCCTGGAACTGGCCTTCTATGCTGATGAAATAGCCGCCCGGCAGCCGGGTCGCGCTCACTGCGGCGCGGACATCGGCGATGATGCGCGCCATGCTGGCGCCGTCGGTATTGGCATAGACCACAATCCGGCGGCGGCCGTTTTCACGCCCGATCTGGTTCGGGCCGTCGCTTTCTTCCACTGTGGCGATGCTGGACAATGGAATCCGCCCGGCCGGGCTGTCGAGCAGCAGGCGTTCCAGGTCTTGCGGCGTGCGCTGGGCATCGGGCAGGCGCACCACCAGGTCATAGCGGCGCGCGCCATCGATCACCTGGGTAATGCGGGTACCTTCGGTCAGCGCTTCGACGGCGGCCAGCACCTGGCCGGCCGCCAGCCCATATTGCGCGGCTTTGCGGTAATCAATGCGCACCTTCACTTGCGGTATCAAGACCTGGCGCTCGACCGACAGGTCGACCAGCCCCGGCACCGCTTGCAGCCGGCCGCGCAAGGTATCGGCCAGCCCCCGTAGCGTGTCGATATCGTCGCCATAAATTTTTAGCGCAATTTGTGCCCGCACGCCGGACAGCAAATGGTCGAGCCGGTGCGAGATCGGCTGGCCGATCGCGATGGCGGCCGGCAGCACCGACAACTGGCCCCGAATCGCCGCCATGACCTGTTCGCGGCTGCGCCGGGAGGGCTGCAAGTCAATGTCGATTTCCGACGAGTGCACGCCTTCCGCATGTTCGTCCAGTTCGGCACGCCCGGTACGGCGGCCGACGCGTATCACCTCCGGCACCTGGGCAATCAAGGTTTCCGCCAGGGCCCCCATGCGGTTGGCCTCGGCCAGTGAGGTGCCGGGCGTAAAGGTCATCCCCATCACCAGCGAACCTTCATTAAACGGCGGCAGGAACGCGCGGGGAAAGAAGGGCACCGAGGCGGCGGCGACCAGCACCGCCAGCAACGCCATGGCAAAGATGGCGCGCATGCGGGGCAAGCACCACGCCAGCAGCTTGCCGTCCCACGCCTTCAAGCGGCGCACCAGCGGACTGTCGCGATGCGCCTGATGCAGCGTGGCCGGCAGCAGATACGACGCCAATACCGGGGTGACCGTCATCGACACCACCAGCGACGCCAGTATCGAGGCGATATAGGCAATCCCCAGCGGTGCAAACAGGCGCCCCTCGATGCCGGGCAGCGCGAACAGCGGTACGAACACCAGCACCACGATCATGGTGGCGTAGACGATGCCCGAGCGCACCTCGACCGAGGCGCGCCAGATCACTTGCAGCAAGGACACCCCTTCGGCGCTGCGCTGGCGCAAGCGGCGCTGGATATTTTCCACATCCACCACGGCATCATCGACCAGTTCGCCGATGGCAATCGCCAGGCCGCCGAGCGTCATCACGTTGATCGATTGGCCCAGGCCATGGAAGATCAGGGCGGTGACCGCGAGGGACAGGGGGATCGCCACCAGGGAAATCAGCGTGGCGCGCACGCTGAGCAGGAACGCAAACAAGATCAGCGCCACCAGGATGGCGCCGTCGCGCAAGGCGTCGACCACGTTGCCGATCGCGGCATCAATGAAATTAGCTTGGCGGAACAACACTTCCGGCGCGGCGATGCCGGCCGGCAGACCCTGTTTTAGTTCGGTTAGCGCGTTCTCAATGGCGGCCGTCAGGCGCACGGTATCGCCGGCCGGCTGTTTCTGGATGCTGACGATGACCGCCGGCTTGCCATTCATACCGGCGTCGCCCCGTTTAAAGGCAGGGGCATAACGCACCGTGGCCACTTGCTCCAGCAACACCGGCATACCGTTGCGGAACGCGACCGCCAGTCCTTGCGCATCTTCCAGCCGGTTGGTGCGGCCCAGGTTGCGGATCAGGTATTCACGGCTGTTCAAATCAATAAAGCCGCCGCTGGTATTGGCGGCAAAGCCGCGCAGCGCCGACGTCACCTGTTCCAGGTTGACGCCAAACTGCGCCATGCGCGCGCTGTCCGGCTCGACGCGGAGTTGGCGCACCTCGCCGCCGATCGGGATCACTTGCGACACGCCGGGAATCGACAGCAGGCGCGGACGCAGCACGAAGTCGGCATACTCACGCGCCTTCATCGGATCGGCCTGTTGCGGGTCGATCGGCAAGGCCACCAGCATGATTTCGCCCATGATCGACGACACCGGCCCCATCACCGGCGCAATCGTGCCCGGCAACTGCTCTTTGACCAGGGTTAGCCGTTCGGCGACCTGCTGGCGGTTGCGGTAGACATCGGTGCCCCAGTCGAATTCGGCGTAGACGATCGACAGGCCGACGCCGGACACCGAGCGCACCCGGGTCACGCCCGGCATGCCATTGAGGCTGGTTTCAATCGGAAACGACACCAGCTGCTCGACTTCCTCGGGCGCCATGCCGCCCGCTTCGGTCAGCACGGTCACCACCGGCTTGTTCAGGTCGGGGAACACGTCGACCGGCGTGCGCCACGCGGTCAGCGTGCCGTACACCATCAGCAGCATGGCGGCGGCCAGCACCAACAGCCGGTGATGCAGGCTGAAACGGACAATGGTATTGAACATGGCGGCCCTAGCGGATCTGGTTGATCAGTGCCGCGCCCTGGACCACCACCCGGTTTTCCGGGCTCAGTCCCCTGGTGACGATGACTGTTTGGGCGTCCAGCACCTTCGCCTCCACCGGCTGCGCAATAAAGCGCAGCGCACCCGACTTGATCCACACCACCGCTTCATTGGCGGGGTTGCGCACCAGTGCTTCGGCCGGCAGCGCAATGCCTTTGACGCTTGTTTTCAGTTGTGCCAGCACGGTCACCGGCTGGCCCAGCGCGAGCGGCAAAGCGCCGCCCTTGGCCAGAAAATACACCGGCAGTGCGCCGTCACGCAGGCTGCGCGCACCGCCCAGCAGTGTCAGCGTCGCCTGCGGCGCTTGCGCCAGGGTGGCGTGGTGGATGCGCTCGGCCAGCGACGCGTCCGGTGTCGACGCTTCAATCAGCAGGCGTTGCGGATCAACGATGTCGAACAGCACGTCGCGCGGTTCCACGATCTGGCCCGCCAACACCTGGGCGCCGGCGATGACGCCGTCGGCCGGCGCGACGATGGCTTCCCGGCCAGACAAGGCGCCGGCAATGGCCTGTTCGCGGCCGCGGACACTGGCCAGTTCAGCCCGGGCCGCTTCCACATCCTTGCGCGGCACCGACCCTTCCAGCAACTCCAGACGCGCCACGCGCTGCTCCAGTAAAAGGCGATTGGCGCGCAGGTCAGCCACGGCGGCTTGCTGGCTACCACGTTCGGCGGCGCTCGCAACAGGGACCAGTCGTGCCAGCACCTGCCCCTTGCGCACCGTCTGGCCGGGAACCGGCAAGCCGCCCTGGCCCGGTTCGATGCGCCCGGCAAAGGGCGCTTGCACGCGCCCGCCGGCATTCGGATCGATCGCGGTGCGGCCATTTAATTGCGCGGTTTCCCGATGGTCGGCATCCTGTGCTTTGACGGTGCGGATCGCCATCCGGCGCTGCGCCAGTTTCGGCACGTTGACGCTGCCGTCCGGCAGCCGTGCCAGGCCACTGGCGGTGGCACTGCCTTGCGCGTCCAGGTGTTCGCCGTTCGGGCCGTGGGCGCCGGGGGAGGCGGCCACCGGCACGGTGATGGTCGTCATGGCGGTCAATACGGCCAGTAGCGCCATAGTCGGGGATTGGTTCATGGGCGGCTCACTTCAGGGAACGTTGGGATGCGCGGCGGCGCACCAGGACGGCGCCGATTGCGGTCAGCGCCGCGATAACGCTCAGGGTCAGGGCCCACCGTTGCCGGTACGGGGCGTCGTGGTGATCGTGTCCTGCTGCCTGTGGTACCTCCAATGTGCCTTCGATCAGGTCGCTTTCTTCGCCGGCCGTGAACGTAAACAGCAGTGGATGCTTGCCCGGCTTGGACAACGCCGCCAACATTGCCGGGTCGTCGACCGCGTAATCGCCGATATCGCTGTGGAAGGTCGCCGGCGCCTTCAGTTTCTGGTACTGGACTTCCAGCTTGCCGTTCAGTACCGGTTCGTTGGTGTCATAGCGGTCGATCAGGATCGACAATTCGCCGCCGGACAGGTGGCCGACCAGCTCGAACAATTCGGTGAAGGTTTCCACCCGCGGCGCGCTGCCGCTGGTGGAGACGGCGGCGGGACCATCGAGGTGTTCGCCGTTCGGGCCATGCGCGCCGGGCGAGGCCAGCGCCGGCAACGCCAGCAGCAGTGCGCAAAACAGGGCGGTCAATAATTTCATGGAAGTACTCCTAAAGCTTGGTTGAGGCTGGCATGGGCCTGGCCGACGGCAATGCGCTGCTGGCGAACCGCCACTTGCGCCGCGTGCGTCACAACATGGGACCGCAGCAGTTCGGCCAATCCGCGTTCGCCGGCATGGAACGCGATGCCAATCAGGCGGGTGTGTTCCAGCATCGCGGCGGCGCGCTGTTCGGCGTCGTCCAGCGATAGCCGTGCCTGCGTCAACTGTTCGCGCGCCAGCGTTAAGGCTTGCGCCGCTTGGTCTTGCGCCTGTGCCAGTTCGGCACTGGCCGCCGCCAACTGGGTGGACGCCGCGGCTTCGGCAGGGCGATTGCGCAGCGTGCCTGCCAGCGGGATGGACAGGGCAAAGCCGATGCTGCGGTCATGCGCGGCGAGAGCGCCGTCGCGCTCCTGCCGTACTGAAAGCGCAACCGTCGGCGCCGCGCCAGGCTGGGCACTGGCCGCTGCCACGGCGGCCCTGGCGCGCTGCTCGGTTGCCTGTGCCGCAAGCTGGCGCACCGGAGCCGGGACGGCATCGTCCACCAGCGGTTCCGGCGCCGGGTTGGCCGGTGCGGCCAGCCCGGTCAACAGTCGGAAACGTGCCTGGGTATCCGCCGATCGCAGCTTGGCGGCGGCCACGTCGGAGCGCGCCGCCAGCACTTCTTGTTGCGCCAGCAAAGCGTCGGTGCGCGCCAAGTCGCCGGCCGCCACGCGGCGCTGCACGTCGGCCGCCAATTGCTCCAGGTGATGCAAGTGGTCTTCCTGCTCGGCTTGCACTTCGCGGGCAGCGGCGGTCTCCCATAGCAGCCGGCGGACTTGTCCGGCGATTTCCAGCCGCGCCCATGCAATGTGCGCGACCACCTCGCCAGTGCCGGCATCGGCCAGCGCGGCGCGGGTTGCTTGTTGCCGTGGCAGCCAGACCGGTGCCGAGACCGATAGTTCGGACTCGCGTCGGCCGCGCTGGTCGGTCCAGCTGTCGCTGCGCCGGGCAAGGCCCAATATCGGGGCGCCGGCCAGCCAGGAGGCGGACAAGTCGCGTGCCGCCTGGCTTTCATCCAGGCGGCCGTCAAGGGTGCGGGCCAAAGGCGAGCGCCGGACGGCGCCGTCGACCAAGGCAGCTAATGTCGGTTCTTGCGCAGCGGCAATTGCGCTGGCGGACACCTGCGCGCTGGCCAAGGCTGGCAATATGGCCAGCGCGGCAAGCACGCATGGCAGTCGAAAGACGTGCATGGGTACTCCATCGTGTGATTGTTGACATCACCGAGGGGAGCGTGGCACTGGTGCCATCGTGCGTGACGCGACAGCGCCGCGCGATAGCGGATAAAAATGCGGGGGCGCCCTCGGCGGCTTAGCCGAGGGAGGGGGAAGGCGGTCGATGCGGCAATTCAAGCATCGGATCGGGAATGTATTGCACCAACGCCGTCGGCACGGTGAACACCGGTCCCGGTGGCGCCAACGGCAGCAGCAAGGCGGGCAGGGTGGCCGGTTGCGGCGGGCTGGAATGGTCCTGGATATGTTGCTCCGACTCGTCGGAATCGTCGATATGCAGCGTGCCATCGTCGTCGTGATGGTGGCTGACGTGGGCGTCGTGCATCACCTCATGCATGACTTCCTGCGCCAACGGCGCCGCATCGGATGCCAACGCCATCGGCCACTGCATGGCAAAGCCTTGCAGCGGCAAACACAGCATGAGCAGGATGCAAAAAAGTCGGCGCATAGCGGTCGGGAGTTGGTCGGCGGATTATAGCAGTCGCGTGGCTTGTCGGCAGGTTTGTGAAGGTGGCACGGACGGGGACATGCCTGGCGGCAGAGCGGGGCGTGATTTTGGGGCGTGAGAGCGTCCAAAAACTAATCGACATTATACCCAATAATGTCGATTAGATAAGATTTATTGAATAGTATTAACATTACAGCATGTTCGACCTGGGCGCAAGGGGCGGGGGTGGGCCAGTGGCGCAATGCCGCCGACACATGCTGGCACCGATAGCCCACCACAACTGATCGTCTATCGTTTTGCTA
>JAIENA010000430.1 GCA_019751755.1 Burkholderiaceae bacterium | reverse complement strand
AATCTATCGAATATTCACGCGCGCCGCGACTTGAATCGGGGCAGGGGGCGGTGTAGTATGCTGTATATAAATACAGTATTTCTGGGGTGATCATGGATGATGATGCGGATGACGGATGGCAGGCGATGTCACCGCCACGCTCCCTGCAAGCGCGCAAAGGACGTGGCGCGGTCGGCAACTTGCAGGGCCGCTACGAAGCGCATGGGCGTGTCTCGTTCGACGATGGCTGGGGCCTTGGCGGCGAGGATGACCGCGAGGGTGCTGGCGTGGGGGGCGTAAACCATGCGCCGTCCTTGTCAACCCACGTCACTGATGAAGTCGCGAAATCGATTCTGACCCGCAACAGCTCGCCGGACATTCCCTTTAATGTGTCATTGAACCCCTACCGTGGTTGCGAGCACGGCTGTATTTACTGTTTTGCCCGCCCCACGCACAGCTACCTCGGTTTATCGCCGGGCCTCGATTTCGAAACCCGCATCGTCGCCAAGGTCAACGCGGCGGCGCTGCTGCGGCAGGAGTTGGCCAAGCCGTCCTATGTGCCGGAAGCCATCGCGCTGGGCGTCAACACCGATGCCTACCAGCCGTGTGAGCGCAGCCTGAAGATTACGCGTGGCGTGCTGGAAGTGCTGCATGAGTGCGATCATCCGGTGGGGCTGATCACCAAGTCGTCGCTGATCGAGCGCGATCTCGATTTACTGGCGCCGATGGCGCACAAAAAGCTGGTGTCGGCCGCCATCACCATCACCACGCTCGACAGTTCCATTGCGCGCACGCTGGAACCCCGGGCGGCGGCGCCCGCGCGGCGCCTGCGCACCATCCGCACCTTGACGGACGCGGGTATTCCGGTCGGCGTCAGCATCGCGCCCATCATTCCATTCGTGACGGAGCCGGATATCGAACGGGTGATCGAAGCGGCGTGCGAAGCGGGGGCGTTGCATGTCAATTACATCGTGCTGCGGCTGCCCCATGAAGTCAGTCCGTTGTTCCGGAAATGGCTGGAAGCGCATTTCCCCGACCGGGCGCAGCGCGTAATGAACCGCATCCGCGAACTGCGGGGCGGCAAGGATTACCAGGCGGATTTCGGCACCCGCATGCGCGGCGAGGGCGTGTGGGCGGATTTGATTCAGCAGCGGGTGGAAAAAACTGTGCGTAAGCTGGGATTGGAGCAACGCATGATCCGCTTCCGGCAGCTCGATGCCGGGCAGTTCCGGCGCCCGCTGTTGGTGCCGGCCGCCGCCGGGAAGGGCGGCGGCCAGTTGGACTTGTTTTAATCGATCGCCGGCGTTGCTGGCGATCCGTGGCGGGGAAAACCGGTGTTAGTCGTCCGCCATCGCCAGTGCCGCCCGGACCGGCGCATGGCGCACGGCCGGCGCGGTTGACGCGATTGACGTTGTGGCGGTGCGCTGGTCAGTCAATTTAAAGACACTGACCAGTTGCTCCAGGTTGCCGGCCTGGTCTTGCAGGGAAGCGGCGGCGGCGGCGGCCTGTTCCACCAGTGCGGCATTTTGCTGTGTCGCCGCATCCATCTGCGTAATAGCCTGGTTGACTTGCCCGATGCCAGCCTCCTGTTCGTGGCCCGCCACCGTGATCTCGCTCATGATGTCGGTCACGCGGCGCACGCTGGAGACGATTTCCGTCATCGTGGCGCCGGCCTGGTTCACCAGGCTGCTGCCTTGCTCGACCTTGTCGACCGAGTTGTCGATCAAGACCTTGATTTCCTTGGCGGCGGCCGATGAGCGTTGCGCCAGACTGCGCACTTCCGACGCCACCACGGCGAAGCCACGGCCCTGTTCGCCGGCGCGGGCGGCCTCGACCGCCGCATTGAGCGCCAGGATATTGGTCTGGAAAGCGATGCCGTCGATGACCGAAATGATGTCGACAATCTTGCGCGAAGAGTCGTTGATGGCGCCCATGGTCTCGATCACTTGCTCCACCACCGCGCCACCCTGCGTGGCCACGGCCGATGCGCTCAGCGCCAGTTGATTGGCCTGGCGTGCACTTTCCCCGTTTTGTTTGACGGTTGAGGTCAGTTCTTCCATCGATGACGCGGTTTCTTCCAGTGAACCGGCTTGCTGTTCGGTGCGCGCCGATAAATCCAGGTTGCCGGCCGCGATTTCGGCCGATGCCGTCGCGATGGTGTCGGTGCCGCTACGGACCTGGCTGACAATCTCCAGCAGGCGCGCATTCATGTTCTTCAGCGCGCTCGTCAATTGGCCGGTCTCATCGTTCGAGCGGACTTCAATCTGCTGCGTCAGGTCGCCCTCGGCCACCGCATTGGCGATCCGCACCGCTTGCGCCAGCGGCACCGAAATCGAGCGGATCAGCCAGACGCCCATGCCCAGGGCGGCCAGTATGCCGGCGATCAGCGCGGCGATCGCCAGCGCCTGGAAGACGACATAGCGCGACTGGGCCTGCTCATATTCGGTCTTTCCGACCGAAACCTGGTATTCCATCAGCTTTTTCAGCGCGTCGCGAACCGGGGGGAATAGCGTGTTCATGTCAACTTTGAACAGGGCTTCGGCCTTGGCGCCATCTTGCGCACCGATGGCGACCATCAACGGGTTCAAGCCTTGCTCATAGTAAGCCTTGCGTGCCGCTGTAAAACTGTCCGCCAGTATCTTTTCCTCCGGCGTCAGGTAGGTGTCCATGTAGGCGTCCCACTCCTTGTCGGCCGTCTCGATATTGGCACGGCCCTTCTTCAGGTCCTCGGCGATCTGCTCCGGCGTGCCGCCGATCACTTTCGCCAATCGGACCTGATTGCGCAGCAGATTCTCCGTCACGGTCGACAATTGCGCTGTTGCAACCAGGCGGTCTTCATACACGGTCTTCAAGGCGGCATTGGATTTGCCCAGGCTATAGATGCCCATGCCGCCCATGCCCAGCAATAACAGGGACAGCAGGCACATGGCGAGGGTCAGGCGGGTTCGGATGGTCAGGTTTTTCATTATGGTTCCCCGGAAAATAGCGGATGTAGGCTGTGCTCAGCCTGGCGATCGGGGTACAGGTAACGCGCGGGGATGGGGCGCGAGATTGTCGGCATGCTCAAAGCCTGCCCCTTTATCGCAGGCAACAACTTAAATATACACGTGGGATTGCCAAATGAGTACTGGTTTTGGGTGCAATTCTCACCAATTCTCACCAAACTGGGGCGATGCCTGATGGAATCTCAACAAATCTCACCAAATCTCACCAAATGTTGTGAATTGGCAACGACCGGAGCCTGGGATTTTGTCGCCATACGGCCCGTGTTTTAAGCAGCGCCGCCACGGCCGGCCATCAGTTCCAGCAAATGCTGTTCGATGGCAAACACGTGCGCGTCGTCGCGCCCCAGTTCGCGCAGCGCGAGCGCCAATTGGGTCAGGTAATCGCTGTTGGGGCCGCTGGGGCCGCTGGACGTGGCAATTTGCCGTGCGATGGCCGCCACACTGGCCGGGCCGAGAAAGGCGCCGTTATCGTCACGGGCGATATACACCACGCCTTCGGCCCGGTCGCCGCAGCCATCGTCGAACGTGATGTCGATCACGCGGCGCAGGTAACCGTTTTTTTCGCGGTAATCGAGGTGGGTGAACACGTCCGGCGCCACCAGGTAGGCCATGCCGTGGCACACGGCGTCCTGCTCGGGAATCAAGGTCACCACCCGGCCTGGGGCCGCGGGCGTGCCGCGGTGGTCATGCGAACCTTGCCAAAAACGGCGCGACCAGCCGCGAATGCTGGCGGCGCGGCGCTGCATGAAGGGGAAGTCGGCTTTGTAGATCAGTGAACCGTAACCGAACACCCAGACACGGTGGTGGCCATCGAAATGGTCCATTTGCTGGTTGACGGCGATGGTGTTGGAAGACATGGAGAAGCACGGCAAAAACCGTATTGTAGCGACCTTGCGGGCGCGCCGGGATCCCGCATCGCGGATTCAGGCCTCAGGCCGCCAGCAGCGCCGCCTGCTGCAATGCCGCATCAATCGCCTGTTCGCGCGCCGCCGAGCCCAGCGCCAGACCGTCCGCTTCCAGCACGCGCACGTCGGTGATGCCGAGCATGGCCAGCACGGCCTTCAGGTAGCCGGTATGGTAATCACTCATCCCAGCCAAGGTCGGGCCGCCACGGGTGGACGCGATGATCGCGCGCTTGGCCGGCGCCAGGCCCCGGGTGCTGCCGTCGGGCGCCACGCTATAGGTGCGCCCTTCGAGCACAATGCGGTCGAGCCAGGCTTTGAGGGTGGACGGCACCGACAGTGTCAGTACCGGCGCGCCCAGCACGATGATGTCGGCCACCATGAATTCCGCCAGCAACAGTTCGGTCAGCATCACGTCGCCCTGCAACGCTTCGTTGAGGGGAATGGCGCTGTTCCACTGGCCCCGCATCACTTGCAGCAGCGGGCCCGTGACGTGCGGCAAATGGCTGGCACCCAGGTCGCGGTAAGCGATATTCGCATCCCAATGGCGCACCCGTAGCGCGTCGACGATCGCGGCCGTCAACTGGCGCGACGCGGAATTGTCGCCAAGGCAGGCCGAATCAATGTGCAGGATATTCATCAGATTTGAGCTGGCAGGTTGCAAAGTTGACCGGGCAGGGTACACCGTTCGCTGCATCAAAGACCCAAAAAAATGGAAAGCACCACGCCATCACCGGGACAATGATGACAAATCCAGCATAGCAGCATGGGCCCGGTTCCACTCGTGATTGACCATAAATTGCAACAAAAAAGCCACAAAACTTGCCGCCGCCGGCGACAGTGAACGGGTGCTCTTGGTGTAGACAAAAAAGCGCCGCGTCAACTCCGGTTCCTGTAGCAGGCGCATCTGCAAGCCATACAGTTTCGCCATCGGCGCGGCATAGGGGATGCAGGCGGCCACGCCCAGGCCGGCATTGACCATGGCCAGCGCGGTGGTCATGAAGGTGACTTCATTGTAGGGATGCAGCGGCACGTCGCGCAGCAGGCGTTCCGTGAATTGCCCTTGCAGCGCGATCAGCGGGTAGCGCTCGACGTCGGCCCAGGTCACCTTGTCCTGCGCTTGCAGCGGGTGGCCGGTGGGGAACACCAGCACGAATGGCATGTCGAACAGCAACTGGGCCGTGATTTCCGCCGCCGGGTCGCGCTCCGGGCCGATGCCGAAATCGACTTCACCGGAAAACACCCGCCCCGACACGTTCTCGACCGGGCAATCGACCAGCTTGACTTGCACGTCCGGATGCGTGGCGCGGTAGGCGGCGATGGCTTCCGGCAGCAGGGTACAGGCCATCATTTGCGGCGCCGCCACCCGCACCAGCCCTTTTTTGAGCGCCTTGCGGTTGGCGATGTCGGCCATCGCGCCATCGAGGTCTTGCAGCATCTGGTCGAACAGCGGGTACAGCTCGCGCCCGACTTCGGACAACTGGGCGCGCCGCGTATTGCGCTCGACCACCTTGACGCCCAGCACTTGCTCAAGCTCCTTGATTTGTCCGCTGAGCGCGGACTGGGTCACGTGCAATTGTTCGGCGGCCAGGGTAAAACTGCCGGTGCGGGCGACCGCGACCAGCGCGCGCATGTGGCGTAAGGTGGGATTCATTAGGAAATCTGATAAATCAATTAAAAAATACTGTTTGTATGATATCTGAAACCACGGTTTAATGGCTGCACACCAAGGAGCCCACCATGAAAATCAAGCAAATCCACCACGTGGCATACCGCTGCAAGGATGCCAAGGAAACTGTCGAATGGTACGTCAAGCACCTGAACATGAACTTCGTGCTGGCCATTGCCGAAGACGAAGTGCCGTCCACCAAAGCGCCGGACCCGTACATGCACGTGTTCCTGGACGCCGGGCAGGGCAACATCCTGGCTTTCTTTGAATTGCCGACGCAGCCGGACATGGGCCGCGACACCAATACCCCGGCCTGGGTCCAGCACCTGGCGCTGGAAGTGGCCAGCATGGACGAATTGCTGGCCGCAAAAGAACAGCTGGTGGCGGGTGGCATCGAGGTGCTGGGCCCGGTCAACCACACCATCTTCAAATCGATTTATTTCTTCGATCCGAACGGCCACCGCCTGGAACTGGCGGCCAACACCGGCACGCCGGCCATGATGCAACGGCTCGACGACGTCAAGTGGGAGATGTTAGAGGAGTGGTCCCAAACCAAGCGCGCGCCCAAGCACGCGGCCTGGATGCATGCCCCCGCCGAAGCGGCCGCCGCCGGCACCGAACCAGATCACGCATAAGGAAAACGCACCATGAAACTCGCCACCCTGAAAAACGGCCGCCGCGACGGCGCCCTCGTCATCGTCAGCCGCGATCTGTCGCGCTATATATCCGCTGGCGCGATTGCACCGACTTTGCAGGCTGCGCTGGACAACTGGGACGCCGTGGCGCCGCAACTGGCCGCGCTGTATGAGCAGCTCAATGCCGGCACGGCAGCGGACGCGCAGCCTTTCGACCAGGCCGCCGCGCATTCGCCGCTGCCGCGCGCCTACCAGTGGGCCGACGGTTCGGCCTATATCAACCACGTGGAACTGGTGCGCCGTGCCCGCAACGCCGAGGTGCCGGCCTCGTTTTACACCGACCCGCTGATGTATCAGGGCGGCTCCGACAGTTTTGTCGGTCCGCGCGACCCGATCTTCGCCCTGACCGAAGACTGGGGCATCGACCTGGAAGCCGAAGTGGCGGTGGTCACCGGTGACGTGAAAATGGGCGCATCGACGGAAGAGGCGGCGCAAGCGATTCGCCTGGTGATGCTGGTCAACGATGTCTCGCTGCGCAACCTGATTCCGAACGAACTGGCCAAAGGTTTTGGTTTCTTCAATTCCAAGCCGGCCAGCGCGTTTTCGCCGGTCGCGGTCACCCCCGATGAACTGGGCGCGGCCTGGGCCGACAACAAGGTGCACCTGCCCTTGCTGGTGCGATTGAATGACCAGCCGTTCGGCCAGCCCAATGCCGGCGAAGACATGACGTTCAGCTTTGCCCAGCTGGTGGCGCATGCGGCGCAAACGCGCGAACTGGGCGCGGGCACCGTGATTGGTTCCGGCACCGTGTCGAACAAGCAGGGCAGCCTGCACGGTTCGTCGATCGCCAATGGCGGCGTTGGCTATTGCTGCCTGGCCGAAGTGCGCATGTATGAAACCATTGAAAGCGGCAAGCCGCAGACCGGTTTCCTGAAGTTCGGCGACACCGTGCGCATTGAAATGCATGACGCGGCCGGCGCGTCGATCTTCGGCGCGATTGACCAGACCGTGGCGCACTACCGCGAACGGGGCTGACATGAAACTGTATACGTACTTCCGCAGTTCGGCCGCTTACCGCGTCCGCATTGCGTTGGGCCTGAAGGGACTGCCGTACGAGGCGGTGCCGGTGCATCTGCTGAAAAACGGCGGCGAGCAACTGGGCCAGTCGTACCGTGGCATTAACCCCGCCGCGCTGCTGCCGGCGCTGCAGGATGGCGACACCATCATCACGCAATCGATGGCCATCATCGAGTATCTCGATGACGTGCATCCGCAAGCGCCGCTGTTGCCGCCTGATGCGGCGGGCCGCGCCCGGGTGCGGGCCCTGGCGCAAACCATCGCCTGCGATACGCATCCGCTGTCGAACCTGCGCGTGCTGAAATACCTGACCGGCACGCTGGGCATTTCGGAAGAAGCCAAGACCGCATGGATGCACCAGTGGATGACCCTGGGACTGGAGGCGTTTGAAGCGCTGCTGGCCGACGGTAAGGCCGGCCGCTACTGCCATGGCGACACGCCGTCGCTGGCCGATTGCTGCCTGTTGCCACAGGTGTTCAATGCGCAGCGCTTTGGTGTCGACCTGGCGCCGTATCCGCTGATTGCGGGTATTGCCGCCAACTGCGCCGAGTTGCCGGCGTTCCAGACCGCCCATCCGTCGCAGCAGCCGGACGCGGAATAAAAGCGGGGGGGCGCCAGGCCCCCGTGTTCTTTATGCCGCCAACACCACCCGGTCTCGTCCCGCCTCCTTGGCCTGGTACAAGGCTTTATCGGCCCGCACCAGCAACGACGACGGGGTGTCCGGCGCATGCTGCGGCCTGGCCGCCGCCACGCCGATACTGATGGTCAGCGTGATGGTCAAGCCGCCGTCGACTTCCACCGCCAATTGCGATGCCGCTTGCCTGAGCCGTTCCGC
>JAIENA010000121.1 GCA_019751755.1 Burkholderiaceae bacterium | reverse complement strand
TGCTCACTGGTGGTCAATGCGTATTGCAGCAAGTCGCCCAAGCGCGCCAGGCCGTCCAGCGCCAACGGTTTGTCGCCCACGCGCACCAGCGCGCTGATGGCGGACAGGGTATTGAACATGAAGTGCGGTTCCAGTTGGCCGCGCAACGCCGCCAGCCGCTGGCGCTCCAGCGACAGCCGCGCCTGCGCCAGTTCACGGTCCTGCTGCCGATGCCGCCGCCACAGCAGCACCGCCGCCACCGCGCCAAACGCCATCGTCAGCAGCACAAAGCCGACAAACCATTCGAACTTGTACATCGAAACCACGTAGCCCCAGGCATTCTCCAGGGTCAGCGGGTGGTGCAGCTTGACGGTGCGCCACGCCCCCAGTCCCAGCATGGCGAGCGGCCACCCCAGCACCACATAGGCAAGATAGCTGGCCGCCATGCGGCGCGGCGTCGCCAACAGCGCGGGATAGCGGCGGCACACCATGTACAGCGCATAACTTTGCACCATCATCACCAGGTAGCCGCGCCACCAGCCGAGCGACATTTGCCAGTAGCTGCGGGTATCGCCATGCTGCTGGGCGTCGCCATAGGTGGTCATGCCGGCCAGTGCGCACAACACGGCCCACAGCGCAAAGTTGACGGCCAGGGCGCGCAGCCAGGCGGGGAAGAAAAGCAGGGACTTCATGGCGAGGCAGTATAGCAGCGCGCTTGCGGCGCGCCGCCGGCGTTCGTCCCTGTGGCGACCCGGTTCGTCACTTCGACCTCCAACGAATCCGCCCCGCCTATGACAAAATAGCGGCTTAACCCACTCAACATTTGTAAGAGTCTTTATGCCATTACCAAGCTTCAGCGATAAATTTTCAGACAACCTGGCCCAGCTTCCCGTCATGGAGGCGGTCGCAGCGATCGAACTGATCGACCAGTCCGGCACGCCGGTGGCAACCATCGAAAACAAACCAGGTCAGGCCGGATCACTGCGCGTCTATCACTGGCTGGCCGACACGCTGGGCGCGATCACCCCGGAAGCGGCGGCAGTGGGCCTGACGATTTACGCCGAACACACGCAGGACGCCCGCGCCAACCCGGGCAAACATCCCAATATTGACCGCCTGTTCAACATTCAAACGCCGGATCAAACCCTGCAGGTGAAGGGCCTGTAAGGTCAGCCTGGGCTGCCGGCTGGCGCACCATCGGCGACGCCGCGCCAATAGCACAATGCTGTGGCAGTAAAAACAGCCCAAGCAGCCCATCCCGCCGCAATCGAAAGACGGCCTGCCGCTCAACGGCTGGGCCCCAGCCACGCCAATAGCGAAGAAGTGTTGCAATAACTCCATAAATTGCAATTTGCTATAAACAATTCCTTCGCCACATTCCCCCCGATACCCCCGCCCCGCCGTCCCAGCACAACGCGCGTGACAATCCGCGCATTTTTGCCATGGAGCAGGCTTATATAGTTGCAATGCCGAAACGGCATTTCAACCACAACCCAAAGGACGGAGCATCATGGCGGTTTTGCAAGCAAGAAATCCACGCGTCAGCCTGCACTACGCGGTTGCCAATCAGAAAGACGCGCTATTCCCCGTAAAGGGGCAAGGCACGGTCTCAGTCACCCCGAGTATCGTCGACAACACATTGCGTTTCGTCCTCTCCAGCGCCGAAGGCAACCTGCTCGAAGTCGCCATCAGCAGCGAGAGCTTCCACATCTACTGCAAGGCAAACGGCGCCACCACCACGCTGGCGCAATCACAGGATGCGGCGCTACTGCTGAACCAGCCTGGTGTCGAACTGCCTTACTGGGTCAGCCTCGATAGCAACAACCAGCGCGTCCGCTACGGCAAGGGCGAGATGCTGCGCGATCTGATGCTGTTTGAATTCAGCTGGGCTGGCAAGGACGACTGTCCCCTGAATGCTGTTAGCAAGGAAATACGCGACATCGCCATCCAGGGCGCGCGGATCGACCACATCAAAGTGCTGGAAATTCCCGTCACGCTCACGCCCTCTCCGCACATCATTCCGTCCTCGGCGATTACCATGGAAACCATTGCGGCCAATAGCGCATCCGTGATCGATGATCTGCCCAGTGTGTGCCAACGACTGTACGCCAACGTCGCCGGCCCCGGCATCAACCTGAACCCGCCCGACTTCCCGGAATTTGCCCAGGCGATCCAGTATTCGATCGTCACGCCCGGAGCGCTGTGCTACAACAAACTGGCGGAAAAGGACCCCATCTTCGGCTACCTGCGCGTTACCCTCGACAGCAATATGGGCGACTCTCCCGGCCAGCCTTATGTCCTGGAAATTTGGCCAGCCGGTAACGGTTCGCCCATCCATGATCACGGCGAAGCCTGTGCCGTGATCAAGGTGCTCCACGGGCAAATCAAGGTTTCCTGGTTCAGCGCCCTCACGCCGTCGATCGATCAGCCCTGGGGCAGCACGATCGCCCATGCCGGCGAAGTCACGTTCCTGACCCCGGACTACTATCAAATCCACCAGTTGCAGAACCCTTCACCCAAAGCAGGCGGCGATTTCTGCGCCACGATCCAGTGCTACCGCTATCCGGACGACGACTTGCAGCATTACGAATATTTCGATTACATCGAAGACGGCGAGATCAAACAATTCCTGCCCGATTCCGATTGGGGCTATCTGGAATTCAAACAAGCCATTCAAGAGGAATGGAAGCAAGTGATGGCGCAACAATAATCACGGCAGGCCCTGGCGATCGCCGATGGGCAGGATGGAAGCATTTCTGCACGGCCAGCGGGATTGCGCACGGGGCCGCCTGTATTCTGGCGCCCCGACCTGAACGCCAACCAGTGACCTGTGGCCAGCGCCGCTTACGGCGCAGCAGCCGTTAGCGCGCTTGGACCGGCAAGGCCTGCACCAATGCCTCGATGTAGGCGGCGCGGGCCTTCTGGTTGATCGCCACATCGCGCTGCAAGTCGGCCAGCTTGCCATCAATCGCACGCACCATGTCGACCTGCTGGCGCGCCGTCTCGGACAACTCGGCATACAGGTAATCGATGCCGTTGATGGTGACTTTCTCTACTGTTTGCATGGCGGGGACACTTTCGATGGAGACAGACAAGGGGTCGGGCGGCGGTATGCACGGCCTGGCGCCGCACACCTGCACCAGCCGATGGTTGGCGTCATGCACCACCGTGGCCAGTTGTGCGGCATGACGGGGTTCGGCATGGCGCCCCTGCGCGCGATAATCGGCGCAGGTCTGCAAGGCCATGGCCCGCCCCTCCTGCGCCGACACCGGCAGCGGGAACGGCGCGCCATCGAGCGCTTGCGCAAGGTACTGGAACAGCCAGGGCGGCATGGGTGGGTCGGCCAAGACCGCTTCGCTGGCAGCGAACCGGCCGGCGCGCGCCATGCCGACCATATATTCACTACAGTCCTTGAGCGACAGCGTGCCGTCCGGCGCCAGATGGATCAGCGGGCAATACGGCGCCAGCGCCGGCAAGATATGGTTCGGATAGACGCGGTGCTTCCAGTAGCGCGCAGCGAGCCGGGCGAAATGACGGAAGTCGGCCACCGCCGCCAGGCGCGCCTGCTCGAATGGCAGGATTTCCACCTTGGGCTTGGCGGGATTGACGGTATCGTTCGAGACGTCGAGATACAGCGAGCCGAGCTGAAATGCATTCTGGAAGAATTCGCCGCGCAAGTCCCCCCACACCAGGCGCAACATGCCACCGGCCTGCCGAAACGCGTTAAAGGCCGCCAGCCCCGCCGCCTCATCGCCGGTCAACGGCACCACCGCCACGCACTCGGGCGCCAGCTGGCGCAGCACCGCCTGCGAAATTTCCAGACATTGGCCCAGCGGATAGGGCTTGCCCAGCTTCACTGGCTGGGCCGGTTGCAGCGTGCGGTCCACATAGGCGCGTAGCGCAAAAAAGAAGGCGTGGACCAGCGGCAATGCGGGCAGCAGATGGCGCTCCGTCAGCAGGCGCTGGCGCGCAGCATCGGCAACACAAGGTTCAAACGGCAGGGGAAGATCGGCAACGCCAATTACGGAAGAGTCGGACAAGGCACGCCTGACAATGAAAGCGGACGACACAAGATCAAGGGATTCTGGCGCCCTGGCCGGGACGCGATCCAGAGGCCGTCGAATGAGCAGAACGGCACTGGAACCGGATCATAAGCGGAAAGTTAATGATTTACAACGACTTCATGCAGCCTCGAACCAATACCGCGCCCTTGACGACAACGGCTACTGCCCGCTCAGCACTGCCGCGTCCAGTTCTTGCTGGTACCGTCGCACCACGTCATGGCGTAGCGACGGTTACCCGCGCCGCTGCCGCCGGTATGGGAGCCCAGCCCCCCATACCGTCAGGACTTTATCTTTCCAGCTATACCAGACAGTGCAATTATTGGACGGTTGCGTCAGGTGGTTGCACATCATGCCATGCACTAATTCAGCCCCGCCGTTCACCGCTCCTGCGAACAGGATGTGCTGAATACGCCGCTTATAAGGTTCAGCCGACGTATCCGTCTCGCACAAGGCCGCAAATACCGGATTGGCAGCCGCTGCGCCGCCAGAACGCCCGATGACAAAGCTCCCTGCCGCAGCCCATTTCGGGTGCCGGTGTAAAGCAAGGCAACGCCCGGCAGCCCGGAGGTCGCCGCCAACATTCATGCATCTCGCGCCCGAAGGCAAAACCACGGATTTGTATGACGCCTGAAATGCAAAAAGCCCAACCGGTGAAGGCTGGGCTTTCTAAATTCTGGCTCCCCGACCTGGACTCGAACCAGGGACCTGCGGATTAACAGTCCGTCGCTCTACCGACTGAGCTATCAGGGAAAAGAGGCAAGATCATAGCGGCTGCGGCCGCGCCTGTCCAGACTCCGGCGCAAATTTTATGATGGCGGCGGCGATTGCCATTCCGTGAACGCCTCCCGCATGCTGTCCGGCACCGGTTCGGTGGCCAGCACCACCAGGCGCGCACCGGCCCGTGTCATGGCCATGTACAGCTTGCGCGCATGTTCTTCGCGCTCGGGCGCCGGCAGCCGGGACAGCGCCAGCAATTTTTCCGCGCCGATCAAGAACACCACGCCAGCCTCCAGCCCGGTCGCCGTATCCAGATTGGCCAGGCGCACATGCGCGCGCCGCACGCCGCCCGGCGGCGCCTTGCGCTGCTCAAGCTTGTTGAGCCACCAGACGCTGTCGGTCCCGAGGCGCTGGCACAGGCGGTTGTAGAGCAAGCCTTTCGGCACCTGCTCGCCATAGATCACCAGCACATCGGCCAGCGTCAGCGCGTCGCCCTGCACGCAGGCGCACAATTCGTTGACCAGCCGGTCGACCGCGTCCTGCGGCGTATCGGCATACAGCAGCACCGGTTTCCGGCCCGGCTCCATGCCGTCCAGTTCCGGCACCAGGAAATCCTCCGGGTCGCCCTGCGCATGGCGCGCCAGGATGCTGCTGGCGGCAGCCAGGTTGGCCTGCGTGGTGCGGTAGGAGCGGCGCAGCTTGCGAGTGCGCCCGGCCACGTCCAGTCCCACGCTTTTCCAGCTCAGCCGGTTGCGGGTAAAGCCCTGGTTCGGATCGGCGCACAGGAACAGCGTGCCGCCCGGATGCATCGACCGCCGCACCACCTGAAACCACGACGGCGCGCAGAATTGCGCCTCATCGAGCAGGACGTGATGGTACTGCTCCAGCCGCTGCGGCGCTGGCGCAACACAGATGTCCAGCGGCAGCGCGCTCCACAGCGACAGCCCCTCGGCCCGCAAAGCCGCCGTCACGGCCATAAACAAGGCCCAGACCGCGCCGCGCTCGGACGGCCGCAACGCAAAACCGCGTCCGGCGCGGCTGACGTGGGCATACTGCGCCTCGTCGGTGATCAGCGACTCGTTGATGAAATCAAATTCTTCGCGCAGACGTTGCACCGGCAGCCGGAGGTCGGGATAAGCGACGCGACATTGCGCGATCAATTCCTCGACCATATCGCTGTTGCGCGGCATCTGCGGTTGGCGCTGCAACACGTTGCGCCACTGCCGGTGGACCCAGGCGGAAAAGGTGTTGATTTCCAGATTAGGTGGCAGGCGGCCACGGGTGCGGCGCAACTGCGCGTGCAGGTCAGCCACCACCGGCGCGTTATGGATCAGCATCAGGATGCGCTGCCCGGGGTGCATTTGCGCCAGCAGCAAGGCGCGCGACAGCGCAATTAGTGTCTTGCCGCTACCGGCCACGCCGTTGACCAGGCGCACCGCCAACTGCCGGCTGAGGGCGGTGTGCTCCTGCGGCAACGCCAGGTCAAGCTTGGCCGCACTCTCCTGCTGCACGTCAAGAAAATAGCGCTGCAAGGTGGCCGCGTTATCGCGCCGGAAGTGGCGCCGGGTGGTGCAGGCGGCGGCAATTTCGGTCTCCGCAAAATAGCGCGCCATCAGCGCCTGCTCGATGGCCGCGCCGACCGGCACCGCCAGGCGCTGCGCCAGCCGCTCGCCCTGGGTCAGGAATGCGGCTTTCGACACCAGCCGGACGCCGCACTGCGGGTCCAGCCGCGCCGCCAGGCGCCGCACCTCGTCCGCGCCGCACTGCCACAGGATCAGCAACCGGGCCGGCACCGGCAGCGCCGCCAGACGCACCAGCAGCGCATCGAAGCCGTCGCGCCCGGCGTCACCAAATAGCTGGCCGTCCGCCAGCGCGGCATAGGGCGCGTCGCTGACGGCAATCGCCAGCCAGCCTTGCTGCGGATGCTGGATGAAAAAATCAGGCGCCCAGCCCTTCGGCAGCAACGGCGTGCGCACCACATAGGCATCATCAAGCCGGCTCAGCGCGCGCTTGATATGAATGCTGCGCGCGCCCAGGGCACCGACCCGGGCGGGAACAAAGGTCGCCATGGCTTACAGGACCACCCGGTGGCATTGCGCGGTCAGGTCGCGATACCAGTTCATCCATTGCCGCAGCGCGGCCTTATGATCGGCGCCGCCGTCCGTCAACTCCGGCCCGATCACGATCAATTTGGTCTTGGCGCGGGTGATGGCGACATTGAGCCGCTCCGGCTGGAAGAAAAATTCCGCCACCGCGTCGAGGAAGGCCGCATCACCTGTCGCCAGCGACAGGATAATCAGTTCGCGCTCCTGGCCCTGCATGCGCTCGACCGTATCGGCCACCACCTGGCGCGCCAGCACATGGCCAAAGCGCTGCACCAGCGCCTGGCGAATCACGCGCCCCTGCGCCCGATACGGCGACACGATGCCGATCTCCGACGGCGCCAGCCCGCCGGCGATGGCGGCCTGGCAAATATCGATCACCAGCGCCGCCTCCGGCCGGTTTTTCATCCGGGCGCTGTGATCGGGCGTGGGGATGAACACGGCCGGATAGGCGCCGTCCAGCACCTCGGCAAAGCGCGCATCGACCGCGCCAAGCCGCAGCCGCCGCTCGCGGTTGGCGCCAGCCGCGCGCAGGGCGCCGCCATAAAAAGTGTTGCTGGGCCAGGCGGCCAGCCAGCGGTTCATGCGATAGGTTTCCTCCAGCATCACCAGGTGTTCGGCATCACGCGCGGTCAGGCGCGCAAACACGGAATGGGCTTGCTTGTCGAATACCGAGCGGGACAGCAGCACCGGCGGCAATTGCCGCTGGTCGCCAATAAAGATAAAGCGCTGCCCCTTGCGCATGGCCATCAGCGCCAGTGGCACCGTCACCTGGCTGGCCTCGTCGAACACGATGGTGTCGAAGGTATAGTTTTCCAGCCGCGTGGTGCAAGTGGCGAACGGCGTCGCCCCCACCACGTAGCCATTGGCGGGCCGTTCTTTCCAGGCATCGAGGCTGTCCACACTGCGCACGCTGGCGACCAGCCCGCGACGCTGGGTGGCGGCGCCCACCTTGACCAGCGGGACACCCTCGTCATGGATTTTGTTGAGCGCATGGTTGATCGCCATGTGCGTGTGCGACGTCACCAGCAGGCGCTCGCCGCGCGCCACGGCCAGGCGCGCAATCAGCGCCAGCACC
>JAIENA010000351.1 GCA_019751755.1 Burkholderiaceae bacterium | reverse complement strand
CATGGCCGCGTGGCCCGGGCTGCCGACCCGGTTGGCAATCACGCCCGCCATCTCGACCGGCCCATAATCGCGCAAGCCGTGCACCAGTGCGCCGGCGGTTTGCGCCATGGCGCCCGCATCGATCACGGCCATCACCGGCACGCCGAATTCGCGCGCCAGGTCGGCCGACGATGGATTGCCGTCATACAGGCCCATCACGCCTTCGATCAAGATCACGTCCGCTTCCATCGCCGCCTGCGCCAGTTGCGCGCGGCACGCTTCGCGGCCCACGATCCATAAGTCGAGCGAGCGCACGGGGGCGCGGCTGGCGCGTTCCAGGATCGCCGGGTCGATAAAATCCGGACCGCACTTGAACACGCGTACGGTGCGGCCCATGTTGACCAGCTTGCGCGCCAGCGCCGCCGTCACCGTGGTCTTGCCCTGGCCCGAGGCCACGGCGGACACCATCAATACCGGTGCGTTGTAATGCGCCGCCATTACCATTCGGTGCCCGCCTGCGCCATGATGCCGGCTTTGAACGCGTGCTTGACCACTTCCATTTCCGTGACGGTATCGGCGATATCGATCAGTTCCGGTGGCGCGCCACGGCCGGTAATCACCACGTGCTGCAGGGCGGGGCGGACCAGCAAATCGGCCAGCACGGTTTCGATATCGAGATAGCGGTATTTCAGCGCGATATTCAATTCATCGAGCACCACCAGGCCGATGTCCGGATCGGTCAGGAAGCGCTTGGCCTGCTGCCATGCCAGTTGCGCTTTCTCGATATCGCGTTCGCGGTCTTGCGTGACCCAGGTATAGCCTTCGCCCATCGAATGGAAGCTGACCTCTTCGGGGAAGCGGCGCAGGAACAATTCCTCGCCGGTTTCCATCGCGCCCTTGATGAACTGCACCACGCCGACTTTCATGCCGTGTCCCATGGCGCGGATCGCCATGCCGAAACCGGATGAGCTCTTGCCTTTGCCATTACCGGTATTGACGATGATGATGCCGATCTGTTTATCGGCGGCCGCGATCTTCGCGTCGATGATTTCCTTCTTGCGCTCCATGCGGATGCGGTGGCGTTCGTTGAGCGCGATGCGCTCCGGATCGTGTTCGTTGCTCATGTATTGGTTTCCTTCGGAATGAAGATGTGGCGCGCGCCATGGCGGATCATTTCAATCTCGTGATCCAGGCAGCGGCCAAGAATATCGGGTTGCATCACGTCGGCCACCGGGCCGGCCTGCCAGCTGCCGTCACCCATCAGCAAAAGCGCATGGGTGGAGACGCTGTGCGCCAGCGTCAGGTCATGGCCCACCATCACCACGGTTCGGTCCTGTTCGCGGCACAGTTTTGCCAGCAGCCGCATGACGCTGACCTGGTGCGCCAGATCCAGCGCATTGGCTGGTTCGTCGAGCAACAGCAGCGGCGTATCCTGCGCCAGCATGGCGGCAATCGCCACCCGCTGGCGTTCGCCGCCAGACAAGGTGCGCACATTGCGCGCCGCCAGGTTGTCCACTTCCATGGCGGCCAGCGCCTGCATCGCCAACTGGTGATCGTCGCTGCCTTCCCAGTAGCGGTTGTCGTGGTAGGGGTGGCGCGCGGACAGTACGGTTTCCAGTACGCTGTAGGCAAAGGCGTCGCTGCGGCTTTGGGCCAGGAAGGCGCGTTCACGTGCCAGCGCGGCCAGTGGCCAGTCGCTCAAGGGCTTGCCCTGGATGGCGACCTGGCCGCCATCGGGGGGAAGCAATCCGGCCAGGGTGCGCAGCAGTGTGCTCTTGCCGGCGCCATTGCGGCCGATCACGCTCCAGCATTCGCCGTCGCGCACCTGCCAGTTGAGGCTTTGCACCAGCGTGCGGGCGCCGCTGCCGGAGCCGATTCGCAGGGTCAGGTCTTGGGTGGAAATCATTTGCGCAACCGGTGCAATTGATACAGGAATACGGGCGTGCCGATCAGCGCGGTGACCACGCCCACCGGCAATTGCTGTGGCGCGATCGCGGTGCGGGCCAAGGTGTCGGCCAATACCAGGTAACCGCCACCCAGCAGGGTGGCGGCGGGAATCAGCACGCGGTGGTCGGCGCCGAAGGCGAAGCGGCACGCGTGCGGCACGATCAGGCCGACAAAGCCGACGCTGCCGCCATTGGTGACGGCGCTGGCCGTCAGCAGCGCCGAGGCGAAGAACAAGCCTTTGCGCAGCAGGCCGACATTGATGCCCAGCGTGACGGCGTTCTCCGCATGCAGCGCCATCACATTGAGGGCGCGCGCGCTGCGCAGCGCAAACAGCAGGCAGAGCGCCAGTACGATCCACGGCATCAGGCGGAACGGCGCGCCGGACAAGTCACCGATCAGCCAGAACACCATGTTGCGCAACCGGCTTTCCGGCGCGATCGACAGCATCAGCGTGATCAGCGCGGTGCATGCGGCCGACAGGATCACTCCCGTCAGCAACAGCAGCGCGGTGCCGCCTTCGGCCGCCGCACCGCTGCGCATGTCGCGCCGTGCCAGGAAATACAGCAGCATGGCGATGATGACGGCGCCGGCGAACGCGGCGGCATCGACCATCCATGCCGCGCACATCAGCAGCATGGCAAACAGGGCGCCCACGGCGGAACCGGCCGAGATGCCCAGCACGTAAGGGTCGGCCAGCGGATTGCGCAACAGCGCCTGCATCATGACGCCGGACAGCGACAACGCCGCGCCCGTGACAAACGCCGTCAGCGCGCGGGTGCCCCGCAATTCCAGCAGCGTTGCTGCCAGGCTGGGCACGGCGCCATCGACCGGCGAAATCAATTCGGTCAGCGCGCCCACAATGTCACGCAGCGGCAGTTGGATCGAGCCAGTCATGCCGGCAAACAGCAGGGTGGCGGCGACGAACAGCGCCAGTGTGCCGGTGACGGCCACCGCCCGTGAGCGCAGGCTGGAGAAAGTTGGATGCATGTGCCGCCTTTATTGATTGCACCTGAGGATTGCACCGGGTTGCACCTGCCGGACGGTGGGGCACCGTCCGGCAACTGACACGTGACAGACGTACGACAGGCGCGTTACTTGATACCGTAGCGGATGCCGGCGAAGTACGTGGTGCCCGGTACGCCATAGTAGCGCGCCACCTGATAGTGCTTGTCGGTGGCGTTGGCCACGCGCGCCAGCAGCGACCAGTCACGCGTGAGCTGGTAGGTGGCGAACAGGTTTAACACCCCATAGCCGCCCAGGCGGTTACGGTTGGCCGCGTCGTCAAAGCGCCGGCCCGACACTTGCCATTCCACGCCGGCCACCAGCGGGCCCGCCGTGTAATCGATGGTGGCCTTGCCATGTTCCTTGGCGCGGCGTGCCAGCGATTTACCGGTGGTCTCGTCTTTCGGATCCTGGAAGTCCGCGCTGGCGGTCAGGTTAAAGGCGCCAATGCGGTGGCCGGCGGCCAGCGTGATGCCTTCCAGCGTGACTTTGTTGACGTTGTAGGCGCAGCCGAACGGATAAGCCTTGACGTCTTTCGGGCACGGCGAGGTGCTGACCAGCATGTCGGTCAGCTTGTTGCGGTAGACGGTGGCGCTCAGTTCCGTCACGCCATCGTGGTATTGCAAGCCGGCTTCGAAGTTGCGGCCTTTCTCAGGCTTGTTGTCCGGATGGCCGTAGCTCGGGTAGTACAGTTCATTGAACGACGGCGCGCGGAAGCTGGTGCCGAAGGTGGCGCTGGCGCGCAGCGTGTTGCTGATGCGGTAGCCATAGCCGATGGCGCCGGTCGACTTGGAGCCGTATTGCGAGCTGTCGTCATTGCGCACGCTGACGCTGGCCAGGTGTGCGCCAAGTTTCATGTTGTAGGCGGCGGCGATGGCGTTGGTGCTGCGCTCTTTGCCCAGTGCCGGGGTGGTGCCGGACACCACTTCTTCCTTGCGGTGGCTGTACAGCAGTTGCAGCGTGTCGTCGCCAATGCTGAAGTCATTCTGCCAGGTCCAGTCATGCTGCTTGCTGACGATCGAGCTGTAGCCGGATGCCGTGCCGGGATTGGATACCGAGTTGTCTTCCGACTGCGTGTATTGCAGTGTGCTGTGCCACACTGGCAGCAACTGGTTCTTGCTGTAGACGCCGACGTTCTTTTGCTTCTGGATGCTGCGCGCGTCGAACACGATGACCGGCGTGCCGCTGTCGATCTGGCCGTTGGTGCGGCTGTTCAGGAACACCAGGCCGACATCGTGGCCCTTGGCCAGTTGGAAGCCAAATTGGCCGTTGGCGCTTTCACGCACATAGCCGTCCTTGTCGCCGTTGAACGAAAAATTGCCCGGCTGGGTGGCGGAGAAGCCGTCGGATTCTTCCTTGCCGGCGCTGATCGCGTAGCTGAAGCTGTGCTCACCACCGGTGGCGCCGTAGACGCTGGCGTCGACTTCGCGGGTCTTCTGGCTGCCGAAGCCGGCGGCGGCCGTCACGGTCGGTGCGCCTTGACCTTTTTTGGTGAAGATTTGCACCACGCCACCGATCGCGTCGGCGCCGTACAGGGTGCTCATCGGGCCGTAGACGATCTCAATGTGGTCAATCGCCTGCAATGGCAGTGCCGACCAGTTGGCCGCACCGGAGGTGGACGAACCAATACGCACGCCGTCGACCAGCACTACGCTCTGGTTGCTGTTGGCGCCGCGGATAAAGACCGAAGAGTTGGTGCCAGGGCCGCCATTGCGGGAAATCTCAATGCCGCGCTGGCGCTGCAGCACGTCGATGATGGAGCCGGCGCCGGAGCGGGCGATTTCTTCGGCGGTGATGGTCGTCACGTCGGACAGGACGTCACGCTGCAATTGCGGCGCGCGGGTGGCGGTGATGATGACGGCGTCGATCGCCGTGGTTTGGGCCTGTGCCGGTGCGGTCAATGCAGCGATGGCCAACGCGAGCGACGTGAAGGCCACGTGACGTGGGGCAGTAAAGGTCATGGCAGTTTTCTGAAATAAGTTGCAACCAGCCGACCTCCCCGTCAGCTGGATTGAACGGACGCGCAGGGACTTGGTCGTCACTGGGCGCATCCACCTGTTTTGGCCGGTATCCGGGCTGGCAAGTTCAATCGCCTTACCTTCCCATGCGAAGCACAGTGGTTGTCAGAGGCGATTTGTCGCGCGAGGCGACACTTGCTTACCGTTGCGGGGGCAGCACACGTTGGCGTTTCCTTGATCAGCAAGCGCTTTGTGTTTCCCGTTTAACTGCACGCATGGACATGCGCGCGGGCACCAAAACCCGGCATTATACGGATTTCAGCGCAACGCTTCCAGAATGACCGCTTCGCCATAGCCGATGCGGTGCGCCGCGCGGGCGGCGCGCAGTGCGGTTTGCGCCGCCGTCATGCCGGATTCATAGGCCATCAGCAAGCGCATGACGCCGGCGTGGCAGATGATCATGGCATCCTGGTGCGGCTGTTGCAGCAGGTCGGCGCGGAACGCCAGGACGCGCTGCGCCGCGTCGGTGGCGCTCTCGCCGCCGCCGGGGCGATAGTGCGCCATGTCGGCGGCCCATGCATCGACGTCGGCGCGCGGGATCTGGTCCCAGTGGCGCATTTCCCAGGCACCGAAATGCAGTTCGCGCAGGCGCGCATCCAGGGTGGGCTGGCCCAGCAGGTTGGCCAATGCAGTGCAGCGCCGCAGTGGGCTGGAGTAGAGTGCGGCAGCGGGCGTGATGGCGCGATTGGCGCGCAGCGTTGCCAGTACCCGCTCCGCCTCGCCCGGTAGCGCGGCCAGGTCCGTGCTGCCATAGCAGAGGCCAGGCGCTGCTTGCGGCTGCGGGTGGCGGATCAGGATCAGGCGCATAGGCATGCGGCGGTGCCATCGCCGATGGCGGGGCGGACCGGCGGCCTTGATGGTGGTTGGCGGTTGGCGCGCATCATGTGATAACGAGCTGTCACGCGGCCCAGGCGCCATGGCCCAGGCTACCCAGCACGCACAGGTAAATGGCGGCTTCCGCCACTTGCTGCACGGCGCCCAGGCAATCGCCGGTATAGCCACCGAGACGGCGCCGGAACTTCGCGGCCAGCCACACCGTGCTGGCGCTGGTGGCCAGCACGGATGCCACGATGGCCGGCCAGTGCAGCCAGCCGCCCTGCAGCAAGATACTTGCCGCCAGCACGACGGTGAGTGCGGCAACTGCGAATTCACCGTTGCCCATTTTTTGCGCCAGCGGTTTGGATTTGCCCTCGTCGCGTGCATAGTCCATGCGCCAGATCAGCGCCGTGGCGGCCAGGCGCGATAATGGATGGGCGAGGAACAGGGCCGCGATTGCGGTGGCGGGCGGCAGCATGGCCAGCGCCGTGCACTTCACGCCCAGCATCAGGATGGCACCCAGCGCGCCATAGGCGCCGATGCGTGAATCCTTCATGATGTCCAGCACACGCTCACGCGTCATGCCCCCACCCAGGCCATCGCACATGTCGGCAAAACCATCTTCATGGAAGGCACCGGTCGCATAGATGCCGGCGGCGGTCGACAGCAAGGCGGCCACCGGCGCTGGCAAGACCAGCGCGGCGATCGCATACACGCCGGCGGCAATCGCCGCCACCACCACGCCCACCAACGGGAAGTAACGCGACGATTGGTGTAGCCATTCGGCATCAAAGCCCACCCAGCGCGGGATCGGCAGGCGTGTAAAAAATTGCAGCGCGGTGAAGAACAGGCGGATCTGGTGCATTGCGGCGCGTACCTTATTCAGCCGATTTTTCGCTGACGTGCGCGGATTCGAACGTCGCCATCTGGTTGACGAAGTTGACGGCGGCGTGCAGCAAAGGCAGCGCCAGTGCGCCGCCCGTGCCTTCGCCCAGACGCAGGCCCAGTTGCAGCAGCGGGCGGGCGCCCAGGTGGTCCAGCATACGGCGGTGGCCGCTTTCGTCGGAGCAGTGCGCAAAGACGCAATAGTCCAGGATGGCGGGCTGGAGTCGGACTGCGGCCAGCAGGGCGCTGGTGACGATGAAACCGTCGATCAGCAAGACTTTGCGGCGCTCCGCCGCTTTCAGCATGGCGCCGGCCATCATGGCGATTTCCAGACCGCCGAACGTGGCCAGGATGTCCAGTGCTTCGGTGGCGGTGGCGTGCTTTGCCACGGCGGCTTCGATGACGTGCTGTTTATGCAGGACGCCGTCGGACGTCAGGCCGGTGCCGGCGCCGACACATTGCGCCACCGGCAAACCGGTCAGCTTGTGCATCAGTGTGGCGGCAGCCGTGGTGTTGCCGATCCCCATTTCGCCGAAGCCCACTACATTGCCCGGCAAGTCCGCCACGAGCGCCATGCCGTGTTCCAGCGCGGTGGCGCATTGCTGCGCGCTCATGGCGGGTTCCTGGGCGAAGTTGCGGGTGCCGGGGGCGACCTTGCGGTCCAGTAAGCCGTCACGCGGACCGAAATCATGGTTGACGCCCGCATCGACCACGTGCAGCGCGCACTGGTTTTGTTTGGCGAAGACATTGATGGCGGCGCCCCGGGATAGGAAGTTTTCCACCATTTGCCACGTCACATCTTGCGGATAAGCGGAGACGCCTTCCGCCACGATGCCGTGGTCGCCCGCGAAGACGAGGATCGCCGGTTCAATAATAGTGGGCGCGGTGGTGGATTGAATCAGGCCGATTTGTTTGGCCAGCGTTTCGAGCATGCCGAGGCTGCCCAGCGGCTTGGTCTTGTTATTAATAGCGCGGTCCAGTTCGCTGGACAGGGTGGTATTCGACGTGGTGGCGATCGCTGGGATGTGCATGGCATGGGTGACGAAATGGGAATGGGCGCGATGTTACCGCCGTACTTGCCAAAAGCGAAGTAGCTTTGTTATAGTTCTGTCCCCGCAGCG
>JAIENA010000402.1 GCA_019751755.1 Burkholderiaceae bacterium | reverse complement strand
CTGCCGCCCCTGAAGCTGACGCTGACGCTGACGCCGTATTCGCCCACTCCACCAGCGCCAGCCGCGCCCACGGCACCGCCGCCCGCGCCCGCGCGGCGGCGCAGGCGGCGGCACTGCAAGACCAACCGGGCCGCGATCCGGCCCGGGTCCGGCTCGCCATGCTGGGCGGCGCTTTGGCGCTGGTGGCCGGGACGCTGGCTAGCGTCTACTGGTATGCACTCACCGCGCCGGGTCCCGGCGCCCACTTGCCTCCCGTGCCGATGCCGCCTCCGGGCGCCGCCACCGGTCCGACGCCGGTCACTGTGGTGGTCACGGCGGGTAGCCAGCCGGACGGACAGGGGGCGCAGGCAACGGCTTTGCCAGAGGGGACGGCGCCCGGCGCCTCCGCATTGCCCGCTGCGGCGCCGGAGCCGTTACAAACGGCGCCAGCGCATACCGCGTCGCCGTCCGCCCGCGCCACCACCCCGGCAGGTGCAAACGGTGGCGGCCGCATGCCGTCCGACGACGATCTCCAGCGCGCGCTGCAACAGCAATCGCAGGCCGCGACAGCCGGCGAGCCGCTGGCCGGCGCGCGGCCAGGCGCCACGTCCCATCCCGACAATACGGCCACCCCGGCCAATCCGGCCAGTCCATCCAACGCCGCCAACGGCCACAACCGA
The DNA here is from genome assembly GCA_019751755.1 of Burkholderiaceae bacterium. Classification (GTDB taxonomy): domain Bacteria; phylum Pseudomonadota; class Gammaproteobacteria; order Burkholderiales; family Burkholderiaceae_D; genus Rugamonas. The sequence continues at coordinate 7,095 of JAIENA010000402.1, read as the reverse complement.
GCGCTCCTGCCCGGCGCCGCGCCCGCCGCCGACATCCACGTCGCGCGCGGCGCGGCGCCGCAGCGCATCAATGCCGCGCTGCTGGACGGCTACCACGCCTTTATGGCCGGCAATGACAGCAGCGCGGCGCAGCATTACGCCAGCGCCCTGCGCCAGGACCCGAACAACCGCGACGCGCTGCTGGGAACCGCCGCCATTGCGGCCCGCCGCAATGATATCGCCGCCGCCACCGCCAATTACCAGCGCCTGCTGGAACTGAACCCGAATGACGCCGATGCGCAGGCCGGCTTGCTGGCGCTGCGTCCCGGCGACCCGGGCCAGACTGAGCTGCGCCTGAAAGACCTGTTGCGGCGCGACCCGGGCGCCGGGCCGCTGGAATTCGCACTGGGCAACCTGTATGCCCAGCAGGGCCGCTGGCCCGATGCGCAGCAAGCGTATTTCCGCGCCTATTCGAATGCCCCGGAAAACGCCGACTATGCGTTCAACCTGGCCGTGGGGCTGGACCGCCTCAGCCAGCGCACGCTGGCGCTGACGTATTACCAGCGCGCGCTGGAGCTGGCGCGCACCAGCCCCGCCGCCTTCGACCGCAGCACCGCGCGCCGCCGCGCCGACCAGTTGGCGGCGCCGGAGGTCGGCAACAGCAACGGACGCACGCCATGACCCCTGTAGATCAGCCTGGCGGCGCACACGCCATCCCGCTCGGCAAGTTGCTGGTGCGCCAGGGCGTCATCAGCGAAGACCAGTTGCGTATCGCCTTGATCGAGCAAAAGCGCTGCGCCGAGCCGCTGGGGCGCTTGCTGATTTCACTGGGCTTTGTGACCGAAGCGACGATGCGCGAAGCGCTCAGCGAGAAGCTGCAAACCCCGGCCGCCGACCTCACCAGCCTGGTGGTCGATGCGGTCGCGCTGAAGCTGATCCCGAAAGAGGTCGCCAAGCGCTACCGGGTGTTTCCAATCGTCTATGAGCGCGACCAGGACAAGCTGGTGCTGGCCATGGCCGACACCAGCAATATCGTCGCGCTGGACCAGATACAAGCCATGCTGGTGCAAGGCATCCGCATCACGCCGGTACTGGTCAATGACTCCGACATCAGCCGCGCCATCGACCAATACTATGGCTTTGAACTGTCGATCGACGGCATCTTGCATGAAATCGAAACGGGCGAAGTCAACTACGCCAGCATGAAGGCGGACACCGATGAATACAGCCACCCGATGGTGCGCCTGATCGATGCGCTGCTGGCGGACGCCGTGCAAAACGGCGCATCCGACATCCATTTCGAACCGGAACAGGGTTTCTTGCGGATCCGCTACCGCATCGACGGCATCTTGCGCCAGATCCGCAGCCTGCATACATCCTACTGGCCGGCGATGGCGGTGCGCTTGAAAGTCATCAGCGGCATGAACATCGCGGAAACCCGCGCGCCGCAGGACGGCCGCATCGGCATCCGTTTTTCCAGCCGCCAGATCGACTTCCGCGCCTCGAGCCAGCCGACGATCCATGGCGAAAACATTGTGCTGCGCGTGCTGGACCGCCAGCAAGGCATCGTCCCGCTCGACGGCCTGGGCCTCGATGAGGCCGAACTGACGCTATTAAAACTGATGATCGCGCGCCCGCATGGCGTGATCCTCGTCACCGGCCCGACCGGCAGCGGCAAGACCACCACGCTGTATTCGATCCTCAACCATATCAATACCGAGAGCGTCAACATCATGACGCTGGAAGATCCGGTCGAGTATCCGATGAACATGATCCGCCAAACCTCGGTCAACGAGGCGGCGCGGATCGGTTTTGCCGACGGCATCCGCTCGATGATGCGGCAAGACCCGGACATTATCCTGGTCGGTGAAATCCGCGACCGCGACACGGCCGAAATGGCGTTTGCCGCCGCCATGACCGGGCACCAGGTGTATTCGACGCTACACACCAATTCGGCCATCGGTTCGCTGCCACGGCTGCTCGACATCGGCATCGTGCCGGACGTTATGGCCGGCAATATCATCGGCATCATTGCCCAGCGTCTGGTGCGCAAGCTGTGCCCGCACTGCCGCGCCGCCGACACGGCGGACGAGATCGAACGCCGCCTGCTGGGACTGGGGCCGGACCATCCGCCCGCGACGATCCACCGCGCCGTCGGCTGCCCGCGCTGCGCGCACCAGGGTTACAAGGGCCGGATCGCCATCATGGAAGTGCTGAAAATGAACAGCGAGCTCGATGAACTGGTGGGCCGCCGCGCGTCCGCGCGGGAGCTGCGCGGCGCCGCCGCGCAGGCCGGCTTCCGCTCGCTGGTCGATGACGGCATGCGGCGCGTGCGGGCCGGCGTCACCACGCTGGAGGAAGTGGCGCGTGTGGCGGACCTGACTGACAGGCTGCAATAATGCCGCACTACCTGTACCAGGCCATGGATGCCAGCGGCGAGGTTGTGCCCGGCAATATGGAAGCGGCCAATGTGCCGGACCTCGAACTGCGCCTGGGCCGCATGGGGCTGGACCTGGTGGACTACACCGTCACCCGCACCCGCACGCTGGCGCTGGGCCGGCGCCCGGTCACGCGCGCCGACTTGATTAACTTCTGCTTCCATATGGAGCAAATGACGGGCGCCGGGGTGCCGATCCTGGAAGGATTGGGCGATTTGCGCGACAGCATGGCACAGCATCCCCGTTTCCGCGAAATCATCACGTCGCTGATTGAATCAATCGAAGCGGGCCGCCAGTTGTCCGACGCGTTGCAGGCGCACCCGGAAGTATTCGACCGCACCTTTACCAGCCTGGTGCGCGCGGGCGAACACAGCGGCCGCATCACCGAGGTCTTCCACAATCTGGCCGACAGCCTGAAATGGCAGGACGAGCTGGCGGCGCGCACGCGCAAGATCCTCACCTATCCGCTGGTGGTGGGCGTGGTGGTGCTGGCCGTGACGTTTTTCCTGATGATTTACCTGGTGCCGCAACTGACCGCGTTCATCCACAACATGGGCCAGCAACTGCCGCTGCACACACGCGTCCTGATCGTTGTCTCGAATCTCGTCATCCACTGGTGGCCTGTGCTGCTGGCCGCGCCGGTGCTGGCCTGGCTGCTGCTGCGCTGGCGCCTGCGCCGCAGCGGCGCGGCGCGCAGGCGCTGGGACGGCATGGTGCTGCGCCTCTGGCTGCTGGGACCGGTGCTGCACAAGATCATCCTGGCCCGCTTCGCCACCTATTTCGCGCTGATGTACGCGGCCGGCATTCCGGTGCTGGAATGCCTGCGGCTGTCCGAAGGCATCGCCGGCAACCGCGCCATTGCCGACGGCATCGCGCGCGCGCAACAGCAAATTGCCGAAGGCGCCAGCGTGGCGGCGGCGTTCCAGAACACCGGCATGTTCCCGCCGCTGGTGGTGCGCATGCTCAAAGTCGGCGAAGCCACGGGCGGGCTGGACCGGGCGCTGCGCAATGTCAGCTATTTTTATGACCGCGAAGTGCGCGACATGACCGACCGCGTGCAAGCGATGATGGAACCGGCCATGACGGTGATCCTGGGCTTGCTGCTGGGGTGGATCATGCTGTCCGTGCTGGGGCCGGTGTACGACACGATAGGAAGCATCCGCCTGTGAAGACGCTGAAGACAACGATGTGGACGACGCTGATGCGGCCCCCGGCGTCCATGCACCTGGCCTACCTGTGCGGCGGCAGGCTTGAAACCTGGCGCTGGCGGCGCGGCGTGCTGACGCGGGGACCGGTGTTCACTCCGGACCAGGGCGGCATCGATGCGTTTGCCGACTACATGGTGGAACAGGGCCGCCCACCGGTGCGCCTGCTGGCCGACCTGGTGGAGGAAGACTTCCACCGCGTGCTGCTGCCCCACGTACGCGGCCGCGCCGGGCGCAACCTGCTGGCGCGCCGCCTGCAACAGCATTACCGTGAAACGCCGTACCGCCGCGCGGCGCTACAGGGACGGGAGCCGGAATCAATATCGGCATCGGCATCGGCATCGGACAGCGTCGCCGGCCCCGGCCGCCGCGACGATATCGTCTTGATGTCGGCGCTGACCAATCCCGTCGCGCTGCAGCAATGGACCGAAGCCCTGACACTGGTGCAAGCACCGCTGGCCGGCATCTGGTCGTGCGCGCTGCTGTGCGCCGCCTTGCCACCGATGCTGGGCTTTATGCAGGCGCACGTGCTGCTGGTGACGTGGCAAAGCTGCGGCATGCGGCAAAGCTATTTCAGGGACGGGCAACTGCAATTCTCGCGCCTGGCCCCGGCCCAGGCCGACTGCGCGGCCGAGACCGCGCGTACCCGTCAGTTCCTGCTTGGGGCACACTTGCTGGAGCGGGGCGACCTGCTGCACAGCGTGCTCGTCACCCCCGACGACGCGCTGGCCACGCTATCGGCGCGCTGTGCCAGCGGACCGGAAAACACCTTTCATTTGATACCGCTGGCGATGGCTTTTGAGCGCTGCGGCGTGCCGCGCGGACCGGCCGGAACAGCGCTGTTGGCCGACACGCTGCTGCTGCAACTGCTGGCGCGCCATCCGCTGCACAGCCATTACCCGTGCGGCCCGGATGCGCGTTATTTCCGCCTGTGGCAGGTCCGCGCTGGGCTGTATGCCTCGGCGCTGACGGTGGCCGCGTGCGCGCTGGTATGGACCGGTTTCAACCTGTCGGCCTATGCCGAGGCCGATGTGGCGGCCGCATCGCTGGCCGAAGAAAACCGCCATTTCACCACACGCTACCGCAGCGCCATGGCGCCGCTCGCCCCCACCGCCGCGCCCACCGCGGACATGCGCGCCGCCGTCATGGTGGACCGCCTGCTGGCGGACCAGAGTCCAACGCCGCTGGCCATGCTGTCGCTGCTCAGCGCCGCGCTGGACCAGTCGCCGCAAATACAACTGGTGTCGCTGGCGTGGCAGGTGGAGGCACCGGCCGCCGATGGCGGTGCTCATGCCGGTCAGGGCGCAGGGGCACGCACGGGGAACGGCGCCGCAACCGGAGCCAGTGCTGTGGACGCCGCCATGGCAGGCGCGATGGCGCAAGCCGGGCCAGGTGGCAGCGACTTTGCGGCAACGGGCGAAACGGGCGCGCCACCTGACGCCGCCCCGGTCCCATCCGCTCTGCTGGGGATCCCCGTCAAACCACGCCAGTCGCTGCGGGTGGAGGCCGAAGTGCGGCTGGAGCGCGCTGATGCGCGTGGCGTGGTGGACAGCATGCAGGCGTTTGCGCGGCAACTGGCCCGTCATCCGCGCCTGGCCGTCGTGATTGAGCGGCCGGTGCTCGACGTGCGCCCGGACGTCAAACTCAGTGGCCGCGCCAGCGTCGAGGCGCCGCCACCGTCGCCGTTCACGTTGGTGCTGGGATGGTCACCATGAATGCCGCCACCATCCACCGCGCACCGCCCTGGTGGCTGCGCGACTTCCGCCACCTGTGGCTGGCGGCGCTGGTGTTTGCCATCACGGCCGGCTGCGCCCTCGCCGCCGTGGCCGGGACCCGGCTGCTATGGCATGAGGCGCGCGCGCGCCAACTGGCGGCGGCGCAGGCGCGCGAACTGGCGCGCCATCAGTTGGCTCTGGTGGAACAGGAAAAACGCGATATCGCCCTGTTCCAGCCGATTTATCAGCAATTGCAGGCGCGCCGGCTGGTCGGCACGGAAAACCGGCTGGACTGGCTCGATACGCTGCGCCAATTGCAGGAGCAGTACCACCTGGCGCCGATCGCCTATGACATCGCACCACGCCAGCCGGTCGTGGTGTCGCCGGCCATGAACCTGGGCCGCTACCGGCTATATACCACCCGCATGCGGGTGCAAATGGACTTGCTGCACGAAGGCGACCTGTTCGCACTGCTGTCAGGCTTGCGTGCGCAGGGCCACAGCACCGTGCAGGAATGCACGTTAAAACGCCCCACGTCGGCGCCCAATACGCCGCTGGCGCCGACCGTGACGGCCGCCTGCACGCTGAACTGGGTCACGCTGACCGCAAACGCCGCCCCCGAGGGCCAGTCGGCCGCCATGGCGGGCGCCATCCCGTCGCCACACGCGGTGCCGGCCACACCGGTGCTGGCGCAGGGGGAGCCACCATGAGAAAGTTACCTATTTTACCTATTTGGCAATTCCAAACAGGCTTGCCGCAGCCGAGGCAGTGCCTGGCGGCGGTGCTGCTGGTATTTGTCAGTTCGGTCAGTTCGGTCAGTTCGGTCAGTTCAACCAACATGGCCCACGCCAGCGAGCCGCCGCCGCTGGGCCGCCTGTTCAACACCCCGCAGCAGCGCGCCCAACTCGACGCCCAGCGCTATGGCACGGCGCAATCGGCCGTGCCGGCCGACACAACGCCGCCCGTGCCGCCACCACCGCTGGTGTTGAACGGCGTGGTGCGCCCGGCACACGGCAACACCACGGTCTGGCTGAACCACGAAGTGCTGCCAAACGGGCAGCGCACGGTCGGGCGCGATGGCAAGGTGACGTTGACGCTACCCTCGGGCCGCCGCGTCACGCTGAAACCGGGCCAGCGTTACATCGAGGCCAGCGGAGAAATACGCGATGTCGATCAATAGTAAGCACAAGCACAAGCGCCCCCACCGTCAACGGCAAGCGGGTGCCGTGCTGCTGATCCTGCTGGCGATCCTGGCGTTGGCGGGGTCATCACTGCTGATATCCGCCTTCGGCAGTACCAACCCGCAAGCCCGGCGCGAGCAGCAGACGCTGTTGCTACTGGCCCAAGCCAAGGAGGCGCTGGCCGGCTTTGCCGCCGTCAACGGCCGCCTGCCGCTGCCCGCCGCCTCCGCGTTCGACGGGCTGGAGCGATCGTCACCCTGCGCCAGCGACGCCGACTGTTCCGGCTTCCTGCCGTGGGCCGCGCTCGGCATCGACGGCGCCGATGCCTGGGGCCAGCGGCTGCGCTACAGCGTGACGCCGGCACTGACCACCTACGCTTATGCGGCATCGACGGCGATTGCCAACCGCACCGTGCAAACCCGCGACCGCGACGGCCAATTGCAGTATGTGGCGGGCGGCCCGTCCTGTTCAGTGCAGGCCCCGTGCGCGCCGTTTGTCGTGCTGTCGCACGGACGTGAGCGCCTGGGCGTCAGCACGGCGGGCCTGCCGCGCGCCGGCGCCGGGGATGGCGGTGGCG
>JAIENA010000076.1 GCA_019751755.1 Burkholderiaceae bacterium | reverse complement strand
CTGCTGTGGCAGTGCCTGGGCCGGGGCGATGGTAATGAGGACGATAATGATGGCGATGGCGATGGCGATGGCGATGGTGATGCGTGGGTCGTTGGCGCGGATCTGCCGCCGCTGCGCCGTTATTGCGTCGATCCGCCAGTGCGGCCAGTGCCGCCCGCGTGGCTGGCCGCGCTGGCGCTGCCGGCATTGGCGTCGGTCGGTGCGCTGGCCGCGTGGTTCGATGAGCCGGTGGGGGCGTTGGGCTGGTTGGCCGACCAGTGGCGGCTGGGTGGTGAAGGGCAGGAGCGGCTGCAGCACTATCACTATCGTTGGGTGCCGAAACGTAGTGGCGGCGTGCGCCTGATTGAAATTCCCAAGGCGCGGCTGCGCCGCCTGCAGCAAAAAATATTGCGCGAAATACTGGATCGGGTGCCACCGCATCCCGCCGCGCATGGTTTCCGGCGGGGGCACTCTTGCGTCACGCACGCGGCGCTGCATGCCGGACAGACCGTCGTGATCCGCATGGATCTGAAGGATTTTTTTCCGAGCATCCAACTGTCGCGCATCCATGCGCTGTTTGCAAAGCTGGGCTACTGCGCCAGTGTGGCGGGAACCTTGGCCCGCCTGTGCGTCAACCGCACACCCCCCAGTGCCTTCAATGACAGGCAGCTGGGTGCCGCATTGAATTGGACTGAACGCCAGGCATTGAAAAGTCCCCATCTGCCGCAAGGATCGCCATGTTCGCCCGCGCTGGCCAACCTGTGCGCCTACCGGCTCGACCTGCGTCTGTCGTCACTGGCCCAATCGCAGGGCGCGACGTACAGCCGCTATGCGGACGACCTGGCGTTTTCCGGTGGCGCCGCGTTTGCGCGGCGCGCGGAACGGTTTCACCTGCAGGTGGCCGCCATCGCGCTGGAAGAAGGTTTTCAAGTACATCACCGCAAAACACGGCTGATGCGCGCAGCGACCCGCCAGCAAGTAACCGGCGTGGTGGTCAACCGTCATCCGAATATCGCGCGTAGCGACTACGACGCCCTCAAAGCCACATTGACGAACTGCGTACGCCACGGTCCCGCCACGCAAAACCGCGACCGGCATACCGACTTCCGCGCTTATCTGGCCGGCAGGATTGCCCATGTGAAGATGGTCAATGCAGACCGGGCCACCAAGCTGCAGCGCTTGTTTGAAGCCATTGCATGGCCGGCCTGAGTGGTGGCCCAAGACGGCCTGCCAGCCGCGCCGCAGGGGCGCTGAATGGCGGGTGCGTCAGCGTGGCTTATTTCGCCATGTCCTGCTGCGCCTTCTGCACCAGCGCATCGACCACCTGGAAGGTCGCCGCATCGAGCGACGCGCGCGGCAGGTCCGGATTTTTCTCCATCACCATCGATGGCGATGTCAGGTAGCGGCCGTTGATGACCAGCGTCGGCGTGCTGTCGACCTGATAGCTGCTCATCAGCTTGTCGAGGTTGCGCAGGCGGGTGGTGACGCCGAACGAGTTGTATGCCTCGAGGAATTTCTGCTTGTCGATGCCCTGCTTGACGGCCCATGCCAGGTTGTCGTCATCGGTGCGCAGGCGCTGGCGTTCCACGTGCCACGTGTGCAGCACCTTGTCATGCAGCGCCACGTCCAGTTGCAGCGCTTCCAGCGCCAGGAATAAATGCGCTTCCGGATCGTTTGGCATATGCGGCATGTGGATGCGGCGGAAGTTGATGGCGTCGCCTTGCTTCTTGACCCATGCCGCCAGCGCCGGTTCCAGCGCGTTGCAGGCCGGGCAGTGGTACATGAAGAACTCAATGACTTCGACCTTTTTACCGGCCGGCGCCACCGACATCGGCGTGGCCAGGGTCTGGTATTCGGCGCCGTTGCGCGGCACGGCGGGGGAGGCCAGCGCGGCGCCCGCCGACAGCAGGGCCGCCGCCAGCAGGGCGGCACGGATCAAACGCATAAGAAATCCTTGGCGTATTAAAGTATTAACGCAGGTTGGCCATGGCCTCGCCCAACTGCACCGGGCCAGCCGGTTGCCAGGCCTGATTGAAGTGCAGCTGGTCTTTGGGGAACAGCATGACCACCGTGGAACCGAGCAGGAAACGACCCAGTTCGTCGCCTTTTTTGAGCACGATCTGCTGGTCGTCGTACGTCCATTCCTTGACGTCGGTGTGGCGTGGTGGATTTACAACACCGTGCCACACGGTCGCCATGCTGCCAACGATGGTGGCGCCCACCAGCACCAGCACGAACGGCCCGTTGGCCGTGTCAAACACGCACACCACCCGTTCGTTGCGGGCGAACAGGCCGGGGATGCCGCGCGCCGTGGTCGGGTTGACGGAAAACAGCGCACCGGGCACATAAATCATACGCGTCAGGCGGCCGTCGCACGGCATGTGGATGCGGTGGTAGTCGCGCGGGCTCAGGTACAGGTTGGCAAAGCTGCCGTGGCGGAATTTCGCGGCCAGCGCGGCGTCGCCGCCCACCAGCGCGGTGGTGGAAAAGCTGTGGCCCTTGGCCTGGAAAATCTGGTCATCATCGATTGCGCCGAACTGGCTGATGCGGCCATCGACCGGGCAGACAAAGTCCGCCTTGGCCAGCGGACGGGCACCCGGCTTCAGCGCACGGGTAAAGAATTCGTTAAAACTGTGATAACTCGCGATGTCCGAATTGGCCGCCTCGGCCATGTTGACGTTGTATTTCGCGACAAACCAGCGGATCAGCCACGTGGTTTTACTGCCGCCTTTGGCACCGGCAACCCGGCCGGCGAAATTGGTCAGCGCTCCCTTGGGCAGCAGGTATTGTGGTAATACGGCAAGGCGGTCGGACACAGTTATGCTACCTATTAATATAGATGAATACGCATTATAACGGCGCGCTTGGCCGCTGGCGAAAAATTGCAAAGCACTTGCTTGGCTTGGCCGGCCCATGACTCGGTAATGCCCGAATGGTATGATTGACGCATGACAAAAACCAAGAACGCTGATCCGTTGAACGCTCCGGACGAACCCGATGCGCTGTACCTGGCGCTGTCGGAAGTGAGGATGTTGCAGCGGACCATCATTGAATTGCGTTCGGAGCTGGAACTGGCCCACCATGAGCGTGCGCGGCAGGTGCAGGACGCGCTGGCCGCATCGCATAATGAAGTGCAGCAAGTGCGCGCCACCGTGCTGACCTTGCGCGACGCGCTGGAACAATCGCGCGCGGAGCGCGAAGCGGCACTGAAAACGGCCACCGCCGGGGCCCAGGGGGAAATCACCCAACTGCGCGACACCGTGTCGGTGCTGCGTTCGGAATTGGAGCGGGTCACGCGCGAGCACGCCGAAGCCCTGCAGCAAACGGCTACCGCGCACCGCAGCGAAGTGTTGCAATTGCATGAAACCATCCGCGCCTTGCGCGATGTACTGGAAGCCCGGCAGGCATAGTCGATCGCATGAACTTTATCGATAAGAGCGCGCTTGAGCCGCGCGTCAAAAAGACGGACAGCCCCCCCGCCGGCGCCGCTGCCGCCAAAGCCCGCGCCGGTGCGCAAACGCGCCGCTTGCGGCAAGTCGAACTGTTGCTGGAAGTGTCGCGCCGCATGGCCGCCTTCGATACGCTCGATGAAATCCTGACCGCGCTGGTCGAAGTCACCACCGAAGAACTCGACGCCGAACGGGGCACGCTGTTCCTCAACGACGCGGAAACCGGCGAATTGTTTTCCCGCATTGCGCAAGGCGAGATCCAGCGTGAAATCCGCTTCCTGAACACGTCCGGCATTGCCGGCCACGTGTTTACCACTGGCGAGCCGCTGGTGATTGCCGACGCCTACGCGGATGGCCGCTTCAACCGCGCGATTGACGAGCAGACCGGTTTTGTCACCCGCAACATTCTGTGCGTGCCGATCCGCACCTTCAAAGGCGAGATCATCGGCGTGTCGCAAACGCTGAACAAGCGCAAGGGCAAATTCACCCGCAATGATTTGCAGTTGCTCGAAGCGTTGACCACGCAAGGCACGCTGGCGCTGCAAAGCGCGCGCTTCCTGGAAAGCATGAAGAAAGTGCGGCGCCAGGAGATGGAATTCATCGATGTGGTGTCGGAAGTGACGGCCGACATCAAACTTGGTTCGCTGTTGCAGCGCGTGATGGGCGAAGCGACCCGGCTGCTGAACGCCGAGCGCTCGACGCTGTTCCTCAACGATGAAAAGACCAATGAACTGTGGTCGGAAGTGGGGCAGGGACTGGAATCGATGCAAATCCGGCTGCCCAACTCCGCCGGTATCGCCGGCGCCGTGTTTACGTCGAATAAAACCATCAATATCCCGTACGCCTACGCCGACTTGCGCTTCAATCCCGCTTTTGACAAGCGCACCGGCTATTTCACCCGCTCGATCCTGTGCGTCCCGATCGTCAATAAAAACGGCAAAACCATCGGCGTGACGCAGGTTTTGAACAAGCGCGGCGGGCCGTTCACCAGCGAAGACGAATCGCGCCTGCGGGCGTTCACCGCGCAGATCTCGATTGCGCTGGAAAACGCCAAGCTGTTTGCCGACGTCCAGCAAATGAAGAATTACAACGAGGCCATGCTGGAATCCATGTCGAACGGCGTGATCACGCTGGACGGTCAGGAAAAGATCGTCACCTGCAACGCGGCCGGCCTGGCCATCTTGCGGTCGGACGCCGCCACCATGCTGGGCCGCCCGGCGCAGGACTTCTTCACCGGCCCGAACACCTGGGTGGTCGACAAGCTGCGCCAGGTCGAGGAAAACCAGTCGGCCGGACACATGATGGATGCGCCGCTGATCGTCGGCGATGAAACCATTTCCGTCAACTTTTCGGTGCAGCCGCTGCTGTCGGTGGAAAAGAAGCGCATCGGCTGGATGCTGATGCTGGACGATATCTCCGGTGAGAAGCGCCTGAAGGCCACCATGTCGCGCTACATGGACCCGAGCATCGCCGACCAGATGGTGGCCAATGGCGCCGAAATGCTGGGCGGTAAAAACGTCACGGCCACCGTGCTGTTTTCAGATATCCGCAAATTCACCACCATCACCGAGCAACTGGGTGCGCAGGGCACGGTGGCGCTGCTCAACGAGTACTTCACGATGATGGTGGACTGCATCCAGCGTGAAGAAGGCATGCTCGATAAATTCATCGGCGACGCCATCATGGCGGCGTTCGGCATTCCGGTGCCGCATGAAGATGATCCGGACCGGGCGGTGCGCACGGCGATTGCGATGATGCGCGAACTGCGCGCGTGGAACCAGCCGCGCATCCGCGATGGCAAGCTGCCGATCGATATCGGCATCGGCTTGAATTCCGACTCCGTGGTGTCGGGCAACATCGGTTCCAAGAAACGCATGGATTACACCATCATTGGCGATGGCGTCAACCTGGCGGCCCGTCTGGAGTCGGCCTGCAAGCAATATGGCGCGCATATCCTGATCAGCGAATTTACTTACCGCGCGCTGCGCGGCACCTACCGCGTGCGCGAACTCGATATCGTGGTGGTGCAGGGTAAAACCAAGCCGGTGTCGATTTACGAAGTGATGGATTTCCATACCGACGACACCTATCCGCATTTAATCGACGCGATGGGTTTATTCCGCCATGGCGTGATCAATTACCGCAAGCAGAAATGGGCGGCGGCGCGCCAGTCCTTCCAGGAAGTGCTGGCCTTGCATCCCGGCGATAAGGCGGCGGCCATGTATATCGAGCGCTGCGACCGGCTGGAAGCGGAGCCGCCGCCGGAAGACTGGGACGGCGTGTATATCATGCAGAGTAAATGAAAATCCCCCGCAGTACGCTCGAACAATGGCAAGTGCTGCAAGCGATCGTGGAATGCGGCGGATATGCCCAGGCGGCGCAAGCGCTGCACCGCAGCCAGTCCTCCGTCAGTTATATGGTGGCGCGCCTGCAGGAACAACTGGGCGTGGAATTACTGGAAATCGATGGCCGCCGTGCCCGGCTCACCAGTCATGGCGCCGCGCTGTTGCAGCGCGCCCGCGCATTACTCGATGACGCTTTTCAGCTGGAGGACTTTGCCCGCAGCCTCAATGCCGGCTGGGAATCCGAGTTGGGCTTCGCCGTCGACAGCCTGTTTCCATCGGAATTACTGGTGCGTATCCTGCGCGAATTTGAACCACTGGCGCGCCATACCCGTGTCAACGTGGTGGAAACGATTTTGTCTGAATCGGACGATGTGCTGCGGGAAAAGCGCGCCGATATCGTCATCGCCAATACCGTGCCCACCGGTTTTTTAGGCGACGCCTTGCTCGACATTGAATTTGTCGCGGTGGCGCACCCAGACCATCCTTTGCACGGTTTGGGGCGCAGCATCAATGCGGAGGATTTAAACCGGCATTTGCATATCGTGGTGCGTGATGGCGGGGTACAAAATCCCCGTGATTATGGCTGGCTTAATTCGACCCAGCGCTGGACCGTTACCAGCCCGGCCACCCGCAATGACATGGTGAAAGCGGGGCTCGGTTATGGCTGGATGGCCACCCACAAGATTGCCGGCGAACTGGAACGGGGTGAATTAAAAGCCCTGCCATTACGCACCGGACAAAAGCGCAAGCTGACACTGTCGCTGATCATTGCCAATACCGAGCGGCCCGGCCCGGCCGCCTGCCAACTGGTGCAGATTATCCGTTCGGTGATTGCCTGCCACTGCAAAGACAAGGGCGGCGGCTGCCCGGCGATTTAATGGTTGCCGGGTGGGGTCATCGCATATCCAGCGGTGTCCCTTTACGTGGCCGTGGAAAAGCGCGATCAAGTTCAGTGAGATCATCCGCCGTTAAAACAATATCGGCCGCCTGCCGGTTCAATTGCACGTGGTCCGGATTGGACGATTTGGGGATCACGATCACGTGATCCTGTCGCAGCAGCCAGGCCAGGGCGATCTGCGCCGGCGTCACGTCATGCCGCGCCGCCACCGCCTGCAAGCTGCGGTTGCCCAGCAATACCCGCTGCTCGCCCGGCATCGACGATTCCAGCGGTGAATACGCCATCACCGGCACCTGATGTTGCTGCGACCATGGCAATAAATTCCATTCAATCCCGCGCCGCGTCAGGTTATACAGCACCTGGTTGGTGACAATGCCGTCACCGCCTTGCAGTGTGCGGGCCTGTTCCATATCGTCCAGGTCAAAATTCGATACGCCATAATCGCGGATTTTCCCGGCTTGCTTTAACGCCTGCAAGCCGTCCAGCGTTTCCGCCAGCGGCACCGCGCCACGCCAGTGCAGCAAATAGCAATCGAGGTAATCGGTCCGCAGTCGCCGCAAGCTGCGCTCGCACGCAGCCTGCACGCCTTTGAAGGTGGCATTGTGCGGATAGACCTTGCTGACCAGATAAACACCGTCGCGGCGGCCGGCAATGGCGTCGCCGACCACTTCCTCGGCGCCGCCATCGGCATACATTTCCGCCGTATCGATCAAGGTCATCCCCAGGTCCAGGCCCAGTTGCAGCGCGCGGACCTCGCGCTGGCGCTGGGCCGCCTGTTCGCCCATGTTCCAGGTGCCCAGGCCGAGCGACGGCATGCTGCGGCCGGATAATAGTTGCACATTCTTCATCTGTTGGCTCCACGGGATCGGGAAGTGGTGGTTACATGATGTTACACGATCATCATCATTTAAGTAATTGAGAATAATTCTCATTGGACTATAATGCCGCCTTTATGAATTATTGCTCCTAATCATGTATAACCATCCCGCCCTGCGCCGTAGCGTGATTGCCTTAG
>JAIENA010000060.1 GCA_019751755.1 Burkholderiaceae bacterium | reverse complement strand
CTGGCCATCACGCAGAACAAGACGGGGAAGCGCCTGCGCATTGCTGTGGAAGGTCAACTGGCTGAGGTCATAGCGCGCATCAATGAGCGCAAAGTGGCCGGGATCGCATTGGTATGTAATACATCAGGCCAGCGGATGACGGAAAACGAGTTGCGTGGCGCTTTCGACCGCGCCCGAAAGGCTGCCGCATCCATGCACCCGAAACTGGCTGAAAAGATCAGGCAGTTTCAGTTCCGCGATTTACGCGCCAAAGCGGGCACGGACAAGGAGCAAATTGCCGGAATGGCAGCAGCACAGGATCAGCTTGGACATACGACGCCGACCATGACCGCGCATTATGTGCGGCATCGCAAAGGCAAATTGGTGACGCCTACAAAATAGGCAGTTTGGATTTTTGCGGAAAAATTCCAGAATTGCGGAAAAAATCTTGGGCTCAAGTTAGTAAGCACTACGGCTGTAAGCCTTGAGGATACTGTGGTGCCTCGAGCCGGAATCGAACCGGCACGACTTGCGTCGGGAGATTTTAAGTCTCCTGTGTCTACCGATTTCACCATCGAGGCGCACAGAGCGCGTCATTATGCCATGCAATGTTGGCATTTGCCAAATTCGTTGATAGCACCGAATTCCGGTGAGCGCTCGTCTGGCCAGACGACAAAGCGATGCATCCGCCAAATTGTCCTATACAATATGGGCCCGCTGCAGCCATACCCGCTATCGGCCACCCCACACGGTGGCGCCGATCTCCATATGGCATCATTGCCATCCGCAACAATCATGGCTACACGGCAATAGATTTACCAATTACATTGCAGTGCAGCATTTACCGTGGTGAAAACGCGTCGATTGCCCGCATAAACGTGGTTATTTTTATACCACCTATTGTGTTTATTGCATTTGTCAATTGTCCGGATCATCATATTGGCAGCGGATGAAATAAATGCATGGGCAAGCGCAGTTGACTAGGTGAATCGCTAAGGCATCGTATGGCATCGATTGGATTCCATCAGGCAAGTAAATTGCTCACTTACAATCAAAATCTTGCGTCGCAGCAAAATTATGACAAAACTGAGTAACTCCGTTGCTTTTTCCCATCAAAAGTTTCTACTCGTTAATTATATTTGCTTTTTGTTTGACACTTATCAACTCACTTCTGCTAAAATATTTTCTACAACGCAACGGGTAGAGTAAAAATGAAAACATTTGCCATCTCAGCTATTGCCTTCTACTTCTTTTACATCCTGAACGGCCTGATGGCCCCAGGTCATGCGGCCCGCCAGCAGCAAAGCGGTGCATGCCAAGAAGCAATGACGGCGGAATCCGGTTCCAATGCAGCTTCCCTGGGCACCTGCAAGAGCACCACCATGGTCGCGCGCTCCATCGCTGCCAACTAAATTCCTCGTCCGGGCCTGGCCCCGCGATGAGGTGTACTGCCGCATCAATTGCGCCACCATGACAATTTTTGCGGTGCTGTATTGAAGTAATCTCCCGTGCTGCTGGCGGCCATCATGGCGTCAGTCTGCCGCGCGGAGTCGGCCGGGGTCGCGATCACGCTGACCATGCCCGACTCGGCCGCTCTGCACGTCCAGTACGACTTGCCGCCATCGTGCGGTGAACTGCTGTTCCTCAATCAGGCTATCGCCCCGTCCGACGCGCAGTCCATGCGCGCCGGTTGGTCAGCTATCGACGCGGTCACGCAGAGCGACGCGCGCACAGCCCGCTCGCCCGCGCCTGGCGCCCCGGATGGGGTCCACGCAAGGGCACGCGGGCGCTTGCGCCTACGAGTTTACGCCTCGACCGGCTACCTGGACCGGGTCTATCCGTGCCGGGTCTATCCGTGTGGTGATCCCATGCGGGTCAGCCTGTATCCGCAGACCACTGCCCTTGCCGTCACCAAGACCTTCGCCCCGGTGCGCTGGCGGGTTGCCGCGCCCGGCGGCACGGTGGTGGCCAATGGCCAGGTGCTGTGGTAATCGTCGCAGTTGCCGTCCGGCGCACTTCAGCGAACACTTTTGCCATCGCCGCGCCGCTGCGCGTGATAAATGCCGGTGTGGCCGGAAAACAGGTAGGCGACGATGCAGGCCAGTGCCGCATAGGGGCCGATCGCGGGACCAAACAATTCCAGTGCCATCACGGTTGACGCGATCGGCGTATTGGCCGCCCCGGCAAAGACCGCGACAAAGCCCAGCGCCGCCAGCAAGGCAAACGGCAGCTGCAGCAACGGCGCCAGCGCATTACCCAGGGTGGCGCCGATATAGAACAGCGGCGTCACCTCGCCGCCTTTGAATCCGCTGCCGAGCGACGCCACCGTAAAGGCAAATTTGCCGAGCCAGTCCCAGTGCGGCAACGGGGCCTGGAACGCCTCGGCGATCACCGGCAAGCCCAGGCCGATATAGCGGTCGGTGCCCAGCCCCCAGACGGCGAGCGCCAACACAATCCCGCCCAACAGGGGCCGCAGCGGCGGATAGGCGATGTGGCGCTTGACCAGCGCCGACAGCGCATGCGTGCCGCGCGCAAACGCCATGCCGGCCAGGCCGAACACGATGCCGGCGCAGGCCACCGCCAGCAACGCCAGCGCCCCGGCCGGCGGCACCGGACCAGCGCTGTAATGACTGTGCTGCACGCCCCAGGCGCCGGCGACAAGATCGGCCACGATGGCCGCCACTGCGCACGGGTAGATCGCGTCATAGCGCATGCGGCCAATGGCCAGCACTTCGAGCCCGAAGATCGCGCCGGCCAACGGCGTGCCGAACACCGATGCAAAGCCCGCGCTGATGCCCGCCATCAGCAGAATGCGCCGGTCATGCGGGCGCAAACGGAACACGAGGGTCAACTGGTCGGCCAGCGCGCCACCCATTTGCACCGCCGTGCCTTCACGCCCCACCGAGGCGCCGAACCAATGCGACACCACGGTGGCGCCCAGCACCAGCGGCGCCAGGCGCAGCGGCACCACCTGTTTCGGGTCGTGGATTTCATCGATCAGCAAGTTGTTGCCCGCTTCCACCGCACGGCCGAAGCGCAGATAAATCCAGCCAACCACAAACCCCGCCAGCGGCAGCAGCCAGATGATCGCGGGCCGCGCCTGGCGCGCCGCCGTGGCGGCATCGAGCGCGAACAAGAACAGCGCGGAGGCGCTGCCGGCCAGCGCCGCCACCACGGTGGCAATCAGGGTCCACTTGGCAAGGTAGACGAAAGGGGGAGTCAGGGAAGCGTCTTCGGTCTGCATGCCGCAGCATAGCATGGGGGTATCATCGCGGTGAGGCCCCTACACGACGGCATCACATTGCGGCACTACATTGCGCCACTACATTGCGCCACTACCGTGACCATATGTATTTTCATTATAATGACGCGGCCAAAAAATCAAATGTCTCATATGAACCCACAAGTCCAGGCCTTCTTTGATTCCGCCACCGCCACCGTCACGTACGTCGTGCACGCGGGCGATGGCACCGATTGCGCGGTGATCGACTCCGTGCTGGATTACGACCCCAAATCCGGCCGCACCGCGACGCACCATGCCGACCAGGTGGTGGCCTTTATCCGCGAACACCGCCTCAATACGGTATGGCTGCTGGAGACCCACGCCCATGCCGACCATTTGTCGGCCGCCCCTTACCTGCAACAGCAACTGGGCGGACGCATCGCCATCGGCGCGGCCATCCGCACGGTACAGCAGGCCTTTTCCGGCATCTATAATTTTAAGCACGCGGACGCCCATAATGGTGCCCAGTTCGACCATTTGTTCGAGGCCGATGAGGCGTTCATGATCGGCGCCCTGCACGCGCGTGCGCTGCACGTGCCGGGCCATACGCCGGCCGATATCGCCTACCAGATCGGCGATGCGGTCTTTATTGGCGACACCATGTTCATGCCGGACGTCGGCACCGCGCGCTGCGATTTCCCCGGCGGCTCGGCCAACGCCCTGTACCAGTCGGTGCGCCGTCTGCTTTCCTTGCCGCCGCAAACCCGGCTGTACATGTGCCACGACTATCCGCCCACGCAGCGCGACCCGGCCTGGCAAACCACAGTGGCGGCGCAGCGCGCCGCCAACATCCATATCCGCGACGGCGTGTCGGAGCAGGAATTCGTCGCCATGCGCACGCAGCGCGACGCCACCCTGTCGATGCCGGTGCTGATCCTGCCGGCGATCCAGGTCAACCTGAGCGCCGGACACTTGCCGGAACCGGAGGATAACGGCGTGCGCTACCTGAAGATTCCACTGAACGCGATGTAAACAAGGGGCCGACGGCCCCTTGTTGCTTTCCAGCGGCGAGAGTTATTTCAATGGCGCCGGCGCGCGGCCCAGTGGCTGTTCCATATTCGCCAGGAACCACGACAGCGTGGACAACACCGCCACGTGGCGCTTCAGGCTGTCCGGCTCCACCTTGTCGAGCGTATCGGCCGGGGTGTGGTGGTAGTGGAAATAGCTGTGGGTGTCGACCACCGGTTCAAACAACGGCACACCGCCCGCCTCCAGGTAGCTCAGGTCGGCCGCGCCCAGGTGGTCCTGGCGCTGGAACACACCAGCGCCGATCGGTTGCAGCACTTGCTGCAGCGGCGCAAAGTATTTCACCGATTGCGGCGCGATGCTGGCGCGGATGCCGAACGGGCGCCCGCCGCCGCCATCGCTTTCAATCCCGGCGTACTGCTTGTCCAACGCGTCCTTGTAGGCCGCGTGGTATGCCTGGCCGCCGCGCAAGCCGTTTTCCTCGTTCATCCACGCCACCATGCGAATGGTGCGGCGCGGTTTCAGTCCCAGTTGCTTGAGCGTCTGCAGCACGCCCATGGCGCCGGCCACGCCGGTGCCGTCGTCATGCGCACCGGTCGCCAGGTCCCATGAATCGAGGTGGCCGGACACGATCACCACTTCGTCCGGCAATTCCGTGCCCGGCAAATCGGCAATCACGTTGTAGCTGTCGGCGTCCGGCAAATTTTGCGGCGTCAAGGTCAGGTGCATTTTCACCGGGCCGCGCTTGAGCAAGCGCCCCACCAGCAGCGCGTCTTCCACCGTCACGGCGGCGGCGGGGATACGCTGGTTGGCGTTCAGGCGCGTCGCGCCGGTGTGCGGGATGCGGTAATCGGCGCCGCCCACGGAGCGCACCAAGGCCGCCACCGCGCCCAGCGCCGCCGCTTCGCGCGGGCCGTTGGTGCGGTAGTTCGAGCCATGCCCGTACGCCGGACCGGCCAGGCCACGGTCGGCCATGCCCTGGTCGAACGGCACGTCGAACAACACGATCGCGCCTTTCACCTCGGCAGCGCGGGCTTTCAATTCATCGAAATTTTTCACCAGCAGGACCGGCGCGGTAATGCCGGCGGCCGGCGTCGCACCGGAGCCGCCCAGCGCGGTCAACACCACGCGCTGCGACAGGCCGGCGGGACGACCCGCGTAATCGACCAGTTCCGCCGTTTCGACACCGCGCACCCAGTGCGGCACCTTGACCGGTTGCAGCGTCACCTTGGCGCCCAGTTTGCGCATCGCGTCGGCCACCTGCTCGACGGCGGCGGCGGCACCCGGCGAGCCCGACAGGCGCGGGCCGATCAAGTCGGTCATGTCGGCCAGGCGCTCGAACGCATAGTCGCTTTTCATGGCGGTGTCGCGAATTTGTCCCAGGGTGGCGGGATCGTTGGCCGGAGCCGCGGTAGCGGCGCCCAGCGTGCAGCATAAGACGGTAGTCAATACGGCGTATTTCATGGCTTTCCTCAATGAATGGACTAAAACAATAACCGATTAATTCATGTTGCGCAGGGGGGGCTTGCAAAAATCATCGCATTGCAGGCAAGCGGCCAGTGTCATACCATGAAAGACAAGCGCACTCCGGACAGAGACATGCTCAAAGGCAAACTATGCACGGTCCGCCACCTGCTGACGGCCGACCTGAATACCTTCAACCAGGATGTCAAGGTGTACCGCCTGCTGCGGCAAGAGTGGGAAGCACTGTCGTTACAAAACCGGCGACCTTTGTAAGAATATGTATAAGGGGTGGGCGACGATTCCTACAGCAGCTACAGTGAATCCATGATCTAAAGCAATGGGCCCGCCGGGCCTCGCCAAAGGGGAACACATCATGCTGAACAAGAAATTTTTGAGCGCCGTTGCCATGCTGGGCGCGATTGCCTTGTCGACCTCGGCCAGCGCTGCGGGCGACCGTGATTTCAACACCGCCGCCGGCGCCGTGATCGGCGCGGCCATCGGCAGCCAAAACGGTGGTTCGGGCGGCGCGGTGGTGGGCGGTCTGGTCGGCGCCGTGGTCGGCAACAGTCTCGGCGGCGGCCACGGCCATAGCCGGGGTTACGTGTCGACCCGCGTCTATGCGCAACCGGCGCCGGTCTACTACGAACCCGCACCGGTGTACTACGAACCAGCGCCGCGCTATTACTACCGCCCGGCGCCACGCGTGGTCTACGTGGAGCCGGCCCGCCCGGTGGTGTATTACCAGGAGTATCGCGGTGACTATTACCGCCA
Organism: Burkholderiaceae bacterium; assembly: GCA_019751755.1. GTDB lineage: Bacteria > Pseudomonadota > Gammaproteobacteria > Burkholderiales > Burkholderiaceae_D > Rugamonas. The sequence goes on along the minus strand of JAIENA010000060.1, from coordinate 1,170 downwards.
CGGGCACCGCCACCATCACCGCCACGGCCACTGAGCCACTGAGCCATCGCGCCATTGCGCTGGCGCCATCACGGCCTGCCGCTTGCCAGCGTCAGGCCGTTTTTCATCCCCCCCGCTAGCGGGTTCCAGGCGCGGCAGTTTGCCGCAAAAGGAACGCCATGGACGCTTGCGGCACCATCATTGCCCTGGAACGGGGACATTACCGGCTGATTGAACGGATCGGCGGTTCCGCGTACGGCGCCGTATGGCGCGCCGCCGGCTGTGAGTCCGGCACCGCCGTCGGCCACGCCGGCGCCGGTGACGTGGCGCTGAAACTGGTCAACGAAATGCAGATGGCGCAGGCCCAACCGGCGCTGCGGCAACGCTGGATCGCCAGCGCCGAGGCGGAAATTGACTTCCTGGAATCGTTGGGGCCGTGGGACGGGCGGCATATCGTGCGCCTGCTCGACTGTGGCCGCCACCGCGGCTTACCGGTGCTGGCACTGGAACTGCTGCACTGCGACCTGGGCCGCCACATGCAGGCGCTGCGCCACGCCGGACAGCAACCAACGCTGGCGACGGTGCTGGGGTGGATGGGGCAGTTGAACCAGGCGGTGGGCAAGGTCCATCAATATGGCTGGCGGCACCTGGATTTAAAGCCGGGCAATGTGCTGGTCGATACACGCCAGGGCCTGATTAAACTGGCCGACTTCGGCGCCAACCGCCGCCTGGCCGCCGTGCAGGAACACAGCTATACCGGCACCGCCAGTTGGCAGGCGCCGGAACAATTTTTCCCCACCAGCGGCGGCGGCTACCGGACCGGCGCCGCCAGCGATTATTTTGCGCTGGGCGCCCTGTTTTATTTCATGGTGACGGGCGGCGTGCCGCTGCGCTACGGTGCCTGGTGCGCCCAGACGCGGCGTGTCACACCGGCTGATGCGGCGGCCATCATGCTGTCGCGCCATGCCGGCGTGATGGCCGCCGCGCCGCCGACCTTGCAGCCGGAGGAAATGACAGCATTTGCCGAGGCGTGCGGCGCTGCGGCAACACCGGCACTGGCATTGCTGCGCCGTCTGGTCGATGCCGATCCAGCGGCGCGGCCGCGCCATGCGCTCGAGATCAGCCGGGCGCTGGACGGCATTGCCGCTGCGGCGACGGGGCGCTTGGACGCTGCCGCCCCCGGCATGTCAG
>JAIENA010000198.1 GCA_019751755.1 Burkholderiaceae bacterium | reverse complement strand
ATCGCGCGGCGCAGCATGTCGGCGCCGCCCAGCGAGTAGCCGCCGACGATCTGCGCCATCTGCATCACCTGCTCCTGATACACCATGATGCCGTAGGTTTCCGACAAAATGGATTCGGTGCGGGGATCCGGATATTCGAATTTTTCGCCATGCTTACGCTTGCAGAAGTCCGGGATCAGGTCCATCGGGCCCGGACGGTACAGCGCCACCAGCGCGATAATGTCTTCGAAACGGTCGGGACGTGCGTCTTTCAGCATGCCCTGCATGCCGCGCGACTCCAGCTGGAACACGGCGACGGTTTTCGCCTTGGTCAGCAATTCATACGATGCGCGGTCGGTCAGCGGCAGCGCCGCCAGATCGAAGTCTGCCATCGCCGGATCGAGTTCCTTGATGTAGGTGACGGCACGGTCCAGGATGGTCAGCGTGGTCAGACCCAAAAAGTCGAATTTGACGAGGCCGACGGCTTCGACGTCGTCCTTGTCGTACTGCGACACCACGCCGGTGTCGCCGGACTGGGTGTACAGCGGGCAAAAGTCGGTCAGCTTACCCGGCGCGATCAGCACGCCGCCGGCGTGCATGCCGATGTTACGGGTGATGCCTTCGACCTGCTGCGCCAGGTCCAGCAACTGGCGCACTTCTTCTTCGTTTTCCTGGCGCTCCTTGAGCATCGGTTCTTCTTCGATCGCATCGGCAATCGAGACCGGCTTGCCGGGCTTGAACGGAATCAGTTTCGACACGCCGTCGCAGAACATGTAGCCGAAGTCCATCACGCGGCCGACGTCGCGGATCGCGCCCTTGGCCGCCATGGTGCCGAAGGTGGCGATCTGCGACACCGCTTCGCGGCCATACAAATCCTTCACGTGCTGGATCACCAGCTCGCGCTTTTCCTGGCAAAAGTCAATGTCGAAGTCGGGCATCGAGACCCGCTCGGGGTTCAGGAAACGCTCGAACAGCAAGTTGTATTTGAGCGGATCGAGGTCGGTAATTTTGAGCGCATAGGCCACCAGCGAACCCGCGCCCGACCCCCGGCCCGGCCCGATCGGCACGCCATTGTTCTTGCCCCACTGGATAAACTCCGCAACGATCAGGAAGTAACCCGGGAACTTCATGTTGATGATGGTTTCGTTCTCGAACTTCAACCGTGCTTCATAGCGCGGGCGTTCCTGCTCGCGTTTTTCCGGATCGGGGAACAGTTGCAGCAAGCGCTCTTCCAGACCCTTTTGCGTTTCGGCGCGCAGGAAGTCATCGATGGTCATGCCCGGGGTCGGGAAATTCGGCAACTGCGGCTTGCCCAGCGTCAGCGTCAAATTGCAGCGCTTGGCGATTTCCACCGTGTTTTGCAAGGCGCCCGGCAAGTCGTGGAACAGCTCGCGCATTTCCGCCTGCGTCAGGAAGCGCATCTGTTCATTGAAGCGCCTCACGCGCTTGGCGTTGGCGATCATTTCGCCTTCGGAGATACAGATGCGGGCTTCGTGCGCGATGTATTCGTCTTTCGACATGAATTGCACCGGGTGCGTGGCCACCACCGGCAAGCCGAGCCGGCCCGCCAGCGCCACCGACTGGCGCACCTGCATTTCCTGGTTGGCCTGGCCTGCGCGCTGAATCTCGATATAAAAATGACCGGGGAACATCTGCGACCATTTGCGCGCATGGGTTTCGGCCAGGTCGATATTGCCGTTCTCGATGGCCTGCCCGATGTCGCCGAAATGCGCGCCGGACAACACGATCAGCGCATTGCGCGGGTCGACGCCCGGCAGCAGCGGGTATTCCTTGTTGGGCAAATCGCGCAGCCATTCGGTGCGGATCTCGGCGCGGCCTTTATAGGTGTTGTTGAGCCACGCTTCCGACAGCAGTTCACACAACTGCAAGTAGCCCATGCGGTTTTTCGCATACAGCATGACGCGGTGCGGCTTGTCGCGGTTGTCATCGTTGGTGATCCATGCGTCCACCCCGACCAGCGGTTTAACGCCCTTGCCGCGCGCCGCCTTATAGAAGCGCACCATGCAAAACAGGTTGGCCAGGTCGGTCACCGCCAGCGCGCCCTGCTTGTCCTTGGCGGCGGCCTTGACGACGTCATCGATCCGCACCAGACCATCGACAATCGAATATTCCGTGTGCACCCGCAGGTGGACGAAGTCCGGGCCTGGGGGAGGTGTGACAACCACGTCCGCAACGTTTTCTTGCTCGACTGCCATGTTCATGTCCTGCTCACTCTTCGATAAAACTTCAACAAATTAGCCTGCTATTTTAACGTGCCATCCTGCACGCGGCGCCGTAGCGCTTGCCGGATTACGCGCTCCGCGCTAATCCGGCCTACTTGCTACACGCCCCGTGTAGGGCGGATCGCGATCCGCCGTGCATGCATATCGGCGGCACGGACGCATCAGGCGGCGTCCGCCACCCGTTGCACCGGCTTCGCCTCGCCGTAACCACGGCGCAGGCGCAGGAACGGCTCTTCGATCACGCTGTAGCTCAATGCCGCCAGCGCCCAGGTCGCGCCATACACCAGCGGCAGCCACAGCAAGGCGTCGCGCAGTTTGCCGCCCGTGATGGCGGGCAAGCCAAAATTCACGGCCAACAAGTGAATCATCGCCATGTGCAACAGGTAAAACGAAAAACTGATCTTGCCGCCATGGTCCAGCACGCGCGCCAGCGGCTTCGGCAAGTCCTTGCCGAAGGTGGTCCACGCCACGATCAACAAGCTCCAGCCGGCCGCTTCCAGCATCGACCACCAGATCCAGAACGTGGCGTGGGTGGCCGGATCGAACTTCGCGACGCGGCTTTGCAGCGCACTGTTCAGCACCACCACCACCAGCGCCAACGGCAGCAACAGCGTGCCGTAACGGCGCAAGGTGGCGCCATGGCGCGCCACCAGCAGCGCGGCGAGCATGCCGATCAGGAACTGGTCGAAGCGCCCCACCAAGGTGCTGAAATACATCAGCGTGCTCTTTTCATTGACGGTAAACGCCGCCAATTTGAAGAACACCATCAAGACTAGCAACTTCAGCAAGTAGCGTGGCCCCTGCTCCAGCGTAAACCGGGCCAGGAACGGGAATACCAAGTAAAACGTGAATTCCACCGAAATACTCCAGGCCGCGCCGGTCACCGGCGTGTACGACGTCGGCGCCAACCCCAGGTTGGTCGACAGCACATACAGCACATCTTGCGGGGCAAACTTGTCGCGGCCGATGGCGGTGGCCAGCATGAAAATCGTCAAGAACAGCGGCAGGATGCGCAGACAACGGTTGCGCATAAAGTCGCGATAGTGGAGCTGCTGCTGGTGCAGCGCAATCTGCATGAACAAAAAGCCCGACAGGGCAAAGAACAGGCCGACGCCGGTATGCCCTTCCGTCACCAGCCCGAACCAGTCGGAGGCCAGCGGCACACCGCCCTGTTCACGGTAGGCCAGGTAGTAGTGGAACAGAAACACCAGGGTGGCCGCCAGCCAGCGCAACTGATCGATGCGAGGGTTATAGGGGAGGTTGAGCGACTTCATCGGCGGACGGTTCCAAGGACAGCGGGGAAACGAGCATTATACTGTCCGGGAATGCTGATTTATAATGCTCAATTATTCCGCATTCCCCCTATTACCATCCATGTCTACCGTAGCAGCCAATCGCGCGCAATCCGATGAGCAATTCGTCAACATTGCCGCCTACAAATTCATTACCTTTACCGACCTGGAAACCGAGCGCCCGCGCTACCAGGAACTGTGCGCCCGCCTGGGTCTGAAGGGCACCATCCTGCTGACGCCGGAAGGCATCAACATGTTCCTGTCCGGCACCCGCGCCAATATCGATGAATACCTGACCTGGCTGCGCCAGGATGCCCGCTTTACGGATATCGAAGTCAAGGAAAGCTTGTCGGCGGAACAATCACACAAGCGCATGCTGGTCAAGATCAAGAGTGAAATCATCACCATGCGCATGCCGCTGATCAAACCGGAAGCAGGCCGCGCGCCGCACGTGGAAGCGAAAACCCTGAAGCGCTGGCTGGACCAGGGCCATGACGACAACGGCAAGCCGGTGGTGATGGTCGAGACCCGCAATGACTTCGAAGTCGATGTCGGCACCTTCACCAACACGGTCGATTACCGCATCAAGAAGTTCACCGAATTCCCGGCCGTGATCGAAGCGCACAAGGCCGACTTCGAAGGCAAGACCGTGGTGACGTTCTGCACCGGCGGCATCCGCTGCGAAAAAGCCGCGATCCACATGCAAAATATCGGCTACGACAATGTTTACCAGCTCGAAGGCGGCATTTTGAAATACTTCGAGGAAGTCGGCGGCGACCATTACACGGGCGACTGCTTCGTCTTCGATTACCGCACCGCGCTCAATCCGAAGCTGGAACCGACCGAAACCGTGCAATGCTTCAATTGCCGCGCCGTGGTGACGCCGCGCGAACAGTTGTCGCCACTGTATGTGTATGAGAAGTCGTGCCCGCATTGCGCGCAGCCGGCGGTAACGCCAACGGCGGACGGTGCCGCGCACACGGCGGCATAAGCGATTGGTTGAAGCGATCGCTTGAAAAGCAAAAAGCCCGGATCATTATTCCGGGCTTTTTGCTTCAGGGCGCCAAATTAATGCGTGGCGCGGGGCAGCGCCTGCCGCAACGCGTTTTCATAGGCGATTCTAGCGGTCGTATACACCGCCAACTTGGCCTGCATCGCGGCGATTTCGGCATCGACAAACTTCAGGTTATTCACCTGGCTGCGCGCTTCCTCGTTCAGCGACGCCACCTTGAAGGTGACGCCGTCAACCGTGACTTCTTCCTCGTCGTCCATCATGGGCGGAAATAAGCCGCCATTTCACGAATATCGGACGAGACCAGCTGTCCCGCCGCCGCACGCAGTTTCAGGTAAGACAGGATGTAGGTATAGCGCGCCTGAGCCAGGTCCCGCTGGGTGACGCTGAGCTGGCGCTGCGCATCGAGCAAGTCCAGGTTGATGCGCACGCCGCCCTTGATACTTTGCTCGGTGGCCGTGACCAGCAGCTTGCCGGAATCGACCGCTTTCGACAACGCATCGATGCGTGGCACGGCACTGGCCAACTGGTCGTAGTCCTTGCGCAACTCCACCATGGCGCGATCGACTTCCGACTGCAGTTCGGCCTTGGCTTTTTCGCGTCCGGCCACCGCCTGGCGCGTAGCGGCATTGATCGCACCACCGGAATACAGCGGAATATTGAGCTGGAAGCCTACTGCGCGCGTGGTGTAATCGGTGTTAATCGTATTCACCGATTCCGACAGGCTTTTGGAATACGACGCCGTCACATCGAGCCGCGGGTAATGGCCGGCGCGCTGCTTGTTGACTTCCTGCTGGTTGATATCGACCGTCAGGCGGCGGGTGCGGATTTCATGATTGCTATCCAACGCAATCTGTTTCCACTGTTCAAAGCTTTGCGTTTCCATCGGACGGCTGCGGAACTGCGGCGCAAGCCGGTCCAACTCCCCCACCGGACCACCGACCACGCCTTCGAGCGTGGTGCGGGCCGCATTCACCTGATCCTGTGCTTCCAGCAGGGCCGCTTCCGCCACATCGAGGCGGGCGCGGGTTTCCAGCATATCGGTACGGGTGCCCTCGCCTTTCGCATACATGCGGTCATTGACCTTCATGCGCTCGACATAGGTGTCGCGCTCGGTTTTGGCCACGGCCAGCTGGTCTTGACGGTACAGGACTTCGACATAGGCGCCCACCACACGCAAAGCCACCTGCTGCGTTTCACTCAGCAGCGACGACTCCGCTGCCTGCTCCTGCAACACACCTTGCTTGTAGCGCGCCAGCGCATCAAAGTTCACCACCGTCTGACGCAACTGCAGCACGCGCGATTTGCTGTTGTAGTCTTCCTGGCGCATCGCTTGCTTGCCCTGGATGATGTCACTGTGATTCCTGCCACCGCTAACGCTGGCCGACAGACTTGGCAGCAGACCAGCGCGCGCAATGATCTTGTTTTCGCGGCCGCTTTCGGTGCTGTAAAACGCGGCGCGGTAGGCCGGGTCGTTCTTCAGTGCCGCGTCATATGCCTGCATCAGGCCAATGGCCGATGCGCCGGCGCAAGGCAACAGGAAGGCGGCGCCCAGTGCAGTGGCCATCAGGCCGCGTTTGGATCGCAGAAAATTCACTCTATTACTCCTCCGTCATCGACGTTTTGGCGCGATCGAAAATAGGCTTCAACAAGTAATTCATCATCGTGCGTTCGCCGGTCTTGACGAACAGGTCCACCGGCATGCCCGGCCGCACTTCCATCTTGTGCTTCTGCATGGTCTGCAACCCCTCCGGCGCGACGCTCGCCACCACCGTATAGTAAGGCTGGCCGCTGCGCTCGTCCACCAGGCGGTCGGCCGACACCTTGGTTACCTTGCCCGGAATGTGCGGCGTGGTGTTGCTGTTGAACGCCGAGAAGATCAGCTCCACCGGCATGCCGGGATGGACCTTATCGATCAGATTGACCGGCAGGCGGCCTTCCACCACCATGGCGGCGTCAAGCGGCACGATGTCCATCATTTTAAAGCCGGGCTGCACCACGCCACCTTTGGTGAACACGGCCATGCCGATCACGGTACCGTCGACCGGCGCGGTCACGTCAGCGTGCTTGAGGTTGTAGTCTTCCGCCACAAAACGGTTGGACAATGCACCGGCTTCCTTTTGCACGTCAGACAGCTGGGTGCGCACCTCTTTCTGGTAATCCTGCACGCGCTGCGCGCGGCGCAGGGTCAGCTCGGCAATCTGGCGCTGCAGGCGGCCAATGCTGCCGATATCTTCCGCCAACGCGCCCTTGGTCTGCACATAGGTGCGCTCCGAGTCGAGCAGACGCGCGCGCGCCACGAAACCGTCACGCGACAGGTCGCGCAGGTTGTCCACCTGCTCCTTCAGGATCACCAGTTGCTCTTTCTTGCTGTCGCGCGACGCGATCACGCCGTCCAGCTGCATTTTCAGGCCGGAGATGTTTTCATCGATGGCGCCCAGTTCGTTCTTCAACGACGACTGGCGTGAACTGAACAGTTGATTTTGCAGCGCGATATTATCCGCCACGCGCGGGTCATCCTTGAACTGCTTCAAGTCTTCCGGGAAGGCTGGCTCGCTCTTGCCATCACGCTCGGCGATCAGGCGCGCTTCGGCGGCGCGGTTGGTGAACAGTTGTACTTTCGTGACTTCGGCTTGCGCGTTCACCTGCACATTGTTCATGCGCACCAGCACCTGGCCTTTTTTGACAACCTCGCCTTCCTTGACCAGGATGTCCTGCACCACGCCACCCATCAAATGCTGTACCGCCTTGCGGTTGCCTTCCTTGGCCACCTCCCCTGGCATCGGCACGCCCTTGTCCAAGGGCGCCAACATGGCCCAGACCAGGAAGCCGATTACGCCAAACAGCACGATCAACCAGCCGAGGCGACTGTATGCGCTGGCGTCCGTGTGCAGCGTGTCCGCCGTCACGTCACGTACCACCACATCGGTGGCCAGCGCTTTGGTATCAATTAATTTCATTGCTTACTCCTGTTCCGTGGTGGCTTTGCCATCCGGCGCCGCAGCCTGCGCCGCCTTGGCGGCTGCCGCCTGGGCTTCTGCTTGTGCTTGTGCTTGTGCTTGTGCTTGTG
>JAIENA010000047.1 GCA_019751755.1 Burkholderiaceae bacterium | reverse complement strand
TTCAGGCCGGGGTAGTTGACCAACAGAGCTCCTTGATCGAAATCAAAGTGTAGCGCTGCCGACAACAAAAGGGGGAAAGAATAGGGCGATGACGCCGCCTGCTTCAAGGCGACCAGTTGATCGAGGCGGGGACAGGCGAGCGCGATCCATCCCTGCCCATCACGTCGCTACCCTCAGATACTTATTACTTCTCAGCACCGTCCCAGTGCTCCGCAATCTTGCCATTTTCGATGCGGAACATGTCAAACCACGTGGTCGTGTACTTCTTGGCGGGATCGGATGCTTCGGCGACTTCGCGCACGAAGCTCAGGACCACGTAGTCGCCTTCGGCAACGATGGACACCAACGGCGCCTTGACCCTGGGGGCAATCGGCTTGGGCTTGGCGAACTTGGAGAAAAAGTCGACGAATGCCGCACGACCGGTCGGCACCGTTGGGTTGTGTTGGATGTACGACTCGGTCATGTATTTTTCGGCAAGCTCCATGTGGCCGCCTTCAAAGACCTCGCGCCAGAAGTCATAAACAAGGCGCTTGTTTGCGGCGAGCCGGGGATCGGCGCTGGCAACGAGCTTCTCGTGATCCGGGCTGGCTTGAACGGCAACTTGGGCGTGCACCGGACTGGCTGCCATCACGCAGCAGGCCGCCATAGTTAATAGAAATTTACGCATTTTTGTGCTCTCCGAGAACGGGCTCAACAAGCCCCAATGGTTAAAAATCCGCTGTGTCGCAGGCATCGGCTGAAGTGCCGGGCTGGTCTATTCTAGTGACCAACGCTCAGTCGAGGAAAGTCCACGTGTCAGCGCCATCAAACCGGCGTATGCGCGTGGCGCCGATCTGGTCAGGGTCAAAATTTCGGATGTTGACACCCCATTGGGCCCCGTCCGTTAATTCCAATGGTTCCCAGTGGGTAACACAACCGCAATGCCGGCAGCGGATGGTTCTTAACGTCTTTTCGCCCCATATATACTCCGTCGTATTGTCGGGATGGCCGACAATCTGCACCGCGTCAGCGTCATATTTCGCCCAAAGCGCGCCGTAACGTCGGCAGATCGAGCAATTGCAGTTAATGACGGATTCCGGTGCGTCAGGAATGGTGATGTGAACTGCGCCGCAATGACAAGTGGTTGAAAGCATATAGCAGTATCCTCATTTTTTTGTCAAAAGTTTACCAAACTTGAACAGGCCTATTTCCATCGCGTCCAACAAAAAGGCCACCCGAAGGTGGCCTGACTATCACCGCATCACTGCATCACAGCAGCGTTCAAACGCTTACTGCCCGCGCTTCTGGCGCGCGTTGGCCGCAATGCGCATGCGCAGGGCGTTCAGCTTGATGAAGCCGCCGGCATCGGCCTGGTTGTAGGCGCCGCCGTCTTCGTCGAAGGTGGCGATGGTCTGGTCGAACAGCGAATCAGTTTTCGAGTCGCGCGACACCACGATGACATTGCCTTTGTACAGCTTGATGCGGACCCAGCCGTTGACGGTCTGTTGGGTGTGGTCGATCAGCGTTTGCAGCGCAACGCGTTCCGGCGCCCACCAGTAGCCGTTGTAGATCAGCGAGGCGTAGCGTGGCATCAGGTCATCTTTCAGGTGGGCCACTTCGCGGTCCAGCGTGATCGATTCGATGGCGCGGTGCGCGCGCAGCATGATGGTGCCGCCAGGGGTTTCGTAGCAGCCGCGCGACTTCATGCCGACGTAGCGGTTTTCCACCAGGTCCAGGCGACCGATGCCGTGCTTGCCGCCCAGGCGGTTCAGTTCGGTCAATACCGTGGCCGGCGACATGCGCACGCCGTTCAGGGCAACGATGTCGCCATGTTCAAATTCGATATCCAGGTATTCTGCCTGGTCGGGCGCCGCTTCCGGCGACACGGTCCAGCGCCACATCGATTCTTCGGCTTCGGCGCTTGGGTTTTCCAGGTGGCGGCCTTCGAACGAGATGTGCAGCAGGTTGGCGTCCATCGAGTAGGGCGCGCCGCCGTTCTTGTGCTTCATGTCGATGTCGATGCCCGCGTCTTCCGCGTACTTCAACAGTTTTTCGCGCGACAGCAAGTCCCATTCACGCCATGGTGCAATCACGCGCACGCCTGGTTTCAGCGCATAGGCGCCCAGTTCGAAACGCACCTGGTCGTTGCCCTTGCCGGTCGCGCCGTGCGAGATGGCGTCGGCGCCGGTCTCGTTGGCGATTTCGATCAGGCGCTTGGCGATCAGCGGACGCGCGATCGACGTGCCCAGCAGGTATTCGCCTTCGTACACGGTGTTGGCGCGGAACATCGGGAACACGAAGTCGCGCACGAATTCTTCGCGTACGTCGTCGATGTAGATGTTTTCAGGCTTGATGCCGAACTTCAGCGCCTTGGCGCGGGCAGGTTCCAGTTCTTCGCCCTGGCCCAGGTCGGCCGTGAAGGTGACGATTTCGCACTGGTAGTTATCCTGCAGCCATTTCAGGATCACGGAGGTGTCCAGGCCGCCCGAGTAGGCGAGGACTACTTTCTTAACGTCGCTCATGTTTATTTCCCATAGAGTTGATGTAGGGCGGATTGTAATCCGCCATAGAGTCGTCGAGACGCGTACAGGGCGGATTGCAATCCGCCCTACGCGTCATTATTTTTGGTCCAGCCGACCTAACAGCAAGAATTCAATCAATGCTTTTTGAATGTGCAAGCGGTTTTCCGCTTCGTCCCACACCACCGATTGCGGGCCGTCGATCACGTCGGCCGCCACTTCCTCGCCGCGGTGGGCGGGCAGGCAGTGCATGAACAGCGCATCGGGCTTGGCGCGGGCCATTTTCGCGCTGTCGACGATCCAGCCGTCGAAGGCTTTGAGGCGCGCCGCGTTTTCCGCTTCATAGCCCATGCTGGTCCACACGTCGGTGTTGACCAGGTCGGCGCCTTCGCAGGCATCGGCCGGGTTGTCAAAGAACGTGTAGTGGGTGGTGTTGACCAGTTTCATGTCCATGTCGTAGCCCTTCGGCGTCGACACGTTGACATGGAAACCAAAGATTTCGGCCGCCTGCAGCCATGAATACAGCATGTTGTTGGCGTCGCCCACCCACGCCACCGTCTTGCCCTTGATCGCGCCGCGGTGTTCATAGAACGTGAAGATGTCGGCGAAGACCTGGCAGGGATGGTGTTCGTTGGTCAGGCCGTTAATCACCGGCACGCGCGAAAACGCCGCGAAACGTTCAATGATTTCCTGGCCGAAGGTGCGCACCATGATGATGTCGCACATGCGGGACATCACCTGGCCGGCGTCTTCCACCGGTTCGCCACGGCCCAGCTGGCTGTCGCGCGTGTTCAGGTAAATCGCCGCGCCGCCCAACTGGTGCATGCCGGCTTCGAACGACAGGCGGGTGCGGGTGGAGTTCTTGTCGAACACCATCACCAGCGTGCGGTCCACCAGCGGGTGGTAGGGCTCATAGTTCTTGAACTTGCGCTTGATGATGTGTGCGCGCTCGATTACGTACTCATATTCTTCCAACGACAGGTCGGAAAACTGGAGGTAATGCCGGATCGGTTTTGCGGTAGACATATTGACAACGTAGGTTGGCGCCGACAGAGGCGGGGGTGCCTGTATCGCCAGCTTAGCAAAACATTATACGGCGAAATTGTAACGCTGGTGGAATTGGTGCCATCGCGGTTATGTAGCCGCGTAAAAGATTGAGTTAATGATAAATGGCGGCGGGGCCCGAGTCCTCGTGGGCGGGGGCGGTGAGCGGCAGGTCGAGTGTAAACGTGGTGCCATCGGGCCCGCTGACGACACTAATCTGCCCGCCCAGCAGCGACGTCACGATGTTATAGCTGATCGACAAGCCCAGTCCGCTGCCGCCCTGGCCCAGCTTGGTGGTGAAAAACGGATCGAAAATGCGTTTCAAATGTTCCGGCGCGATGCCGTTGCCATTGTCGCTGAACGTGATGATCACGCGGCTGTCGCCGCTGGCGGTGGCCATCAGTTTCATGCGCCCATGGGACTTGTGTTCAAACGCGTGCAGCAAGGCATTGTTAATTAAATTGGCGATCACCTGGCCGAACGGGCCGGGATAGCTGTCCATCGCCAGGCCGTCCGGCACGTTGTATTCAATCGCGTGGTTGGCGTTGCGGATGCGGTTCATCATGGTGGCCACGATTTCATGCGCGACTTGCTGCAGATTGAACATGCGGCGCTGTTCGGTGGTGCGGTCCACCGCCACCTGTTTAAAACTGTTGACCAGGTCGGCGGCGCTGTTCAGGCCCCGCATCACCAGTTCCGACGCCTTCCTGGCATCGGCGATGTAATTGGCCAGGTCGGAGCGGCGCAAGCCGGCGCCATTCATTTGCGCTTCGATTTCCAGGGTTTTTTGCTGCAGGGTGCTGGCAATCAGCACGCTGTTGCCGATCGGCGTATTGAGCTCGTGGGCCACGCCGGCCATCAGAGAACCGAGTGCCGCCAGTTTTTCCTGGGATACCAGTTGCGTTTGCGCATTTTGTAGCTGGCGGTAGGTTTCCGCGTTATCGAGGGCAATCGCGCCATAGGCGCACAAGGTGCGGAAAATCAGCCGTTCCCGTTCGCCGTAGGCGCTGGCTTGCCGTGATTGCACGGTCATCACGCCCAGCGAGCGCTCGCCCGCCAGCAGCGGCACGTACAGGCCCGACAGGTTGGGGCAGGTGCCCGGCGTGACCGCGTAATACGCGCCCTGCGAAAAATCCTCGACATACACTTCGCGCCGCTCATGCAGCGCCCGCGCCGAATATGACAACGGCGAATCGAGCTGGATCACGTTGGTCGGCAGGGGGGCGCCGCCTTCCAGGCCGAAGGCGCGCACCAGCGCGCCAGCGGTGGTGTCGTGCAAATAGATGGCAAAAGTATGGGCCTGCAGCAGCGCCTGGACATGGCGGTTCAACACGTTGAACACGGCACCGGCGTCGAGGTGTGCCGTGATCTCCTGGCCGATGGCGGACAGGTGCTGCAGCGTGTCGCTGGTTTGCTGCAGCAATTGCGCGCGTCGTGCCTCGGCGGCGGCCAGCGCCAGGTGGTGCAAGCCTTCGGCGCGCGCATGTTCGGTCTGGTGGTGCACCTGCATGGCGACGGCACGGTTGGTGGCTTCTTCGCTGTGGGTCTTGTCCCACGCGGCGCGCGCCGCCAGCGAGGTGTCATACGCTTGCTGGTAACTGCCGGCCTGCGCATATTCCATCGCCACCGCGTCCAGCAAGTCGCCGGGCAGCGTATAGCCGTCGATGGTGTTGCCTACCGCCATGGCCTGGTGCAGGTAGTGCAGGCTGGCGTTCGGTGCCGTCATGCCTTCCGGCGCCGGCAGTTGGTGGCGGCGGTGAATCAGGGCCAGCACGCGCAGCGCCAGGATGTGGTGGTACACATCGTGCTGTTCGTCGGCCAGTCGCACCGCCTCATGGGCAGCGGCCAGTGCTTCGTGCGGCCGCTCCAGGCATGACAGCGCATGCGCCTGACCGCGCTTGGCCACCGTGAAAAAGTCGGCCTGCTGCAGGGCCTGGGCCCGCGCGCCCAGCCGCGCAAAGGCGTCCAGCGCGCCGGCGTAATCCTCCTTGTCGAGCGACAGGTCGCCCAGGTATTGCAGTGCAATCGCATAGCTGCGCGCGCCGGAGACGGGTGTCAGGATTTCGAGTGCTTCGCGCAGCAATTCTTCGGCCGCATCGATGCGGCCCAGGCGGCGCATGGTGTCGGCCGTGTGCATCAGGCTGGCGCCGACACTGCGCGGCCAGCCCGTTGGCTGTGCCAGGTCCAGTGCGCACTGCATCCATTCGAGTGACGCCTGATGGTTGTTCAGGTTGGTATAGTCTTCGCCGATATTGGTGGCGGCGGTGATCGCGGCGCGCAACTGTCCGGTTTTCAGCGCATTTTCATAGCACGCGATGTAATGCCCGGCCGCCGTGCCGAAATGACTGGACTGGCTGGACGCAATGCCAAAGTAATCATGGACCCAGGTGGCGATATCGGGCGGCAATGCGCTGCAGTCGGCGCCATTGCTGTGGGTCAGGCGCGCGCTCCAGTCGGGCGCGCAGGTCGGGTCGCGCAGGATCGCCCAGCGTCCTGTCACCGCTTCGATGATACGTTGGCGGCGGGTGTCGCCGGCCGCCGTGGCCGCCGCCAGCGCCAGCGCCAGTTCGCTGTCGCGCCGGTCATGCTCGCCGCGGTCAATCGCAATCCAGGCCTGCAGCCAGTGCGCATCGGCGCAGCCGGCCTGGTCGCCGCTGGCGCACAGCGTGGAAAAGGCTTGCCGCGCCAGGGCTTCGGCCGCGTCGAGCGCGCCATTCAACCATTGCACTTCGGCCCGCACCAGCAGCATGCGGGCATAGTTGCATGGATGGTTTGTGGTGTCACCGGGCGCGAGCAGCGCTTGCGCCTCGGCCGCCAACTGGTCGGCGCGGGCGCTGTCGCGCTGGCGCATATGCCAGGCCAGCGGCAACAGTAGCGGCAAACGCGCGGCATCGCGCAGCGGGAGCAGGGCTACTTCCCACTGTGCCACTTCGTCGTCCACCGCAAACATGTCCATCGCCAACCCTTGTGTGCTAATGCTCTCCGCAAAAGAGATTCTTATTGGCACAATAATGCTCTACAGCATTGAAAGGTGCAATTGACTTTTTAAATGGCGGATCAGTAGGTTGTGTAAAAGTTAAGCCTGCAGTTGCGTGTCAGCAGAGCGTCAATAGCGCGTCAATAGAGCGTTTGCGCCGACTCATGCAATAGTTGTCCATACAGTTGGTGTCGCATTTTCGCGATGTCGCCACTGGCCACCGCGTCCAGTATGGCGCATTGCGGTTCGATCAGATGGCGGCAGTTGTAGAATTTGCAACCGCCGAGGTAGGGCGTGAAATCGCGGAAGGCCCGTTCCAGCATACCCTCGCTGAGATGGTACAGGCCGAATTCCTGGAAGCCGGGCGAATCGATGATCGCCGTGTCCTCCCCCAGGCCCGGGATCGCGTACAGGCGGGTAAACGTGGTGGTGTGCTTGCCGGTGTCGAGCGCTTCCGAAATTTCCCGAGTGGCAATATCGGCGTCCGGCACGATCAGGTTGATCAGCGACGACTTGCCCATGCCGGACTGGCCGATCAGGATCGAGTGCTGTCCCTCCAGTAGCGGCCGCAGCATGGCCACCGTGTCTTCCGGTTGCGCCTTGGCCGAGACCTCATGGACCGGGTAGCCCAGCTTGGCGTACACCTGCAAGCGTTCGCGCGCGCGCGGCAGTGCCGCTTCCACGTCGGTTTTGTTGAGGATCAGGCGCACGGCGATGCCGGCCGCTTCGGCCGCCACCAGTGAGCGCGAGACCAGATCGTCGGCAAAGCCGGGTTCCGTCGCCACCACGATAAACAGTTGCGTGACGTTGGCCGCCAGCAGCTTGGATTTGTACTGGTCGGAGCGGTACAGCAGGGTCTTGCGCTCGACAATCGAATCCACCACGGCCTGGTTGGCCGAGGTCAGGGTCAGGTTGACCAGGTCACCGACGGCGACATTGGTTTTTTTGCCGCGCGTGACGCATTGCAGGCGGTGCTGTTCGCCATCGATGGTGGCGGTGGCCAGATAATGGCGGCCATGCGCCGCGATCACGGTACCGATAATCGGTTGTTTTGCTTTGTTCAT
>JAIENA010000004.1 GCA_019751755.1 Burkholderiaceae bacterium | reverse complement strand
GGGGAGGTTGGCGGGGAGGTCGGCGCCGGTGTTGGCGCCACCGTCGGATTATTGGTCATGTCCGCAATCTGCGTCAGCTTGCCCGGCGCCGCCTGCACGGTGGACGTCGTCACACCGGAAATCGTGGTGCCGGCCGCCAGCTTGATAAAGCCGGTGGTCGATTTCACCTGCGCGGTATTGGCAAAGGTCAGCGCGTCGCTGCCCGACGAACTCGAACTGGCGGTCAGATCGATGTCGCCGCTGACGGTTTCCACGGTGCCGTCAATGGTCAGCGGGCTGTGCGCCGTGATGCTGATCTTGCCGCTGTCGGTTGCCACCACGCCGGTACTGTCCACCACGGTGGCGCCGGTGTTGTTCAGCGTGACCGCGCCGCTGTTGCCGTTGGCAACCTTGAGCTTGTACACGGTCAGTTGACCCGCATGCGCGGTGACCGGGTTGGCGGTATAGTTTTCGTTGACGATATTGATCGGGCTGTTGCCGGACGTCGCCGTGCTTTCCGCGCTCAGCACGGAAACCTTGGTTGGCAGCGCCTGGCTGGTGCTGCCGATGCTGCCGGTGGCCGTGATATTGAGCGTATCGGCGGTAATCAAGCCGGTCCCTTGCGTGAGGTTGCCCGCCACATTCAAGCTCACCGTGCCGCCCGGCGCCTTGATGCCGGCGCTGGCCAGCGAACGGGCATTGGTCAATGACAGATTCCCGCCCGACAGGTCGGCCGACAAGGTATTGACATTATTGGCCTGCGTCAGCGCCACATTGCCGCCAAAGCCATGCAGCGACAGCGCCGGCACGGCGATGGCCGCCGTCTGCGACAAGCCCCCCGAGCTTGCCGTCAGTTTCAGCGTTTGCGTATTCGGCAGGTTGACGGCGCCCGTCACGCCCAGCGTGGCGCCGGAAATCGACAGCATGCTGGAAGGGCCGGCACCGCTCAGGTCGAGCGCGCGCAGGTCCACCGCGGCGCTGGAGGTCATATTCAATAACGGCGTCGTGATAGTGCGCAGTTCCGCCTCCGACAAACCGGTGGTGGTGCCGGCATCGGTCGCGCCGCTGCCGATTACGACGGTACTGCCGCTGGCCGCCAGCGATGCCTGCGTGGTGGCGTTGACGGTGCTGCCGCTGTCGAGCGTGATGTACTTGCCCTGCAGTGCAACGTTCTTGCCCTGCAGCGCGCCACTGTTGCGCACCGTACTGGTGGCGGACAGCGTCAGCGACGCCGGCACCTTCACGGTGCCGGACGCCGTGACGTTCGGCGCCTTCAACTGCACCTGGGTGTTGGCGTATGCCTGCGTGCCGCTCAAGTCCAGCGTGCCGACACTGATGCTGCCGTTGGCGCTGGTGTTCTGGATAATCAGCGTATTGGCCGCAATGTTTTTCATGGCCGTCTCGGACAGGCTGACGCCGCCTTCGCCCGGCGCAACGCCGGCGCCGATCGCAATCACCGGCGCATCCGATGCGCTCATCGACACCGTGCCCGAGGCGGCGATCGCGCCGTTCGCGCCGAAGGCGAAGCGTTCGCCCGAGATCAGCACGGAGTTGGCCGTCAGCTTGGCATTGTTGGTGACCAAGCCTTTCTCTGCGGAAATGGTCGCCAGCAGGGGTGCCGTGACGGCGCCGGCCAGCGTGACGCCGCTTTGTCCGGACAGGACCAGGTTGCCGGAAATGTGGCCCGTGGTGGACAGGTTCATTTCATTGACGGTCAGGTTGCCTGCGGTGCTCAGCAACAGGCTGGGGCCCGTCATGGTGGCCAGTTCCGCCGTATCGACGGCCAGCGTGCCGAGAGTGTCGGCGGCGCCCGCGCCCACCACCATGGCGCTGCCAGCCTTCGACGTCACCGCCACGCTGGTGGTGCCGGTGGTCGTGGAGCCGGTGGCCAGCGCCAGATTATCCGTTTCATAGACCACCGAACTGCCCTGCACGGCCGCCCCCGCTTGCACGGCAATCGACTCGGCCGACATCAGGACGCTGCCGCCCTGAATCGCGGCGCTGGTGGGCGTACTGCTGTTGCCAACCGTGATGGCCGTGGCGTTGACCAGGATCGTACCGGATGGCGCCGCCAGCGGCTGCTGCACGTTGACGGTGGGCGCCGTGATGCTGAGGGCACTGGAAGCGCCGGACAGCGTAATGCCGTTGACACCGGCCACCGTCGTCACATTCAACGCACTGTTGTTCTCAAAGAAAAACGTGCCGCTGGTGGCCGAACCTGCCAGGTTTTGCACGGCATTGTCGCTGCTCAGAGCGACCGAGCCGCCCTCTACCAGCAATTGTGGCGCGGTGATGGCGCCCCCCGACTGGGCAATGGCGCCATCGGACATCAGCGCCAGCATGTTGCCGACCTTGACGTCGGCGCGCAAGGCAATCTCCGCGCCGGCCAGCAGTAGCTTGGCTGGCGCCGAGGAGCCGGCCGACAGGTCGAGCTCGTTGGTGACGATCAGCTTGCCGCCGGCTTTATCGCCAATGTTGATTTCCGGCGCACTGATGGCGCGCAATTGGTCCACCGTCAGCGCCAGCGCATTCGGCGCTTCGGTCGGCGCCTGGCCGATGGCGATCGTCTTGTCCGGGGAATACGCCGCCAGCTTCACGGTGCTGGTGGCCTGCACGGTATTGGTCACACTCCCCAGGTTCATCTGGTTGGCGCGCAGCAGCACGTTATTGGCGTGGACGGCGCCGCCACTGTTGAACGTGATGCCCGCAGTATCGCCATAGGCGCCCACATAGATCAACCCGGCGTCGGTATCGGTCTTGACCTTGGCATTGAATTGGATGCCGCCCGCGCTTTCAAACACCACATTGCGCACATTGGTGGACAGGTCCAATTCCTGCCCCACCGTGATGCCGCCGGTCGCGCCCGCGCTGCCAAGATTGACACCATAGGCTGACACCCGGCCCAGGTCCGCCGCCGTCAGGCCCAGGCTGGCGCCGTTGCGCGACGCGCCGATGGTGATCGGGCGGCTGCTGGTGTAGGGCGTAAACGAGACCGTGGTATCACCGGCCGTGCCACCGCCATCGACGCTGCCGTCAATCGACACATTGTCGGCAATGAACGAAAACAGGCGCTCCGGCACCGGTACCGTGCCCGTGATGGAACCCGTGCCGCCGATGGCGATGGCGCCACCTGCGCTGTTGGCGCGCAGGTCGACGGCGCCGGCGCCGACATTGACCGCGCCATTGATCGCCAGCTGGGCGCCGCTGGCGTTAAAGGCGCCACCATTGGTGCTCACCGCCGCTTGCACCTGCACCGCGCCGCTGCCGGTCGCATAATCACCATGGTTTGCTTGCAGCGTCACGTCACCGCCCTGGGTGGTCACGGCCGCGCCAACATGGATCGACCCACCGGCCTGCGCGGTCAGCTTGACGCCGGGCTGCGCCACGTTGACGGCGGAATTGATATCGATGTTGTTACGTGCCTGCAGCAGGATGTCGGACGTGGCCGCATCGAGTTGCGCCGGATGAATGCTGGTGGTGCCGGTCGCCGCGCCGGCATTGAAGGTTTGCACCGCGTCGAGCGTATTCGGGCCGGTATAGCTGGCGTCGATCGCGATGTTTTCGGGATCCAGCAGCCACAGGCCGTTGTTGCCGCCCGTCGCACGGGTATCGATGCGCGCGCCGGCCACGTCGAGATAATGGCCGGAGGTTTCCACCAGGCCGCCCTGGCCCTGCGCGCCGCCCTGGGCGGAAATCGCACCATAGACGCGCGCGGCGTCGTCGCCCCACACGATGACTTTGCCGCCGCGCTGCCCAGCGCCGCTGGCGTTGGCGCGGATCGCCGCATTGGCCGACACGAATGCCTGGCGCGCAGTGGGCACGGCCGGGTTGCGGCCTTGATAATCGCCGCCCACCAGCACCGTGCCGCCGGTCACACCGCTGGCGTCGGCCTGGGCGTCGCCATTGAGCGCCACGTTCTGGCCCAGCAACTGGATCTCGCCGCCCTTGCCCGCGCTGTTGGTGGCGGACGTGACACTGCCCTGCTCCAGCAAGGTGGTGCCCGATGCTTTCAGGACGATCTTGCCGCTCTCGGTGCGCACCGCGCTGTTGGCGTTGACCACGCCGCGCTGGTTGACCAGCGCGCCATAAATGCCGACCCGCCCGCCCGACGCCAGGACCTGGCCCAGGTTCAGCGCCTGGTTGGCTGGCGCCGACACCACCACGTGCACTTGCGGATCATGGGAGTCGGCCAATTGCACCGTGTGGCCGGCCGCCAGCACGATCTCGCCCTGCGGCGACGTGATGACGCCACTGTTTTCCACATCCGACGCGATCAGGTAGACATGGCCGCCATTGGGCGTCACGATGGCGCCCTGGTTGACCACCTTGCCGCCGGCGTTGCCACTGCCACCGTTGAAATATTTCTTCCCCGCCAGGAAGTCACTGTCCGATAGCGCCAGGCTGGACGCCACCAGGCCGTTCACATCGACCCGCGCATCCTTGCCGAACAGGACGCCATTCGGGTTGACCAGGTACACCTGGCCGTTCGATTGCAGCGCGCCCAGGATCCGGCTGGGATCCTGGCCGGTGATGCGGTTCAACACGCGGCTGTCACCGCTTTGCTGGATGAAACGCGTGACCTCGTTCGGATTAATCGAAAACGCTTGCCAGTTAATGATCGTGTTCGGCGTGTTCGTAATCGTAAACACATTGCCCTGCTGGTTGAACAGGGCCTGGCCGGCGATCACCTGGGGCGCCAGTGGATTGGCCTGGGCGACGCCGTAGCAGGCGGCGACCATCACGGCCAGCAATTTACGCTTGAGGGTCAGCGGCGGGAAAGACTGTTTCTTCATTCTGTCTCTTAATTCGGTCAGTGCGTCAGTGCAGCAATGCGTTTGCGTGCGCTCGGTTGCAGTACAGTTTCTTCACGGGCTCGTTTCGCGCGTTCGCGGGTGTTTGTGTTACCAGCCGATGATGGCGTTCGGTGCATTCGTAAAGGAAAACACCTTGCCGTGATGCGGGAAGGATAGCGCACGCGCCGAGAAAGTCATGATAAAAGCCCGGACTAATACGTGAGGCCCACGCGCACGTGCAAGCGGTTGGCGCCGTTGCGGCCGGTGGCGCCGGCCTGCACCACGTGGCCGTAGTCGAGCTGCAGGTTAAGAGAACTCCCCATCAGCACGCGCAAGCCGAGGCCGGTGCTGCCGATGGTGGTGCTGGTCAACTCACCCGGAAAAGCATGGTTGCGCTTGACGTAGGCCATGTCATAGAAGCCCAACACGCGGCACTGCCAGCGCTCCGATGCGCAGAAATCCGGCGTATAGGCTTCCAGGTTCGCCCCCAGGCCACTGTCGTTGGAAATTTCACGTTCGGCAAAACCACGCACCGAACCGGCGCCGCCGCCACCGAACTGCTCGCCGGGGATCAGCGCGTCCGACGTCAGCTGGGCATTGACGATGGCGCGCAATTGCCAGTCGCTGGCCAGCGCGCGGCCGACACTGCCAGACAGGCGCAGCGCCGTATAGCGGGCCTTGGCGCCGGTACGGGCGCGGTTAAAGTCGTCCGAACCGCCCTTGTCGCCGCCCGGAATATTGTGCACCAGCGTCACGGAGCCGCCCAGGTCGGTGCCATCCTTGGCCCAGTTGGCGACATAGTTGACCGACAGCGGATGCACGGTCACATCGTTGCCCAGTTGGGCGCCGAGGAAGGTCACGTTATTCTTGAAGGCCTTGAAATCAATGCCGTAGATCAGGCGCGACTCCAGGTCGCCGCGCTTGGCCATGTTGTGGGTATAGCGCGCGCCATACACCGCGCCCTTGCCGCTGACCGCCAGGCTCAGCACGCCGGCCGTCACCACGCCCGAATCCACGTTCGAGTAACTGGCGAACAGGTCGATCGCGTCGCCCAGGCTGTACAGTGGAATATGGTAGCCCAGACCATACACCTTGACCTGACCCGGTTTTTCCGCCGTGCTGGTGTATTGCAGGCTGGCCACGTGGTCCCGGCCCCACAGGTTGGCATGCTGCAGCACCACGCCCACGTGGGTCTTGCCGGTCGAGTCGGTGCCGGTATTGTCCAGGTTGAGCATGGCTTTCCACGGATTTTCATCCATTACCTCCAGCCCCGCGTTGACTTCGCCATCCTCATCGCTGCTTTGCAGCTTCAGGGCAATCTTGCGCGCCGGACTGTCATTGGCCAGTTTCAGGCCCGCTGACACTTTTTTCAGGTTCGGCGTCTGGCCTTCCTGCAAGTACGGCAGCGCGCGGCGCACGTTGGCTTCATCGAAATGCTGGTTGCCGCTGACCTTGATGCGACCGATTTTGGTTTCCACCACCTTGAACTGCACCACGCCCTTGTCGAGCTCCTGCTCGGGCAACTCGACCGTCACGATGTTGTAGCCGCGCGCGTGGAACGCCGCTTCCAGCGCTTCCAGCGCGCGCTGCACGTCGCCAAAGTCGCGTCGCTGGCCGGCAAACGGCGCCAGTACACTGTCGACTTCGGTTTGCGGCAACAAGGTATTGCCGATCACGGCAAACCGCGTGATCTCAAACCGGATCACGCCGTCGTCCGGTTCCGCAGCCCAGGCAGTGCTCACGGCGGCGGCCAGGAGAGAACCTGCAAATAAGCGCGCTAGTTGTCGTTTCATGTGTCGGCTCGTGGGTTGTTCATGTGCTGTATGGAATTATTACTCAGGTCCAGTCTGTTGCGCCCGGCATTGATAAATTTTGCAACTGCGTGAGACAACTCCCGTGCAAGCCACAATGGATGCAGCGCAACGGGATGCTAGCACAGAAACAACAACTAATGCCTATTTGTAATTATTGCATACTCAACTCACTTTCCCGGCAAACCGCTGGCGCCAAACGCCGGCGGCAAGTCGAATTGCATGCCCGGATTGGCGAACATTTTCAGGGGCTTGCTCTTGTCGTCCCTGATGTGGCCATACTGGCCCGGATCGTACTGGAAGAAGCCGGCCTGGTTGGTCAGGGAAATGCCGCCGTCGCTGACATACACATGCAGGCCCGGCTCGAGCTGGCTGGCGCTGGCGCCATCGGCGCTGCCGGTCAGGTATTCCAGGAAAAACGTGGTGCCACGGATGCCGATGGTGGCGCTGGGTGTATGCAGGCTGAATTTTTCCTTGTTGCGCTTGCCGAGCAAGCCCGTCACCGTCCGCAGGCCGCCGCGCACCAGCCGCAGGCCCGCGCTGTCGTCCGCCGGCTTGCCATGGTCGAACCGGAAATGGTCAATCGCCAGGGTCGTGACCGGTTTCAGTACGGCTTCGCTGTCATCGATGAATTTCACCATCGCATAACTATCCCTGCCGGTTGTCAGCGTTTCGCCGCTGGCGACTTCGGACTTCAGCGCCAGCTGCCGCACCACGCCGCCGGGACCGCTGGCGGTCATGATGCCGCTGAGCTGGGTCACCGTGCCCGCCACAAAGGTGGCGTCATTCGCGGCCCATGCCGGCATGCTGGCGGACAGGGTTGCCATGGCCAGCGCGGTCATGGCGTACCAGCGTTTAGTTACAGTACATTTTTTTGACGGGTTCATCTTTTTTAGGCGCGCTGTCCTGTGGGGCAACACCATCCTTTTTCTCCTCTTTTTTAGAATCGCTGTCCGACTTGCTGTCGGACGACGCACTGGACGACGC
>JAIENA010000157.1 GCA_019751755.1 Burkholderiaceae bacterium | reverse complement strand
GGGGCCTGGCCCCTTTCGCACTATCGTTCGTATCCGGGGCGATAGGGACATGCTATGTCGATGCCGGTACCAAAGCCACAGTGACTTTAGCCGGCGTATTTTTTCCGGATCAGAAGCGATGGTTGCCTGGACATTTGCGCACTAGCAGGGTTCGTGGCACGATCGCGTTTTTACCACTTGGGCAACACCATGAAAATCGGCATGCAGACCTGGGGCAGCCACGGCGATATCCGTCCCTTCCTGGCGCTGGCGGAGGGTTTGCAACGGGCGGGGCACGACGTTACGCTGGCCATCACCTGTGTCGACAGCGCCGACTATGCCAACCTCACCTCCGCTGCCGGGGTCAAATTGCGCATGATTGCGTCCCCTGTCATCGCGCCCGATGCGGCCGAGCGGATCGGCGCGGCCGCCGTCCGCATGCGCAATCCGATGACCCAGATGGCGTCGTTATTGGATCACTGCTACCTGCCGGCGGAAGAGCCGATGTTTGTCGCGGCGCGCCAATTGAGCACCGAATGTGATGTGTTAATCGGCCATTACTTCCTGCATCCGCTGCACGTGGCGGCCGAACACGCGGGCAAACCCTATGTCAGCATCGTGCTGTCGCATGCCGCCGTGCCGAGCGCCCACAATTGCCCGCTCACGCATCCGTTTGGCCAGCCCGGCAACCGTTTCCTGTGGTGGCTGACGCGCGCGGCCTTGCAGCGCACGCTGAGCCCCTATGCCAACCGGCTGCGCAAACGTATGAACTTGCCGCTGGTGCGCGATGTGGTCAACCAAGTATGGCTGGCGCCGCGCCTGACCGTGGTCGGTGTCAGTCCGGCCATCTGCGCGCGGCAGCCCGACTGGCGGCCATCGGTGCAGGTCACCGGCTTCCTCGACATGCCGAACCTGCCGCTCGAAGGCGCACTCCATGCCGACCTTGCCACCTTCCTGGCAGCCGGTGCGGCCCCCGTGTATATGACCACCGGCAGCTGGATGCCGCGCGATCCGGCATTGCAACGCCAAGCCTTGCAACTGCTGACGCAAGCGGCGCGGCTGGCCGGCTGCCGCGCCATCATCCAAAGCAGCAACGCGCAGGCCTGCGGTTTCAGCTCGGACCACGAGATCCTGTATATCGGCGCCGCCCCGCACCATGCGGTGTTCCCCCGCTGCCGCGCCGTGGTCCACCATGGCGGCGCGGGCACCACGCAATCGGTGACACTGGCGGGCATGCCGTCGGTGGTCATTGCGCACATCAGTGAACAGGAACACTGGGGCCGGGAGTTGCAGCGCCTGGGCTGCGCCGGCAAGCCGCTGCACCTGCGCAACGTGACGGCCAAGCGCCTGGCGGCGCGCATTACGCAAGTGTTGGACACGCCATCGATGGCGCAGCGGGCGCAGGCGCTGGGACGCACCATGGCGCAGGAAAATGGCGTGGCCAGCGCCGTGCGTTTGATCGAGGAAACGTTCATCGACACGCTGCTGGCGGCATAAAAAAAAGCGGCGCACATGGCGCCGCCTTTCGCGTGAACCCGGTGCCGGTCAGCTCAGGTTTTCCAGACGGATCTTGGTGACTGCGCCCAGCACGGTGGACAACGCTTCCATCTTGGCAATCGCCGCCACCACGTTCTTTTCCTGGGTCTGATGCGTCAGGATCACGATGTCGGTGCGGGTCTCGTTATCGGCCGGTTCTTTCTGCATCATGGCGTCAATCGAAATCGTCGCGTCGGCCAGGATGCGGGTCAGGTCGGCCAGCACGCCAGGCTGGTCCACCACGTTCAGGCGCAGGTAATAGCTGGTGGTGATTTCCGACATTGGCAGGATTTGAATGTCGGTCAGCGCGTTCGGCTGGAACGCCAGGTGCGGCACGCGGTGTTCCGGATCGGCCGTGGCCAGGCGGGTGATATCGACCAAGTCGGCAATCACGGCCGACGCGGTTGGCTCGGCGCCGGCGCCCTTGCCGTAGTACAGGGTGGCGCCAACGGCGTCGCCCTGCACCAGCACGGCGTTCATCGCGCCTTCGACGTTGGCGATCAGGCGCTTGGCCGGGATCAGCGTCGGGTGCACGCGCAGTTCGATGCCTTCGGTGCCGTTCACCACGGCGCGCTTGGCGATGCCCAGCAGCTTGATGCGGTAGCCCAGTTGCTCGGCGTATTGAATATCGACCGCTTGCAGCTTGGTGATACCTTCCACGTGGGCCTTGTCAAACTGCACCGGAATGCCGAAGGCAATCGCAGACATGATGGTCGCTTTGTGGGCGGCGTCGACGCCTTCGATGTCGAAGGTCGGGTCGGCTTCGGCATAGCCGAGGCGCTGGGCTTCCTTCAGCACGGTGTCGAAATCGAGGCCCTTGTCGCGCATTTCGGACAGGATGAAGTTGGTGGTGCCGTTGATGATGCCGGCCAGCCACTGGATACGGTTGGCGGTCAGGCCTTCGCGCAGCGACTTGATGATCGGGATGCCGCCGGCCACGGCGGCCTCGAACGCCACCATCACGCCTTTGGCCTGGGCCGCGGCGAAGATTTCGTTGCCGTGCGTGGCCAGCAGTGCCTTGTTGGCGGTCACCACATGCTTGCCATTGGCGATCGCTTGCAGCACGAGTTCGCGCGCGATGCCATAGCCGCCGATCAGCTCGATGACGATATCGATGTCCGGATCGTTGACGATGTCACGCGCGTCGGCCACGACTTTGCATTTGCCGCCGGTCAGCTCGATGGCACGTGCAGTGTTCAGGTCGGCAACGGCAACAATTTCAATACCACGGCCTGCGCGGCGGGTAATCTCTTCCTGGTTGCGTGCCAATACGTTGAACGTGCCGGCGCCTACGGTGCCGATGCCTAACAAGCCTACTTTGATGGGTTTCATAATGGTGATTTTCTGGTTGTGATCAGATTGGGCTGCCGTGGCGCTTGCGATAGCCTTCCATGAAGCGCGCGATACGTCCGAACGCATCCGTCATGTCATCGGTATTCGGCAAGAATACGACGCGGAAGTGGTCGGGCGCAATCCAGTTGAATCCGGTGCCCTGGACGATAAGTACTTTGGTTTCTGCCAGCAGGTCGTACGCGAACTGCTGGTCATCCGCGATCGGATAGATCTTCGGATCAAGACGCGGGAACATGTACAGCGCGGCTTTCGGCTTGACACAGGTGACGCCCGGGATTTCGGTCAGCAGCTGGTAAGCCAGATCGCGTTGCTTCAACAGGCGCCCGCCCGGCCCCACCAGGTCCTGTATGGACTGGTAGCCTCCGAGCGCAGTCTGGATGGCAAACTGGCCCGGCGCATTGGCGCACAGACGCATCGAAGCGAGCATGTTCAGGCCTTCGATGTAGTCCTTGGCATGGCGTTTTTCGCCCGACACCACCATCCAGCCGGCACGGTAGCCGCACGAACGGTAGTTTTTCGACAGGCCGTTGAACGTCACGAACAGGACGTCGTCCGCCAGCGAGGCGATCGACGTGTGTTCATTGCCGTCATACAGCACCTTGTCGTAGATTTCATCGGCATAGATGATCAATTGGTGCTGGCGCGCCAGTTCGATAATCTGCAGCAAGATCGCATCCGGATACAGCGCCCCGGTCGGATTGTTCGGGTTGATCACCACGATCGCCTTGGTGTTCGGCGTGATCTTCCGGCGCATGTCTTCGATGTCCGGGAACCAGTCCTGCTGTTCGTCGCAGACATAGTGCACCGGGGTCCCGCCGGACAGGCTGACCGCCGCCGTCCACAGCGGGTAATCCGGCGCCGGCACCAGCACTTCGTCGCCGGTGTTGAGCAGCGCATTCATCGACATCACGATCAGTTCGGATGCGCCATTGCCCAGGTAAATGTCGTCAATCGCGACGCCGGCGATTTTCTTACCCTGGGTGTAGTGCATGACGGCCTTGCGCGGCGCGAACATGCCTTTGGAATCGGTGTAACCGGCCGCATTGTGCAGGTTGACCATCATGTCGTGGACGATTTCGTCCGGTGGGTCGAAACCGAATACGGCCAGATTGCCGATATTGAGCTTCGTGATCTTGTGGCCCTCTTCTTCCATCTGGCGCGCTTTTTCAGGCACGGGACCGCGGATTTCATAGCAAACTTCCGCCAGCTTGTTCGATTTTTGAACCGGTCGCAAAATCTGATCCTAACTTTCTTGGTGGCTTTTGGTGCATCCCGCGCTAGAAAATTCGGTCGTTTGACCGATAAAATTCACTTCCTTGCTCTTTCCGTGCGCGTCAATGTCACTTCAATGGTGCATTGTAAAAAGACCCATTCTGCCGAAAGCGCCCCATTAAAGCAACTGCCGGGGACCCTGGATCGCGTGAAAACGTTACAATACCAATAGAAATCGCGTCCCTTTATGCCAAATTACGCTACTTTACGCTCAGATACACGCTATGAAGCTCCATCCCAGTACCACACAGCAATACCAGACCGTGACCGGC
This sequence comes from Burkholderiaceae bacterium, assembly GCA_019751755.1. GTDB lineage: Bacteria > Pseudomonadota > Gammaproteobacteria > Burkholderiales > Burkholderiaceae_D > Rugamonas. The sequence continues at coordinate 3,135 of JAIENA010000157.1, read as the reverse complement.
TACTTCCCTGGCGGGGTTGAAATCAATGCCCAGCCGTTCAGCGACAGCCTGTACATGCTGCCGGAAATCGCGCCGCGCGCCTGGCCGGTGACGTCATTTGACGCGCTGACCATCGAGCATTTTGAATTGCTGGCAGCCGACCAGCCCGACGTGGTAATCCTTGGCACCGGCGAACGCCAGCGCTTCGTGCACCCGCGCCTGACCCATCCCCTGATTAGCAAGCACATCGGCGTGGAATGCATGGACACCAACGCCGCCTGCCGCACCTACAATATTTTGATGGGTGAAGGCCGCAAGGTGACGCTGGCGCTGATCATCGAGAAGAAGTAACAACATTGCGGTGTTGAAATATATCAACCCGCCCCCACATTTCTAATGCTGGGTACGCTGCCAGCACCGAAAACAGCGCCATCCGTTCCAGGAGAAACTCCGTGGCTGACAGCCCAACTGTTGCACCCCTCGCCGATTTTTCCGCCGCAATGACCAGCGGCCAGACGTTCCAGCTGCTGGGCCGCCCGGCCTCGCGCACGGTGCTGTTCTTTTACCCCAAGGACAATACCCCGGGCTGCACCACTGAAAACATGGCGTTCCGCGATGCGTACCACCAGTTCCAGGCTGCCGGCGTCGAGATCTACGGCATCAGCCGCGACTCGCTGCGCTCGCACGAAAACTTCAAGGCGAAACTGGGACTGCCGTTTGAATTGATTTCCGACCCCGATGAAACCGTCTGCTCGCTCTTCAATGTCATGAAGATGAAGCAAATGTACGGTAAGACTGTCAGGGGCGTTGAGCGCAGCACGTTTATCGTTGACGCTCAAGGCCGATTGGTGAAAGAATGGAGAGGCGTGAAGGTTGCAACTCACGTGGAGGAAGTTTTGGAATTCGTCAAAAACTAACGTATTTTGAGTCAAACTCGTTCACCCACCCACTGTACCCGGTGGCGTATGCCACCCCCCGGTACCCAATCCGGGCGTTCCTCGCCCGCGGCAGTCTCGTTTTACCTTTCCGTCAGCATCCACCCCATGCGCCGCTACTTGCGCGGCGTGTCCAATGGGCGGACCCATCAAGCTTTTTTTAGATCGAGATACTGATGCCACTGCCAAAAATGCCAAGCAAGCCAGCCACCCTGCTGCTCGCAAAAGATTACCCGAAGGCCAGCGGTGCCCGCCCCGTGCCTTTGCCCGTCGAAGAAGAGGCGCCAGCGGCGCCCAAGAAAGCATCCGTGAAGGCGGTGCCCGCAGCAAAAGCCGTGAAAGCCGTTCCCGTTGCACCTGTCGCACCGGTTGTACCGGTTGTACCGGCCGCAGCCGTTGTGGCTGCCGCCCCGGCCGTCGCGCCAGCAGCCAAGCCGGCGCGCAAAGCCGCCGCCAAAGTCGCCACCCCGGCCAAGGCGGAAGAAGTCCATGTTCACGTGCCGCTGACCGAGGAAATTTCGCCGACGCCGAAAACCAAGGCCAAGTCGCCGCGCGGCAAAACGCCGCCGGTGGCGGTCGACGGGCCGCACCCGGTCAAGCACAAGGAACATGAGGTGAGTGTCAAGTCGTCGTCCAGCCGCCATGCGGACCAGGCCGGCCTGACCAAGCTGTTCGTGCTCGACACCAATGTGCTGATGCACGACCCGTCGTCGCTGTTCCGTTTCGAGGAACACGATGTCTACCTGCCGATGATGACATTGGAGGAATTGGACAACCACAAGAAGGGCATGTCCGAGGTGGCCCGCAACGCCCGCCAGGTCTCGCGTACACTCGATGCGCTGATGGCGGACACCGACGACGACGCCATCGAAGCGGGTATCGCGCTGTCCAAACTGGGTAACAAGGATGCCAAGGGCCGCCTGTACTTCCAGACCAAGCTGCACATCGCGGACTTGCCGGAAGGCCTGCCGCAAGGCAAAGCCGACAACCAGATCCTGGCCGTGGTGCGTTCGCTGGAAGCGGATCAACCGGGCCGCGCCGTGGTGCTGGTGTCGAAAGACATCAACATGCGCATCAAGGCGCGCGCGCTGGCGCTGCCGGCGGAAGATTACTTCAATGACCACGTGCTGGAAGATACGGACTTGCTGTATTCCGGCATCGTGCAATTGCCGAACGACTTCTGGGACAAGCATGGCAAGGACATGGAGTCCTGGCAGGAGAACAAGCACGGCCAGAGCGCGACGTTCTACCGCGTCACCGGTCCCTTCATTGCCTCGCTGATGGTCAACCAGTTCGTGTTCCTGGAGCCGAACAATGGCGAAGCGTCGTTCTATGGCCAGGTGAAGCAGATCAACGGCAAGACCGCCGTGCTGCAAACCCTGCGCGACTACTCGCACAACAAGAACAATGTGTGGGGCGTCACGGCGCGCAACCGCGAACAGAACTTCGCGCTGAACCTGCTGATGAACCCGGAGTGCGACTTCGTCACGCTGCTGGGCCAGGCGGGTACCGGCAAGACCTTGCTGGCACTGGCGGCCGGCCTGGCGCAGGTACTGGAAACCAAGCTGTATAACGAGATCATCGTGACCCGGGTCACGGTCCCGGTGGGCGAGGACATCGGCTTCCTGCCGGGTACGGAAGAAGAAAAAATGTCGCCGTGGATGGGCGCATTCGACGACAACCTGGAAGTGCTGAACAAGTCCGACGGCGAAGGCGGCGAATGGGGCCGCGCGGCAACGCAAGACCTGATCCGCTCACGCATCAAGATCAAGTCGCTGAACTTCATGCGCGGCCGCACCTTCGTCAACAAGTTCCTCATCATCGACGAGGCGCAAAACCTGACGCCGAAGCAGATGAAGACCCTGGTGACGCGCGCCGGTCCAGGCACCAAGATCCTGTGCCTGGGTAACATTGCCCAGATCGACACGCCATACCTGACCGAAGGCTCGTCCGGCCTGACGTATGTGGTGGACCGCTTCAAAGGCTGGGCCCACAGCGGCCACGTGACGCTGGCACGCGGTGAACGCTCGCGCCTGGCGGATCACGCTTCCGAGGTGTTGTAATCAACCGCGGCGGCCGTCATCGGCCGCGGCAAGCCAAGCCCCGCGCACCGCAAGGTGCGCGGGGCTTTTTACTTCCCCAGTGGGGTCAGGCGTGCATTCGTGCGTTTTCCCGTTGGGGCCAGGCGTGCAATGATGCATTCGGTTCACCTACGACAATC
>JAIENA010000142.1 GCA_019751755.1 Burkholderiaceae bacterium | reverse complement strand
GCCCGGTTGCAGGAAATCGGCGCCGAACGCCAGCAACACTTCCCGCACCACGCCCGCCGTGCTGGGACAAGCGAGTTTGTCCTTGATGCTGGCGCGGTGCACATCCACCGTCTTGACGCTGATGTTCAAGGCCCGCGCGATCAATTTGCTGGGCATGCCGAGCAGCATCTGTTCCAGCACTTCCCGTTCGCGTGGGCTCAGCGCCTTCATTTTTTCCCGCAATTGCCTGCGCCGCACCCGCTCCGGCTGCCGGCTTGCTTCCGCCTTCAGCGTGGCCTGGATGCGGTCCAGGATGTGTTGTGCGTGGTAGGGCTTTTCAAAGAAGTCGACCGCGCCGTTTTGCAGCGCCTTGACCGACATCGGTATGTCGCCGTGGCCCGACACGAAGATGATCGGCAATTCGCTGCCGAGGTGATTGAGGCGTTCCTGCAGCTGGAAGCCGGAGACTTCCGGCATCCGCACATCGAGCACCAGGCAACTGGCGACGCAGGGATCGTATCCGTCCAGGAAGGCCTTGGCGCTGGCAAAACATTCGGTGTGAATATGGACGGAATTGAGCAGCCAGGCCAGCGAGGTGCGCGCACCCTCGTCATCGTCCAGGATATAAACCACCGGCGTGGCGGGCGTGGCGGGAGTAGTCATTGTTGTCATGGCAAACCGTGTTGTGCTGTCCTGTATTTTGACACCAATCGCGCCACTTGCGGCAAGCACCCGCGAGGGAACTTAAAACACGTGGCGCACGCCGAGCGCCACCGCGCGCGGGTCGTCGCCGGGGGCCACCGCCATGCCGGCGCTGGACGAACCGCCGATGGTGACATTGGCGCCGGCCTCATTGCTGACTTTCACCACGCCCCCATACAGCGTGCTGCGTTTCGACAGGAAGTAATCGTAGCGCAGCCCGAACTGGCGGCTGTCGGCGTGCGGCGCCAGGTGGTTGCGGCGCCGGCCGGCATCGAGCAGCAGGGCGCCGCCACCCAGTGGCATGGTGGCGCTTAATTCATAAAACGTGACGCGGTTCAGCCCCGCGTCGTCATCGCGCCGCTGCGCCACCAAGCCGGTTTTGATGACACCGAAATCGTAGGACAGGCCCGCCGTCAGCCAGTGCTCGCTGTTGCCGGGGCTTTGCTTGCGGCTGATGCGGGTCAGGTTGGCCGACAGCGCACCACGATCGTATTGCAGCGCGCCGCCGGACTGGTTGCCCACGCGCTGCTGGCCCGGGGTGGCGCTTTCGCCGAGCGCGTGGAACAGCTTGGCCGTGACGCCGTTGAACACCGGCGCCACATACACCATGCTGTTGTTGACGCGCAGCACGCCCAGTTCGGCGAAGTTGACCGAGGCGTTACCCCATCCCATGCCACCGCCCAGGCCATAGCTGGCCAGCGCCAGGAAGGTCGGGGAGTATTGGCGACCGACCGTCAGCGCACCGTAGGCGCCGGTCAGGCCGACAAAAGCCTGGCGGCCAAACAGCAGGCCGCCCTGTCCCAGCGAGCCGTCATCGGCGTTGATGCCCGATTCCAGCATAAACACCGCCTTGGTGCCGCCGCCCAGGTCTTCGCTGCCACGAAATCCCAGGCGGGAGCCGAGCAGGCCGCCGCTTTGCAGGCGCTGGATGCGACGCTTGCCGTTGTCGCCCCATTCGACGTACTGGTCGATCATGCCGAAGATGCCGACCTGGCTTTGGGCGCTGGCGATGCCGCCGTGGCTGGCCAGCAGGGCCAGCACGGCAGCGGTCATGGTGTGTTGTTTCATCTTGTCTCCTGGTTGTTGTATTGGTTGTGTTTGTTGTATTGCAGCTTTACAGGTCCAGCACCAGGCGCGCCGAGCGGCTGCGTGAGACGCAGGCGCAGACCTGGTCATTGGCGGCTTTTTCCTTCCGCGACAGGCAGTGGTCGCGATGGTCGGGTTCGCCTTCCAGCACCGGCACCACACAGGTGCCGCAGATCCCTTCGCGGCAGGAGGTGTCGATCACGATGCCAGCCTGCGCCAGCACATCGACCATCGCCATCCCGGCCGGCACCGACAACACCCGGCCCGATTGCGCCAGCACCACGTCGAAGGACTGGTCGCCGCCAGCGGGCGCCGCCACGGGTTCGGCGGCGAAGTGCTCCAGGTGTATCGCGTCGTCGGCTCGGCCTTCCGCCGCGGCGGCGAGCACCCGTTGCATGAACGGCGCCGGTCCGCAGGTGTAGACGTGGGCGGCACCGCCGCACGCCGCTTGCGCCAGGCAGGCGCGCAGTGCGCGGTCCAGCGCATCGGGCGCCACGCCATAGTGGAAGCGCACGTTGCCGGCAAAGCGGTCCGACGCCAGCAAGTCGGCAAACGCCGCCGTGTCCGGGCTGCGGGCGAAATAATGCAGCGTGTAGCGGCTGCCGCTGCGCTGCAACCGGTAGGCCATGCTGAGCAGCGGTGTGATGCCGATGCCGGCGCCGAACAGCAAGTGTTCCGGCGCCGCCGGGTCCAGTGCGAACAGGTTGCGCGGTGCGCCGACGGCCAGTTGATCACCTTCGCTGACATCGGCGTGCAGCGATGCGGAGCCGCCGCGCGAGGCCGGTTCACGCTTGACGGCGATCAGGTAGGCGCTGTCGTCGTCCGGGCTGCCGCACAGCGAATACTGGCGCGTCACGCCGCCCGGCGCCGTGACGTCGATATGCGCGCCGGGTTCGTATGGCGGCAGCGCCGCGCCGTCCGGGTCGACCAGTCGGAATGAGCGGATGCCGTCGGCTTCGTCGCGGATGTTGGCTACGGTGAGGTTCATGGCGGTGTTCAGAGCAGGAAGCCGAGCGCGTTCAGCGCGTCGTGCGAATTGATCAGGCGGACGACTTTCTGTTCCAGCACTGCGCCGCCGTCCGGCAACAGGCGAATGCGGTGGCTCAGTTCCGCCGCGAACTGGCTCAGCGCGCCGCGTTTATAGGCCGCCAGCAATTGCGCCGAACGCACTTCGAGCACGTCGCCGTCGGTCCCCGCCAGCGTGAAGCGCGACACCGTGCGCACGGTGCGCGCGGCATCGGCGGTGGACATGGAATAGCCGGACTGGAAGCGCTCGATGCGCAACTGGCGCATGCGCGCGTCGTCGTAGGCGTAGTTCAACTGGGCGGCATAGTCGGTGCTGTCCGGGTCGATCGGGATCACATAATGGCCGTCGGCGCTCCACAAGGCACCCCAGGCCGCGTAATCCTTGCGGTCCAGCAGGTCGGCTTCATGCCAGATGAAGGTGATGGCGCGGCCCAGTGCGCTGTTCAGGTCAGGGGCAAAGCTGGTGTTCATGGTATTCATCGTGTTGATCCTCAAGCGCCCATCATTTTTTTCCACATCGCATACGCTTCGCGCATGCCGGTTTCATCGGTCGAATGCGACACCTTGTCGCCATTGCTGTCGGTCCATTCGCGGTTCAGGCCACGGTTGACCAGGATCGGCACGTCGCGGCCGGCGCGCGCACCCGCTTGCACCCGCTCCCACGCTTCCGCGTCATCCGGGCTGCCAAACCCGAACGGGCCCTGGAAGTGTTCGTGGATGCGCATGCGCTCGCGGTTGGCGATCTCGGGGCCGCCGTCCATGCCCAGCGCGATGTGGCGGATTTCGGTTTCATCCACCGACACCGGCCGCAGCACGCGGAAGAACGACATCGACATTGCGACGTTCGGGAACAGGTTCAGGTTGAAGCCGGCGCCGTGCAGCGAGCGCACGATGCGGCGCACCTGTTCCGGCGGATAATCCTTCAACAGCGCGTCGGTCACATGGCTGAAACGTTCCTGCAAGGCTTCGCTGCCATCGTCGACATCGAGATCGACGTGTTCCGGCACCATCACCATTACGCTGTGGCCATTGCCCAGCGAGCGGGTGATCGATTGCTCGTCGGTCATAAAGGACAGCATTTCCGAGGTTTCCTCATCCACCGATTGCAGGAAGGTCTTGTGCACCACCGGGAAGTGGTAGCCGTCGGTGGTGTTTTCGAGTTGAATCTTCCAGTTGCCACGGAAGCTGAACTTGTGTTCACCCTGGGTCTTGACCGGGTAGCCGGCGCCCTGTTTCATGAACAGGTCGATCCAGTGGCGCGCGTTGCCGAGGAAGTCTTCCAGCGGTTCGATGGCGTCGTTGTAGCTGGCGAAAATCATGCCGTTGTAGATTCCCACGCGCAGCGGCTTGAGCGGCAGGTCGGCTTTTTCCACCACGTCTTCATAGCCATCCGCATACGGCAGGCCGCGCAGCTTGCCATCGAGGCCGTACGACCAGCTGTGATAGGGGCAGGTGAAGCCGGTGGTGTTGCCCTTGGTCTTTTCGCACACGGTGGCGCCGCGATGGCGGCAGCGGTTTTCCAGCACGTGGATCTTGTCCTGGCGGTCGCGTACCACGATGACGGGATTGCGGCCGACATGGGTGGCGCGGAAGTCGCCCGCTTTCGGCAGTTCGCTGGTGTGCGCGACCCAGACCCAGGTCTGGTAAAAAATCTTGTCCATCTCCGCCTCAAAGATCTGCGGATCGGTGTACAGCGATGGATCGACCACGGCGTCCTGCACCAGATCGGCGTAAGCGGCGTCCGGCGTGTGCAGCGGGCGGGGATGGAAACGTAAGGGGGCGTTCATGGGGGCTCCTGTGGGGATGAAGATGGGGACAGTGGATGGTTATGCTGCCGGCGCTGGTGCGGTTTCGCGCAGCGCCTGTTGCAGGTGCAGCGCGAGCGCGCACAGGCGTTCGTCGTCACCTTTGCGGCCGACCAGTTGCAGGCCGGCCTTGACGGCGCTGCCGCAGACGGCCACCGGGAAACTCAGCGCGGGATGGCCGCTGAGGTTAAATGGGCGCACCAGGGTACTGAGCGCGATGACGGACGCGCCGGCGCGCACCGCGTCGAGCGTCGGCGGCAAGGTGGGCAAGGTCGGCAGCACCAGTGCGTCGGCCTGTTCCAGCGCGCGGTCGACGGCGATGCTGAACGCGGCGCGGACTTGTTCCGCCTGGTGCAACTGCGCTGCGCTGGTTGCTTGTGCCGCGCGTAGCCGCTGCTCGACGTCGCCGCCCAGTGCGCCGTGTTCCGTCAGGTGGCCAAAGGCTTGCCAGGTTTCGTGGTTGATGACGTCCAGGGCGGCGCCAAAGGCCGCAGCCATGCCATCGAGCGTGACGCTGCGGGCTTGCCAGCCGGCGGCGCGCACGGCGGCGCCGATGGCCGTTTCGATGGCCGGGTCGATTGGCATGGTATCGGCGGCGTCGCCGATCCGCACCAGCGCGACGGTGGCGTGGCGTTGCGGGGTGGCGGCCCGCGCCAGGTCAAAACCGGGCGCGATGGCCGCCATCATCCGGGCCAACAGCGTCATCTCGCGCGCCAGCGGGCCGACGCAATCGAGGCTGCTCTGGCGTGGCCAGGCGCCCTGGCGGCTGACGCGGCCAAAGGTCGGTTTCAGGCCGATCACGCCGCAGCACGCGGCCGGCACGCGGATCGATCCGCCGGTGTCGGAGCCGAGCGCCGCGTCGGCGTCGCCATGGCCGACGGCGGCGGCGGAACCGCTGGACGAGCCGCCTGGTATCAAGTGCGGGTCTTGTGGGTTGCGCGGGGTGCCGGTATGGGCGTTCACGCCGGTCATGCCGTAGGCCAGTTCATGCATGTTGGCTTTGCCATTGATGTGCCAGCCGGCATCGAGCAGTGCTTGCACCACGTGGGCATGGCGGCTGGCGGGCAGCATGCCTTCCAGCGCGGCGCTGCCGGCGCGGGTCGGCATGCCGGCGATGTCGATGCTGTCCTTGATGGCAACCGTCGGGCCGTCGCCACCCAGGTGAAAGCGCGCAATATAGGTATTCATGCCGCCTGCTCCAGTTGCTCGCCGCCATGCCATGGGGCGCATTCGAGGCGCTCGGTGCGGAAGTGCGCCATGCGCCAGTGGCCGTCCGGCCCGGGCACGAAGTCGATCGCGAGCCGCGCTGAAATCGCCTGCGCGCCGCCGGCCCCATAGCTGGACAATTGCAGCATCAGCCACTGGCCGCGTGCCGACTGGCCATCCATGGCGACAGCGATGTGTTCGGAGGCCAGGAAGTGCAGGTTGCGGCTGAAATGCGGCGATGGCGCCAGGTAGCTTTGCACGAAGGTGGCAATCGCGGCCGCGCCGTGGTGGCGCCCGAAGGTGTCCGCCGCGCGGCGGCCGACGCCTTCCCAGATCGCATCCGGGGTGAACAGATCGGCGATGCCGGACTGCGCGCCGTGCTGGTAATCCGGGTGGCACGGCACGTCGCACAACGCCATGTAGCGCGTCAGCGTGGCGCGCACCGCGTGTTCGGCTTCCAGCCGTTGCAGGCGTGCGGCCAGGGATTGCAGGGTGGGTTTCATCGGCTTCCTTGAATCGCGGGGTGGATCGTGTGGCCATTCTAGGAGTGGGGTGTTAATACATCAAATTGATGTAATATATGATCAAAATAAATTGAATTGATTTTGGTGGGGTGGGTGCGATGGTGGGTGCGATGGTGAGTGCGATGGTGGCCGGATGACGACCTTTAACAATATGGATTTGAACTTGCTGCGGGTGTTCCAGGCGGTGCTCGATGAGCGCAGCCTGACGCTGGCCGGCCAGCGCCTGCATTTGACGCAGCCGGCGGTCAGCGCGGCGCTGAACCGCTTGCGTCAGCTGTTTGGCGATCCCCTGTTTATCCGCACGCGCGACGGCATGCAGCCCACGCCGGTGGCCGGTGAACTGGCCAAGCCGATCGCGCGGGCACTGATGGCGGTGCAGGATGCGCTGCGCTATGCGGCCGGCTTTGATCCGGCGGCAAGCACGCGGGTGTTCCGCGTGTCGATGACCGATGTGGCGGAAATGGTGTTCCTGCCGCCGATCTGCGACCGCCTGCGCGAACGGGCGCCGCATGTGCAGTTACAGGTCGAGCCGACACCGCAGGAGGACATCGCCGATGCGCTGCGCACCGGGAAGCTCGATTTTGCGATCGGCAATCTGCCGCTGCTGAAGGACAGCACGCGCCATGCGCTGCTATTCTCGGAATCGTATTGCTGTCTGACGCGCAAGCGCGCCGGCCTGCCGCGCCGCAAGGCGCTGACGTCCGAAGAATTTCTCGCGCTGTCGCATGTGCATGTGCGCCAGCGTGAAGGTGGCCATAGCGCGGTGGCGCAGGCGCTGAAAGAGCGGGGGCTGGTACGCCGCATCGGGCTGGAAATCCGGCATTTTTCGCTGTTGCCGATGATCCTGGCGCAATCGGACCTGGCGGCCATCGTGCCGCTGCGGGTGGCGCGCCTGTTCAGCGCCGGTGGACCATTTCAGCAATTCGACTTGCCGGTCGCGTTGCCGGCGGTGGCGGTCACCTTGCACTGGCACGAAGATTTTGATAATGACCACGGCGGCCGCTGGCTGCGGCAACTGGTGCTGGACCTGCTGCAGGATTACGGCCGGAACAGCTGAATT
>JAIENA010000106.1 GCA_019751755.1 Burkholderiaceae bacterium | reverse complement strand
CAATGTGATTCGCTAAATCTTTCATCGTGGAGACTTTCACTCCTTAACTTCTGCCGGTCTCCCGGCGCACACTGTATATGCATACAGTACTTTGAAAAAGGGGTTTTGGCAAGCGGTACAGGTTCCTGCTTGATGTAAGATAAACAAATGACTACTCTCCAATTGACCGGCGCCATCCTATTCGCGCTCGCGCTGATCCATACCTTCGCCGCCAAATCGTTCGAGCTGCTGGCCCAGCGCCATCCGCGCCACGCGGGACTATTCCACTTGCTCGGTGAGGTGGAAGTCGTGTTCGGTTTCTGGGCCGCGATCCTGCTGATCGCCATCGCCCTGATGGCCGGACCGCAAAATGCCATCGCCTATGCGGAATCGCGCCAGTACACGGAACCGCTGTTCGTGTTTGTCGTCATGGTGGTGGCGGCGTCGCGCCCCGTGCTCGAATGCGTCCAGCGGCTGCTGCAAATGCTGGCGCGGTTGGCGCCGGTGCGCGCTGAACTGGCGCTGGTGTGGCTCGGCATGGCCGTGGTGCCGCTGGCCGGGTCGCTGGTAACGGAACCGGCCGCCATGACGCTGGCGGCGCTGACGCTGGCGCCGCTGGTGTTCCGCGACGGCATACCCGAGTGGCTGAAATACGCGGCGCTGGGCGTGCTGTTCGTGAATGTGTCGATCGGCGGCACCCTGACCGCCTATGCCGCGCCGCCGGTGCTGATGGTGGCCGCCACCTGGGATTGGGACAGCGCGTTCATGGCCTCGCAGTTCGGCTGGAAGGCCGCCATCGCGACCGTGGTCAACGCGAGCGCCATCACGTTCCTGCTGCGGCGCCATCTGCAGCCGCAGGCCGGCACGACAGCGACGGCGGCCCCGGTGCCGCTGCCGGTCACGCTGGTGCACCTGGGCGTCTTGGCGCTGGTGGTGCTGCTGGCGCACCATCCAGTGCTATTTCTCGGCATCTTCCTGCTGTTCCTCGGCTTCGCCCACGCCTACCAGCGCCACCAGCAGCCGCTGATCCTCAAGGAAGGCTTGCTGGTCGGCTTTTTCCTGGCCGGTTTGGTGGTCCTGGGCGGCATGCAGCAATGGTGGCTGCAGCCGATCATCACCAAACTCGAACCGCTGGCGCTGTTCTTTGGCGCCGTGGCGCTGACCGCGCTGACCGACAATGCGGCGCTGACCTATCTCGGTTCGCTGGTCGAAGGCATCACGCCGCAAGCACAATACATGCTGGTGGCGGGCGCCGTGGCCGGCGGCGGCCTGACCGTGATCGCCAACGCGCCCAATCCGGCCGGGGCCGCGCTGCTGAAGGCGGGCTTCCGCGATGGTTCGATCGGCGCCATGGGGCTGCTGCTGGGGGCGCTGGCGCCGACGGCGGTGGCGATCGGCATGTTCCTGCTGTAAGCACTGGCGCCGCCTTAACAGCACCGCCTCAGCCGCGCCGGTGCAGCGCGAAAAACGCCGCCATCATGCGGCTCGCATCGGGTCCCGGCGCCGCATGGAACGGCACCTCCGGATCGCCGCCGCTCCACGCATGGCCCAGGCCCGCAATGCTGGCCACGCGCAGCAGCACCTTGCGGCCCGCCGCATAGTCGCGCACCGTATGCGCATGGCGGCTGCCGTTGCGGGTGGCCGCCTTGCCGCTGACCACGGCGCGGGCCGACAGCGGCAAGCCGTTCAGCAACAGCCACTGCCGCGTCAACTGTTGCTGGTTGACAGGACGCACCACATGGTCTGCTTCGCCCTGGATTAACAATGCCGGCATGGCGGGAAAGTCGGTGCGGCCGCGCAGCACGCCGTGGATCGCATCGGCATGCGCCAGCGCGCCGTGCCGCATCACCTGCAACGCCCCGGCCGGCGTATGGCCGGCGCCAAACACGGGGCCGGAATGCAGCCCCACCGCCGCGATCAATTCCGGATGGTTCAGCGCCAGCACTGCCGCCATGCCGGCCCCGGCCGACAAACCGCACGCATAAATGCGGCGCAGGTCGACGCCATACTGCGCCGCCACTGTCGCCACCAGCGCGGCCAGCAGCGCGGTGTCGCCACCGCCCCGCTGCGTGCCCTGGTCATACCAGCGCCAGCAGCGCTGGGTCTGCGCGCTGACCAGTTGCTGTGGGTACAGCACCGCGTATCCCTTATGTTCCGCCACCAGGTTCATGCGCGTGCCCTGTGCGAACTCGGTGGCGCTCTGGTGACAGCCATGCAACATGACAATCAGCGGCCAGCCCTTGGCAGGCGCGGGCCGATCCGGCAGATACAGCCAGTACGCCAGCCGCCGTCCCGGCGTCTGGCCCGGCAACTGCGGCAGCGCCATCTGCGCCGCCAGCCACTTGCCGGGCGCACGCGGCGCATCCTTGCGTTCATGCTGGCGCAATGTCAATGCCGCGGGGCTACGGAGCGCCGCCACCGGGCGTTTGGGTTTAGGCTGTGGCTTCGATTTTGACGCGGTCGGCGTCGAGACAGCCAGCAGCCTGGACACCATTTTCTGCTGCGTTTTCGCGGCACGGTTCAGGCTACGCAGCAAGCGTATACCGGGGGCGAGCTTGGCCATGGGGTCTCCAACGGTCTGGTATTGCAGTGCAATATAACGGCAACCACCACTGCGCTCTGTACGCTGGCACACCTCACAGGAGAGCACGCATGAGCTTAAAGACCCGCAAGAAGCACCGCAACCAGAACAAGGACACGCAAGACTGCCCACGCCTCGATGCGCACCAGTCGCGCCAGAGCAGCCGCCAGGAGCAGCCGTTGATCCAGCAGGGCAACCGCTCCGGCGCCAGCGGCGAAGACGACCCGTATACGCTCAGTTCGCTCAGTTCGCGCGGCCCCCTCGGCACGCTCGCTACGCCCAGCGGCGAGCCGCCGCCATCGCGCGGCAACCGCCAGGGTGGCGATGGCAAGGAGTGAACCAGGTTCCACGCGCGGAGTGACGGGGCGCCGGGCACAGGGACTGCCCCGGCTGCCCTGCCGCGCACCCGGCGTCTAGGCCCCCTTGCGTCTCCTTAACGCTGCATGGATTCCCACACCTTTTGCAGGCGCTTGGCGGACACCGGCATCGGCGTCTTCAATTCCTGGGCAAACAGCGACACCCGCAACTCTTCGAGCATCCAGCGGAACTCGACCAGCTTCGGATCGGTATTGCGGCCCGCCGACTTGTCGCGCATCAGCCGCTGGTACGGCGCGGCGGCGGCTTGCCACTCGGCCATCAGTTTGGTATCGCGCGCCGGGTCGCCGCGCAGCTTTTCCAGCCGCACATTCATGGCCTTGATATAGCGCGGGAAGTGCGCCAACTGGCTGTACTCGGTATCGAGCAGGAAGCGCTTGTGCACCAGTCCCTGCAATTGCTGCTGCATGTCGGACGCCACCTGCGCATTGAGGTTTTGCAAGCGCTTCGGCAAGCCGTGGTATTCCGTCAGCACTTGCGACAACAGACGCGCCACTTCATTGACCAACAACACCAGGCGCGATTTTCCCTCATCCTTGCGCTTGGTGAACGACGCGGCATCGGCCGGCAGCGGGTCCTGCAGGCAGGCGATGTCGAGCGCCTTGTTGATGATCTGGTCGCGCAATTCCTCCTGCGTCCCCATCGCCATGAATTGCATGCCCATTTGCTGCAGATTCGGGATGCTCTTTTCAATGAACTTGATCTGGTCCTTCATCTGCAGCGCGAACAGGCGGCGCAAGCCGATGCGGTGGGTGCGCTCGGCCACCGACGGATCATCGAACACCTCCAGGTCGCAGTGCGTGCCTTTGTCCACCAGCGCCGGGAAGCCGATCAAGGTCAGCTTGCCTTGCGTGATTTCCAGCAGTTCCGGCAATTCGCCGAAGGTCCAACTGGTGATATTGGTGTGCTGCGATGGCGCCGCATCGGGCGCCGGCGCGGCGCCGCCTTTTGTCGGTGACACCCCGCCATGGATGCCGCCATGCGCCTTGCCGGCCACGCCAGCGGCCAGCGTACTCGCCGCTGTGCCACCCGGCGTGCCGGCCTTCGGCTGCACACCGGCCGGCGCGGTCGTTTCCGCCATCTTCTGAAAACTCTGGCGCGCCTGCATGCCATATTCGGCCTGCAAGGTCGCCAGATTGCGTCCCATATCGAGCTGGCGTCCGTGCTCGTCGATCACCTTGAAATTCATAAAGTGATGGGCCGGCAAGGTCTCCGGCTTGAAGTCGGAGGTCAACGGCGTGATGGTGATTTGCTGGCGGATATCGGCAATGATGGCGTCAATCAAATCGCCCTTGCCAAAGGCATAGGCTGCCTGCACCCGCTCGCAGAACTTGGCCGCATAATCCGGCAGCGGCACGCAATGGCGGCGCAGCTTTTGCGGCAGCGATTTCAGCAGCAGGTGAACTTTTTCCTTCAGCATGCCCGGCACCAGCCACTCGCAGCGCTCGCGCGACAATTGGTTCAGCGCATACAGCGGCACCGCCAGGGTCACACCATCGCGCAGGCTGCCCGGCTCAAAATGGTACGTCAGCGCCATTTCCAGGCCGGCCGCCAGCATGGTTTTCGGGAACAGATCGGTGGTCACGCCAGCCGCCTCGTGCCGCATCAATTCATCGCGGATCAGGTACAGCAGCTTCGGATTGTCGCGCGTGGCGTCCTTGTGCCACTTCTCGAACGCGGCGCCATTGACCACGTCGGCCGGAATCAGCTTGTCGTAAAACGCGGCGATCAATTCATCGTCGACCAGCACATCGAGCCGGCGCGATTTATGTTCCAGGTTTTCAATTTCCTTGATCAGCTTGTGGTTGTGCGCAAAGAACGGCGCGCGGGTCTCGAAGTCGCCGCCCACCAGCGCATCGCGGATAAAGATTTCACGCGCTTCCTGCGGGTTGTGCGCGCCGTAATTGATGCGGCGCTGGCTGTACACCACCAGCCCATACAAGGTGGCGCGCTCGGACGCCGTGACCTGGGCCGTGCGTTTTTCCCAGCGCGGCTCGCCCCAGGATTTTTTCAGCAAGTGGGCGCCGACTTTTTCCAGCCATTCCGGCTCGATCTTGGCCACGCAGCGCGCATATAAACGGGTGGTTTCCACCAGCTCGGCCGCCATGATCCATTTACCGGGCTTTTTCGACAGGTGCGACCCCGGCCAGACGTGGAAACGGATGCCGCGCGCGCCGAGGAAACCGGCGCCGGGTTCATCCTCGCCCTTGAAGCCAACGTTGCCCAGCAAGCCGGTCAGCAAGGCCAGGTGCAGGTTGTCATAGGTGGCCGGGGCTTCATTCAAGCGCCAGCCCTGCTCCTTGACGATGGTCAGCAATTGCGAATGCACGTCGCGCCATTCGCGCAGGCGCAGCTGCGACAGGAAATTCGCGCGGCAATTGTCTTGCAATTGGCGGTTGGTTTTCTTGTGCTCGATGGCGTTCTCGAACCACTTCCACATTTTCAGATAGCTGAGGAATTCGGACTTTTCATCGGCAAATTTCTTGTGCGCCTCGTCAGCGGCCTGCTGGTGTTCGACCGGACGGTCGCGCGGGTCTTGCGACGACAGCGCGGCGGCCACGATCAGCACTTCGGTCAGCGACGCGTTATCGAGGCCGGCCAGGATCATGCGGCCGACGCGCGGGTCCAGCGGCAGCTTGGCCAGCTTGCGGCCCAGCGCCGTGATCTGGTTATATTCATCGACCGCGCCCAGCTCCTGCAGCAGCTGGTAGCCATCGGCAATCGCGCGCGCCAGCGGCGGCTCGATGAACGGGAAGGTTTCCACGTCCGCCAGGTGCAGCGTCTTCATGCGCAGGATGACGGAGGCCAGCGACGAGCGCAGAATTTCCGGGTCCGTGAATTTCGGACGCTGATTGAAATCCTGTTCGTCGTACAGGCGGATACAGACACCGTCGGCGACCCGGCCGCAACGGCCGGCGCGCTGGTTGGCCGCGGATTGCGCCACCGGCTCGATCTGCAATTGCTCGACCTTGTTGCGGTAGCTGTAGCGTTTTACGCGCGCCAGACCGGTGTCGACCACATAGCGGATGCCCGGCACCGTCAGCGAGGTTTCCGCCACGTTGGTGGCCAGCACGATGCGGCGCGCATTGGTGGTGCGGAATACGCGGTCCTGTTCCTCCACCGACAGGCGGGCAAACAGCGGCAGGATTTCCACATGCGGCGGATGGTGCTTGCGCAGCGCTTCGGCCGCGTCACGGATTTCCCGTTCGCCCGGCAGGAACACCAGCACGTCGCCCTGGCCCAGGCGGCACACTTCATCGACGCCATCGACAATCGCGTCCATCAAGTCGCGCTTGTCACGCTCCGCGGCGGCGGCGCGCGCTTGCGGACGGGCATCGGTTTGCTGCGGGGTCATCGGCACCACGTCGCGGTCGACCGGGCGGTAGCGCACTTCCACCGCATACAGGCGGCCCGACACCTCGATCACCGGCGCCGGCTTTTCCGGCGAACCGAAATGGCGTGCGAAACGGTCGGCGTCGATGGTGGCGGAGGTGATGATGATTTTCAAATCCGGCCGGCGCGGCAACAACTGCTTCAGGTAGCCCAGCAGGAAATCAATATTCAGGCTGCGTTCATGGGCCTCGTCGATGATGATGGTGTCATAGGCTTTGAGCAGCGGATCGGTCTGGGTTTCCGCCAGCAAGATACCGTCCGTCATCAGTTTGACGGCGGCGCCCTTGGTCAGCGTATCGGCAAAGCGCACCTTGAAGCCGACGGTTTGGCCCAGCGGCGTGCCCAGTTCCTGCGCGATGCGCTTGGCGGTCGACGACGCCGCGATCCGGCGCGGCTGCGTATGGCCAATCACGCCCTTGCGGCCACGGCCCAGTTCCAGGCAGATTTTCGGCAATTGCGTGGTTTTACCGGAACCGGTTTCACCGGAAACGATGACCACCTGGTTGTTTAACAGGGCTTCGGCGATTTCATGGCGACGGCCGGAAACCGGCAAGTCTTCCGGGAACGTAATCGGCGGAATCGGATTGCGGAACGCGGCCTCCTGCTCGCGGGCCGCGACCTGCTCCGGCGTTTCCCGTGGCGGGCGCTGGCGGCGTTCCTGACCATCGCCACGGCGCTGCGGCTCGCCTTCCGGGCGTGGCGCGCGCTGCTGCTGTTCGCCCTCGGGACGCGGTGTGCGCAGCTGTTGCTCCCCCTGTGGGCGCGGTGGGCGCTGCTGTTGCTCACCCTGTGGACGCGGCGCGCGTTGCTGTTGCTCACCCTCGGGGCGCGGCGCGCGTTGCTGCCGTTCGCCCTCGGGGCGCGGTGCGCGCTGCTGTTGTTCGCCCTCGGGGCGCGGAGCGCGCTGCTGTTGTTCGCCCTCGGGGCGTGGCGCGCGTTGCTGCCGTTCGCCCTCCGGCGCGGCGCATTCGCTCGAAACCGTGATCGTTCCTGG
>JAIENA010000231.1 GCA_019751755.1 Burkholderiaceae bacterium | reverse complement strand
ACGAATCGATCAGCCCCGGTTGTTCAATCGAGCGCCAGCAACAGCGAATGCTGCGACGCCGTATGGAAATCGCGCCATACCCGGTTGATGTCGCTGTCCTCGCGCGCCGCGTACAGCCCGCAATACGGATACAGTCCATCGACGGCGTCGCGCGCCACCCGCACCAGCGCCAGTGACACGTCTTTTAGCGCATCCATGACGCCCTGGTCGAGTGCGTCGCCCGCTTCGACCCGGCCCCATGCAGCGTCCAGCGCCCCATAATACGCGGTGCGCGCCGCTGTGAAGGCCGTGTGCAGCGCGGCCGAATGGCGCTGCACCGACGGCGCCAGCGCCATCGGCGTGGCGCTCCCGGGCTGTCGCCGGTGTGCCAGGCAATCGGCGGCCAACGCCATGAAATGCGCGGCCATGCCGGCCACATTGGCCGCCAGCGTCACATATGCCAGCGAATAAAACGGGAAGCGGTACAGCGGCCCCGGTGCACTGGCGGCCTCCGGGGTGATCGCAAAGCTGTAAGCAGCCGGCACCCACTGGCCGTCGATCCGGTAACTGTGCGACGCCGTACCGCGCAGCCCCGTCATATTCCAGGTCGGCTCGATCGTGGCGTGACGCACCGGCACCAGGAAAGCCCGGATACGGGGCGCGCCCTGCGCATCGAGCAGCGGCTGACCGTCGCTGCGCAGCACCGCGTTGAGCGTCAGGTGGGTGGCCATCGGCGCGCCGCTGGCGTAATCCCAGCGTCCCGTCAGGCGGTAGCCGTCGCCCTCGACGTCGGCATAGCCGGTCGGCGCACCACTGCCGGCCGGACACACGCGGCGGGTCGCCATCACGTCGGCGGCGACCTGCGGCGGCAGGAAACCGGCAAACCAGCCGGCGCCGGCACACAGCGTCACCACCCAGCCCGCGCTGCCATCGACACGGGCCACTGCTTCCTCCAGCCGCACCACGCGCGGCAGTGGCCATTCCATGCCGCCCGCAGCCACCGGCGCGAGCATGCGCAGCCAGCCGCGCCGATGGATCAGCGCCTGTTGTACAGGGTGTAAAAATCCGGTGCGGTCGGCGGCGGCGGCATGGCGCAGCAGGCGCGCGGCATCGGCCGGCGTCAACGGGCAAGGTGGCAACATCATTGTATCGGGCGGTTCGATTGGTTCGATCGGGGCCCGCAGCATAGCATGGCGGCCAACAGCCATGTATTTCGCACAATGGCTCGATTGTTACGTCGACACGCAACCTGGCAGCGGCGCAGTGCCGGCGTCGGTCAACCAATCACCACTGGATATTGCCGCCCGAAATATACGCCGAACAGGGGCTGTTCTGGTACATCTGCGATACCGTCGTGTTAGGGCCGCCCACGCTGATAAAGTCCGTCACCAGCGTGCGCTCCGGCACCCCCATCATGCCGGGAAACAGTAATCCCGCGCGGGGACGCTGCGCCGCGCCGACATAGGAACTGGTGGTCATCGCCGCGTTGTAGACCTTCTCGCCATTCATCCACAACGTGACGGCGCCGCTGCCCAGCGCCGGTTGCCAGTCCGAGCGCACCACCAGGCAATTCCAGCGTTCCTTGACGGCCGGACCCAGCATCATGACCTGGCTGGCCGAATTGGATTCGGTCGCGCTGGAGGGGGCCAGGTAGTTGGCGTTGACGTGTAATTCCAGGTTGTCGCCGCGCACCAGCAGCGACAGCAACGACGGCAAGCCCGGCGCGGTGCTGCCGACGTTTTCGATTTGCGCCACCACCGCCGGATAGGGATGCACGGCCCAGCTGGCCGGCAGGTAAACGCTGACGCCGTACCAGCGCACGCCGGTGGCCAGCGCTTCATTGAGCGGGTAGTAATCGGTGCGCATCAGGTTGCCGACCGCCGGGTCGGTGTCGCGCACGGTGGTGCTGATCACGGTGCGGCTGGTGCCGGCCGGGTCGGCAATAAAGGCGACGTTACCGCCGGCGCCGGCATTGAGCGCGTAGCGGGTAGTGAACGCCGCTGGCGTGGTGACGCCGCCGACCAGCAGATCAACCTGGGCGCCGGCGGCACCGCACAGCAGGCAAGCGGACAGCAGCCCGGCAAGTTTTGACGACATCATTTACCCTCCCCCGCGCATCATCAGTAGGGATGCGTACGGGAAGGACATTACCATGCAGGTGGCAACTATTTGTTGCCACCCACCAACGTTACGAAATTAAATTCCGTTAAAATTAATTTAAGTCGAATAACGTTTGGTTAACTTAGTTGTCAGTAAGTTATATCACGCACGCAACTTCAGCACGCGCGCCATCGCATCAGCGGTCGGCGCGATGGTGGCCTCGGTCAGCGCGGCAATGCACAGCCGCCCCGAACCGACCAGGTACACCGCCGACTCCACGCGCATGCTGGCCACTTCTTCCGGCGTCAGGCCGGTATAGCTGAACATGCCGGTCTGGCGCACCAGGTATTCGAAGTCGCCGTTGGGCAAGCGCTCGCGCAGCGCCGCATACAGCGACTGGCGCATGGTTGCCACGCGCAGGCGCATGCCGTCGAGTTCCGCGCGCCAGTCGGCGCACAGCGTTTCATCGCCCAGCACGCGCGCGATAATGCGGGCGCCATGGGTGGGCGGATTCGAATAGTTGCGGCGGATGGTGGCTTTCAGCTGGCCCAGCACGTTGTCGGCCTGCTGCGCATCGGCGCAGACCACCGACAGCGAACCACAGCGCTCGCCGTACAGCGAAAAATTCTTCGAGAACGAGGTGGCGGCAAACAGCGCTATGCCTTGCGCGGCGAAGTGGCGGATCGGGAACGCGTCGTCCTCGACACCCTGGCCGAAGCCCTGGTAGGCCATGTCAAAGAACGGCAGCAAGCCACGGCGCTTGACCAGGGCCGCGACTTCGCGCCATTGCTGGGCATCGAGGTCGGCGCCGGTCGGGTTGTGGCAGCACGCGTGCAACAGCACCACGTCGCCGGCCGGAATCGCTTCCAGCGCCGACAGCATGCCCATAAAATCGACCAGGCCGGTGGCCGCGTCGAAATAACGGTATTTCTTCACTTTCAGACCGGAGCCCTGGAAGATGCTGTGGTGGTTATCCCAGGTCGGATCGCTGACCCAGACCGTGGTTTGCGGGAAGTAGCGAGCGATAAAGTCGCCGCCCACTTTCAGCGCGCCCGAGCCGCCCAGCGTCTGCGCCACGGCGATCCGCTCGACCGGCACCACGTCGCCGAAGGTCAGCGCGCCGACCGCCTTGCGGTAGGCGGCATTGCCTTCCATCGGCAGGTAGGGACGCGTGCCCAGGTCGGCCGCCAGCGCGGTTTCCGCCGCCAACACGGCGCGCATGGCCGGCATCTTGCCGGCTTCGTTCAGGTACACGCCAATACTGAGATTGACCTTGTTGGCGCGGGTGTCGGCGCCAAATTGTTCATTGAGCGTCAGGATCGGATCGCCCGGGAATGGTTCCACATGCTTGAACATCGTTGTTCCTTATTAAACTGTCTTCAACACGCCGCGCTGGATCTGGTCGCGTTCGATGGATTCAAACAGCGCCTTGAAATTGCCTTCGCCGAAGCCTTCATCGCCCTTGCGCTGGATGAACTCGAAGAATACAGGACCCAGCTGGGTTTTTGAGAAGATTTGCAGCAACAGGCGGCGGTTGCCATTGGCGGTATCGCCATCGAGCAGGATGCCGCGCGTTTTCAGCGCGTCGACCGGTTCGCCGTGGCCTGGCAGGCGGCCTTCGAGCATGTCGTAATAGGTTGCCGGCGGCGCATCCATCAGCGGCACGCCCGCTTCTTTCAGTCGGTCCAGCGTGTCGATCAGGTTCGGCGTGAACAGCGCGATGTGCTGGATGCCCTCGCCATTGAATTGCATCAGGTATTCCTCGATCTGGCCCGCCCCCTTGGACGATTCCTCGTTCAGCGGAATGCGGATCTTGCCGTCCGGCGCGCTCATGGCTTTCGAGGTCAGGCCGGTGTACTCGCCCTTGATGTCGAAGTAGCGCAGTTCGCGGAAGTTGAACAGCTTTTCATAGAAGCCGGCCCAGTAAGCCATGCGGCCACGGTAGACATTGTGCGTCAGGTGATCGATTTCGGTCATGCCGAAACCGACCGGGTTGCGGTCCACGCCGTCGATGTATTCGAAGTCGATGTCGTAGATGGACTTGCCTTCTTCAAAACGGTCGATCAGGTACAGCGGCGCGCCGCCGATACCCTTGATGGCCGGCAGGCGCAGTTCCATCGGGCCGACCGGCATGTCGACCGCTTGCGCGCCCAGTTCCAGCGCGCGGCGGTAGGCCTGCTGCGAATTTTTGACGCGGAACGCCATGCCGCAGGCCGATGGGCCATGTTCGGCGGCGAAGTAGGCGGCGGCGCTGCCCGGCTCATTGTTGATGATGAAATTGATGCCACCCTGGCGGTACAGTGTGACTTGCTTGGAGCGATGGTTGGCGACCTTGGTGAAACCCATGGCTTCAAATACAGGCTCCAGCACGCCGGGCGTTGGCGAGGCGAACTCAACGAATTCAAAGCCCATCAGGCCCATAGGGTTATCAAACAGATCGGACATGTCATGCTCCTTGATTGGTTTAGGTATGCATGAAAGTGTATTGCGCGGACCGTGCAAATTGCGCGCAATCTGCATCACAAGCACGCAAATACACACACATAAAATCACTTATTGCATGAGTTTATGCATATTTTGCGCAGACACAGCGATTTCAGTGGCCTGCGGGCCGTTTTGCGCCGCTGGCGCGGGCATCGTCGAGCATGCGCGCCAGCGTGCGCTGCATGATGTGGCGCATGCGTCCCTCGCGCTCCATTGCCGTCAGGCTGGCGGTAATTTTCGGCACCAGGTCGCGGTGACTTTCGTGCAAGTAATGGAACAGCACCACCTTGGTCAATGGCGGCTCGAGCATGGTGATGTTACGGGTCCGCAGTTCGCGCATCGTCAGCACGCCCTCGATGCGGGTCGCCACGGCAAAATCGATCTCGTCGTTTTCCAGTTTGCTGAACAATTGGGTGTTATCGGCCGAGATATCGACCCGCATGCCGCGTGTCCCCTCGGCCGCGTATTGCACGCCTTTCAAGATGCCAATCCGGTACGGTCGCAAGCTGTCCCAGCCAGCCAGCGCCAGCGGCGTCTTGTTGGCAAACACCATGGCGTCCACCTGCACCACGGCGACCGGCACCCGCACCAGGCCCGGATAGCGCGTTTCGAGTCCGGCGACGCGCGCCGGCTCGCCATCGAGTTCACCACGGTTGACTTGCTGCAGCGACTGGTCCACCGGCCCCACGGTGGTGGTCACGGTAACGCCGATGCGCCGGTACGCTTCGCGCAGGACCGACAGTGCGGACTGGGAAATCGCACCATTGGCGGTGCCCATGCGGATTTCCGTGGCGGCGCACGCCGGACCAGCCAGCGCGACCAGCAACACACAGAGGCGGTGGGCGTTATTGATAAGCATGCAAAGTCACCATTTGAGGGGCAAGCCACTATAACATTTACTTCTCGACAATGCCGCCGACCGGGGGCGGCTCACGCCAGATAAACGTCGCCACCAACCATTGTCAGCGCACTTCCTTTGCCGTTACCATGCGGCTTCCGGCCAGCACCACGCCCCACTTTCAGAATGACCATGAGCCCTACCGACCTGCCCTTCCGGGCCACCACCGCCGAAGCCTGCGCCTGGCTGGCGCACCAGACCGGCACGCCCTGGACGCTGGCCCGCCTGCTCGAGCACGAGCTGACGCCGGTCGTCTGGCTCGATTATGACGCGGCGTATCCGGAGTTGTTCGGCGACGCCAATGGCGGCTATGCGGCGCCAATCTATTATGAAGGCGACATTGCCCGGTTGGCGGCCGGCAGCGCCGATGTCCTGATCACGATGACCAAGGACGCCTATAAACTGCCGGTGCGCTTACCCGAACCCGGTTTTCGGCGTGACCTCGACGCATTGCGCTTTTCAAAAAAAGACGTCGAGCGGCTGGCCGGCAAGCTGAAACACGCGGCACAAGCGGCGGCGCGGCCGCCAGCGGCCAGCGCCGGCGCCAAGGAATCGCAAGCCGGCATCAGCAAGGCCGAGGTCCTGACCGCGTTCGCCGCGCTGGTCCGGCTGGACCTGGAGCGGGCGCTCGATGACGCCATCGGCATCTTTGGCGACGATGGCGCCCGCGTCAAAGCGAGCGTGCGCAAATCCAAACGCAACGCCCTGTGGCATCCGGTCACGCTGGCGCTGGGGCTGCACGATGTCTACCGGGCGCCGCTGGGACCGTTAAAACGCGCCTTCAAGTCGCACGACTTCCTGATGGACTGGGAAGCGGACTGGGACGAGTCGCTGCGCTTACTGGGCAAATAAAAACTGCCGTTCATCGGGCCAGCAGCCGCCGCAATTGCGCTTGCTGGTAGGCCCCAAAGGTGTCGCTGAACAGGCAGCGGATCAGCGGGTCATCGACCACATCGGCGTACTCCAGCGCCCGCTCGGTCTCGGCATCGAATACCACCCCGTTGATGCGCAGATACATCGAGGTCAGCGATTCGCCGTTTTCCAGCGCGGCATACAGCTTGGCCGACGGAATTTCCGTGGTCCAGCCCAACGCCCCCTCGCCATCGTCGGCCCGCGCGCCGCCACCGGGTTCGAGCCGGTAGTGGAAACGGGTGACCGCGCCAGTCTCGTCATACAGCGACAATTGCCACAGACGGGGCTGATCGAAGTATTCCGAGGCGGCCTCGACGTCGCCAATTTTTTCCAATAAACCGGTGCGGCAATACTCGAGCACGCGCGCCTGCTGCGCCGCCGTCAGCGGCGCCTGCTCGCGGGCCAGCAGACGCGCAATCTCCGCCGTGGACGGTGGCGCGGCATGGCCGGTGTAATCGTAGTCGACCGCCTGCGGGCCGACCGGCACCACCCAGGCCAGCGGTGGCGCCGGGTGCAGCGAGGTGGCGTCGAGTAGCACCGACACCGACGGATCGAGGCGCACCACCGGGGTCTGCGGCAGCACGGCCGCCACCTCGCGCCCAAACTGGGCATACGAAATCGGGAAAAAGGCGCGGTTATACCAGGACCACGGCTCCTGCAGGAACTGGCATGAGCTTGGCACGATGTAGCGCGGCGCCAGCGCCTGCAACTGCTCCAGCCATTCGCCGGGCAAAGCCGGCGGCGCGGCCGCGGCACGGGTCGGCGCCAGCACTTCGATTTCCCGCATGGTCTGGAACGGCCACAACACCATGTCCCACGGCCCTTCACGCACCAACTGGGCCAGCGTGCCGTCGTCGATCCAGGAATCGACCACGTTCAGCACATTGAGGCCGGCGGCTTGGACCTGGAACATCGAGTCGA
>JAIENA010000317.1 GCA_019751755.1 Burkholderiaceae bacterium | reverse complement strand
GAAAGTAGGTTATCGTCAGGCTAGTTATATAGAAAAACCCCGCTGAGTTAGCTCTTGGCGGGGTTTTTTGCGTTTATGCGCGCATTGCTCTGTGGCTTGATGTCACTATTTTTTCCCAAGCCGCTTGCTTGTCCAACACGCCGGGACCTAGCATGTGGAAATGGACGTTAAAAAATGTGACAGCAGTTCAACCTAACGAAGGGGGAGCAGATGCTTGAGAAGTTCACGATCGGTAAACGGCTGGGTTTTGCATTTGGTTTGCTGACATTGCTGGCCGTGGTATTTGGTTGGGTTGCGCACACTGAAATCCGTGCCATGAACGAGCAGTGGCAAAGCGTCAAGCAAGATGCGATTGCCAAGAGCATTGCCACTACCAAGGGCACCGTTGCCTTGGGGGGCGCGGTGCAGGCGTTCAAGAATTTTGTTATCCGCGGCGGCGATTACGAGAAGAAGTTTAACGAACAGATCGCGATCATCGACAATGTCGATGAGGACTACAAGGCCACTGGCCGCATGACACCCGAAGAGGAAAAAATCCTCAACAAGATTCACGACAACACGCTGATCTACCGCAACGCGATCGCGAAGATTGCCGATATGCGGGCCCGTAAGATCGACGACGTCAGTGAACTGGATAAAGCCGTCAGCGGCGCCGACAAACCGTTGGCGGAAGCGCTCGACCAACTCCGCTCCATTACCGCCGCCACCACCAAAGCCGCCGACGCCAACATGAGCGCGGTCGCGGCCCGCGCCACGCAATTGATTATTGGCTCGCTGTCGGCCCTGGTGATCCTGTCGATTGCCGCAGCCTGGCTGATCACCCGCAGTATTACCCGTCCGCTGGACGATGCGGTCACCGCCGCGAACCGCCTCGCTGATGGCGATCTGAGCGTGTCGCTGGAGTCGGCTGCGCAAGATGAAACCGGCCAATTGCTGCGCTCGATGGGCAATATGGTCGGGAAACTGCAGCAAGTGATCGATGGCCAGCGCCGCGCGGTTGCCGCCGCCAACAAGGGGGAATTTGGTACACGCATCGACCTGCATGACCTGCACGGCTTTCAGCTGGAAATGGCGGAAGGCTTGAACCAGTTGGTGGCGACCACCCAAGCTGGCATCGACGACATGGTGGTCATGATGGAAGCGATTGCCGCCGGCGACTTGACCCGCACGATCGACAAGAAATATGAGGGTGCGTTTGGCGATATGATGGGCTTCGCCAATGCTGCTGTCGGCAAATTGTCGCAAGTGGTGGCGGAGGTGAACGACAGCGCATCCGCACTGGCCGCTGCCTCGGAACAGGTCAGCGCTACCGCGCAATCACTGTCACAGGCGGCCAGCGAACAGGCCTCCAGCGTGGAGGAAAGCAGCGCCGCGATGGAACAAATGACATCGTCCATCACGCAAAACACGGAAAACGCGAAGGTCACCGACGCCATGGCCAGCAAGGCGGCCAAAGAGGCCACCGAAGGCGGCGAGGCTGTGCGGACGACCGTGGCGGCTATGAGGCAAATCGCCAACAAGATCGTCATCATTGACGACATTGCTTACCAGACTAATTTGCTGGCGTTGAACGCGGCCATCGAGGCGGCGCGCGCCGGCGACCATGGCAAAGGTTTCGCCGTGGTGGCGGCGGAAGTGCGCAAGCTGGCCGAGCGTGCGCAAGTCGCCGCGCAAGAGATCGGGGAAGTCGCTGGCAGCAGCGTGACGCTGGCGGAAAAAGCGGGAACCTTGCTCGACTCTATGGTCCCGAATATCAAGAAAACCTCGGACCTGGTGCAGGAAATCACCGCCGCATCGGACGAGCAAGCCACGGGCGTCAGCCAGATCAGCACTGCCATGAGCCAGTTGAGCGACACCACTCAGCAAAATGCGGCCGGCTCCGAGCAGTTGGCGTCCACCGCCGAGGAGATGAGCAGCCAGGCGGAGGAATTGCAACAGACCATGGCGTTCTTCACCATCCATGGCGGCAGGGGTGGTGCCCATGACGGACGCCGTGCGCCGGCGGCCACAAGAAAATTCACCAAGGCAACAACAGTCCCACGCGCGCCCGCCCGCAAGGTGTTATCCTCAGACATGAATCCGGATGAGACGCAATTTACACGGTTTTAGTGGGTCGGCTGGTAGCGATCCGCTGTTAAGTGATGCGCTAATGCGAGGATGGTGAATGCGAGATGCCTCAACGATGTCAGTAGAGCCCATTACCGACCAGGAGTTCACGCTGTTCCAGCGGTTTATTTTCGATAACGCCGGCATCACGCTGTCGGCGGCGAAGAAAGCGCTGGTCAGCGGCCGTTTGGCCAAGCGCCTGATACATTACCGGCTCGCCAGTTACGGCGCCTATTTCCGCATGCTGGCAGCCGGCCAGTCGCCCGGTGAGGTGCAGATTGCGATTGATCTGCTGACCACCAACGAAACGTACTTCTTCCGCGAATCCAAACATTTCGACTTGCTGCGCAAGCTGGCCGCGGCGGCGCTGGAACAGCGGCAGCCGTTCCGCGTATGGAGCGCCGCTTGCTCCACGGGAGAAGAACCCTACAGCATTGCCATGGTGCTCGACGATGTGCTGGGCGAGCATGAGTGGGAACTGTATGCGTCCGATATCAGCACCCGCGTGCTGGCATCGGCCAAGGCTGGCCATTACATGCGCGAGCGTACCAGCCACATCCCCCCGGCGTACCTGAAGCGCTATTGCCTGCGTGGCATCGCGGAACAGGAGGGGACGTTATTGGTCGATAAGCGCTTGCGCCAGCGGGTGCAATTCCATCAAGTGAACCTCAATGAAACGCTGCCGAAATTCGGTCAGTTCGATGTGATTTTCCTGCGCAATGTGCTGATTTACTTTAGCCCCGAAACCAAGCGTGAAGTCGTGGGGCGCCTGCTGGGGGCGATACGTCCCGGCGGCCACCTGTTGATCGGCCATTCCGAAAGCCTGCATGACATGGCTGGACCACTACAGGTGCAGGGACCATCGGTGTACCGTAAAGCATGAGGATAGCGCGTGGCGGTGATCGACGTTTTTTTGATGCCGGGCGAGCATTTCGTTGGCGATGCGCGGCATCGCATCCGTACCTTGCTGGGATCGTGCGTCTCCATCACGTTATGGCACCCGGTGCACCATGTTGGCGCGATGTCGCATTTCCTGCTGACCGGGGTGGGCAAGGACGAACCGGTGGCGCAACTGAGCGGCCGGTATTGTGAAGGGGCGCTGGAATTGATGCTGACGGATTTGCGCAAGCTGGGTATCAACCCGGAGGGATGCCAGGCCAAAGTATTTGGTGGGGGCATGATGTTCCCTGACATCGAACGCAATGACGCAAGCAATATCGGGCGGCGCAATGGCGAAACGGCGGAACGCCTGCTGCGCATGCATAACATACCGGTGGTCTCGGAAAGCCTGTTCGGCATCGGCCACCGCCACATTATTTTCAACGTTAAGACCGGCGATGTCTGGGTTCGGGTTGGCCCGCCGGGACCGCGGCAGGGCAGGACGTTGAAGGAGCGGTTT
The DNA here is from genome assembly GCA_019751755.1 of Burkholderiaceae bacterium. Classification (GTDB taxonomy): domain Bacteria; phylum Pseudomonadota; class Gammaproteobacteria; order Burkholderiales; family Burkholderiaceae_D; genus Rugamonas. The sequence goes on along the minus strand of JAIENA010000317.1, from coordinate 3,775 downwards.
TGATGAAAAAAATTAATGTGCTCGTGGTCGATGATTCGGCCGTGGTGCGCCAGGTGGTTACGGCCCTGCTGAACAAGGCGCCCGACATCCAGGTGTTGCATGCGGTGGCCGACCCGATCCTGGCAATGGAGCGCATGAAGACGGTGTGGCCGGATGTGATCGTGCTGGACGTCGAGATGCCGCGCATGGATGGCATCACCTTCCTGCGCAAGCTGATGGCGGAGCGGCCAACGCCGGTGGTGATTTGTTCGACCTTGACCGCGAAAGCCGCCAAGACCACGATGGAAGCCATGGCGGCGGGGGCGGTGTCGATCATCACCAAGCCCAAGCTCGAACTCAAGCAATTTCTCAACGACAGCGCCGATGAACTGGTGGGCGCGGTACGGGCCGCCGCAGTGGCCAATGTGCGCCGTCTGGCCGGCCGTGCGGCCGCCCCGGTACTGCAGCCGTCCGCCAAGCTGACGGCCGACGCCATTCTGCCGGCGGCGGACAGCCGCGCCATGTTGCAGACCACTGAGCGCGTGGTGGCGATCGGCACCTCGACCGGTGGCACGCAGGCGCTGGAAGTGGTGCTGACGGCCTTGCCGCGCGTTTCACCGGGCATTGTCATCGTGCAGCACATGCCGGAAAAATTCACCGCCGCCTTTGCCGAGCGCCTCAACTCGATTTGCCAGATTCAAGTGAAAGAAGCGCAAACCGGCGACCGTGTGGTGCCGGGCCGGGCCCTGATTGCACCGGGCGGCAGGCATATGCTGTTGCGCCGCAATGGTGCGCAATACTATGTGGAGGTGGTCGACGGGCCGCTGGTCAATCGCCATCGTCCTTCGGTCGATGTCCTGTTCCGCTCCGTCGCCAAATGCGCGGGTTCCAATGCGCTGGGCGTCATCATGACCGGCATGGGCGACGATGGCGCGGCGGGCATGCTGGAAATGCGCAATGCCGGCGCCTATACCGTCGCACAGGATGAGGCCAGTTGCGTCGTCTACGGCATGCCGAAGGAAGCCGTGAAGCGCGGCGCGGTGGAGCGTTCCATACCACTGGATCACATTGGCCGCGAAATCCTGCAGCAATTGTCTTCGTTCTCGAATTAGGAGGCACTGTGCAGGACTGGGCCAATTGCACGGCAATGGTGGTGGAGGATAGCGCGGTCCAGCGTGATCATATGGCCGGGCTGTTGCGGCAGGCCGGGTTTGGTGTGGTGATGCAAGCGTGTGATGGCATCGATGCGTTGCGCAAGCTCGATGCGCGCGGCCTTCCTGTGGAACTGGTGTTGACGGACCTGGATATGCCGGGCATGGATGGCCTGGAACTGATCCGCCATTTGAAAGAACTGGAACTGGCGGCCAGCCTGGTGGTGGCCAGCGCGCGCGAGGGGCGGTTGGCGGAAGCGGCAGCGAGCATGCGCGACGCCGCCGCGCGCATGCAATTGCTCGGCACCGCGCTCAAACCGCTGCATTTCGATGTCCTGCAAACCTTGCTGTCGCATGCCGATGCGCATGCGCTGTCGGTTGCCGCCACCTCGGCGCCGACCGTGGACGACATTGCGGACGCGCTGGCGCGGCAGCAGTTCGTCCCTTATTTCGAGCCGCGCATCGAAGTGGCTGGCGGCATGCTGCGTGGTGTTGACGTGCATGCGTGCTGGCTGCATCCGGAGCGCGGACTGCTGCGGGCATCCCGCTTCCTGCCGGCCTTGCAGGGTTCCAGCGCCATTGCAGCGCTGGCGCTGAGTATTGCGCGGCAGGCGCTGGGTCAGTTGAAGGCATGGCATGAGATCGGCCTGGTGACGCTGACAATGTCGATCCGCTTGCCGGCGGAATTGCTGGCGGACCGGCACATGGTTGATCAGCTCAGTACTTGCGTGCACGAACACGGATTGGCGCCGCGCGGTATCACGTGGGAATGCCAGGAAGCGGTGTTGAGCACTGCCGCGCCGCTCAGCATTGCCAATCTTGCCCATTTGAGCTTGCGGGGGTTCGGCATTGGCGTGGCGGGCTATCGCGCCGGGCAAACCACGCAGCAGCAACTGGCGCGCTGCCCACTGACGGAATTGCGGATCGACCATGTGATCGTGCACGAAGCGTCACTGCAGCCGGCGCGCGCCGCCTTGTTGCAGCAATCGATAGAAGCGGCGCACCAGATGCGCATCAGCGTGGTGGCCGACGGTGTTGAGCAGGTGGCGGACCTGGCGCTGTTACGCAGCTATGGCTGTGAATTGGCGCAGGGGGCGCTGGTGGCCGCGCCGATGCCGGCACAGGCACTGGTGGGATGGATCAAGGGGAACCGGCGGCGTCTGAAAGAATTGGCCGCTTCCGATGGCGGCGATTAACGCTGCGGCGCGGTCAGTGGCAGATAGAGTGTGAAGACCGTGCCTTCGCCCACCGCACTGTGGACTTCGATGCGCCCACCCAGCATGTCACTAACGATATTGTGCACGATATGCAGGCCGAGGCCGGAGCCGCCAACACCGAGCTTGGTGGTGAAAAACGGCTCAAAGATATGCAGCAGGTTATCCGGCGTAATGCCCTTGCCGTCGTCGGCAATGGTCAAGACAACGCCGTCGTCGACTTCCTGGCCGGAGCTGATGGTGATGGTGCCGGTATCGCGTCCATCGAGCCCGTGGATAATCGCATTGGTCAGCAGGTTGGTAATGACTTGGCCGAGCGGGCCCGGATAACTGTCCATCATCAGTGACGGCGGGATCTCTTGCACCACCTGGTATGGCGTACGCCGGATGGTGGGCAGCAAGGTCAGGATGTTACCGGCCACGACTTCGGCCAGCAGGAAGGTACGCCGTTGCGCACTGGTCTGGTCCACGGCCACTTGCTTGAAATTGGTGACCAGGTCGGCTGCCCGGTGCAGGTTGCGTACCAGCACTTCTGTCGCCGTGCTGGCGTTATTCAGGTAAGCGTCCAGCGCTGAGCGGCGCATCGGCTCCCCCCCCACGAACTGGTTGCGCATTTCCTTGGTCTGGTCTTCGAAGGCGCTGGCGATCATCAAGCCATTGCCGATTGGCGTATTCAATTCATGAGAAATGCCGGCCACCAATGCGCCCAAGGCCGCCAGCTTCTCGTTTTGCACCAACTCCGCTTTGGCGCGATTCAACTGCTCGAACATTCGCTGCAAGTCGCGGTTGGCTTTGCGCAACGCCAGGTGGGTGTTAATGCGCGCCATGACTTCTTCGATCTGGAAGGGCTTGGTGATGTAGTCGACGCCGCCCGCATCGAAGCCGCTGACTTTTTGGCGCGAATCGGTCAGGCTGGTCATGAAAATGACGGGGGTGTCGCGCGTGCCTTCCTGGTTTTTCAGGCGACGGCAGGCTTCAAAGCCATCCATCCCGGGCAGCACCACATCCATCAGGACCAGGTCCGGCAAACCGAATTCCGCACGCATCAGTCCTTCTTCCGCATTGCGAGCAATGAGGACGAGGAAACCACGGGATGCCAGGTGATCGAGCAGGGCGGTCAGGAATGACGGCGAGTCGTCAACGACCAGGATCGTCGGCGCAATTCCGGCTGGCAGTTCGTTTGGGACCATCCTGACTCCTGAGGAATGCTGCTATCAACAAGTATATGCCGTTCTGGCAACTATGGCTCGGAAAAAGGGACACTTGCGCGATGCGTGTGGCTTTGCTATAGTTCTGTCCCCGCAGCGCTGACATGCTTCAAGCAGACAGCGTAGCAGGAAGAAAGAAAAACCAGGGGTTGACGAGAATCACGAAACACTAGATAATCTCGCTTCTCTGCTGCTGACGAACAAAACGCTTCGTCAACTACGA
>JAIENA010000496.1 GCA_019751755.1 Burkholderiaceae bacterium | reverse complement strand
TGCTTGTGGATGCCCAGCTTGTTGACCAGCAATTCAGTCATCCCGTCCGGGTCGGAAATCATCATGTCAGCGGAGAGTAGCAGTTCAAACATTGTGTAGCCTCAGTAAGTGGGGAATCATTGGGGATGGTGGACGCGTTCCACGGTCAGGCCGAGCGGGCCATCGGGCGCGGCGCGCCGGACCGCGCGGCTTCGGCCGCGTCGTTGAGCGGCTTGCCATCGGTCGGTTTCGGGTTCAGCAGGAAATGCGACAGCGCGGGAATCAGGATCAGCGCGCCCAGCATGTTCCACAGGAACATGAACGCCAGCAAGATGCCCATGTCGGCCTGGAACTTGATCGGCGACCAGGCCCACGTGATCACGCCGGCCGCCATGGTCAGGCCGACCAGGGCCACCACCTTGCCGGTGAAGTCCAGCGAGCGGCGGTAAGCCACGGCCAGCGTTTCGCCACGGCGCTGCATCAGCAACTGCACGCTCAGCAGGTACAGCGCATAGTCGACGCCGACGCCAACGCCGACCGCGATCACAGGCAAGGTGGCGACCTTCAGGCCGATGCCGAGCCAGACCATCAGCGCCTTGCAGATCACGGTAGTCATCAACAGCGGGATCATTGCCACCACGGTGGCCATCACGCTGCGGAAAGTCAGCAGGCACAGCAGCGCGGTGGCGCCGTACACGGCCAGGTACATGGTGACGATGCCGCGCGAGACTTCGATGTTGGTGGCGGCTTCGATGCCGGCGCTGCCGGCGGCAAGCAGGAACTTGACCGGCGGCACAGGCGAACTTGCCGACGAGGCCGCCGTCCCTGGCTCGGCGGCCGCGACATCCTGCGCGGCTGCATACTGCTCGGTGACGGCCAATACCCGCGCCAAGGTGTCGGCCTTGTGGTCGGCCAGGTAGGCCACCAGCGGCGTGACCGAACACTTCATGTTGGTCAAATCCGGAATCGCCACCAACGCCGATGACACGGCGGTGTTGATGATGTCCTGATTGCGGCTGATGGTCATCCACTTGCCGTTGCCCTCGAACAGGCTGGACGTCACGAACGGCACCATATTGGCCAGCGACGCCGTGGTCTGCACGCCTGGGGTGGCGCGCAGCGCCTGCGACAGGCCGTCGAGCTTTTGCAGCACCGGATATAAACGGCAGCCTTCGTCCTCGGTTTTCATGATCACCACGAACTGGTCGCTCGACAAGTCGTAGTGGCCGGTGATGTAGGCGTTGTCCAGGTTGTAGCGCGAGGTCGGGCGCAATTCGGGCGCGCCCGCGTCGAGGTCGCCGATCTTCAGGTCGCGCATCACCACCACGCTGACGCCGGTCAGCAGCAGCGCGCCGGCCACGGCCCAGGTCGCATAGCGGCGTTCGGTCAAGTGGTCCAGGCCGCGCCACAGGCGGCCCTTGATGCCGCTGACCTTGCCGGTGGCCTTGTCATCGCGCTCCCGCACGGCGCGCCGCGCCGCCACCGGGCTGACGCCGATATACGACAGCGTGACGGGAATCAAAATCAGCTTGGTGAAGATCAGCACCGAGATGCCCATGCTGGTGGTGATCGCCAGGTCGCGGATCACGGGAATATCGATAATCGCCAGCACCGCGAAACCCACCACGTTGGTCAGCAGCGCGGTCAGGCCCGCCATGAACAGGCGGCGGAAGGTGTAGCGCGCCGCCACGTACTTGTGGGTGCCACGGCCAATATCCTGCAGGATGCCGTTCATCTTTTGCGCGCCGTGCGACAGGCCGATGGCAAAGATCAGGAACGGCACCAGGGTGGAATAAGGATCGAGTTCATAGCCGGCCAGCTGCATCAGGCCCAGCAGCCAGATCACGCCGGCAATCGACACCGTCATCAACAGCAGCGTGCTGCGGATGCAGCGGGTATACAGGTAGACAAACAGGCAGGCAATCAACACCGAGGCGGCAAAGAAGCCCAGTACCTGGCGCAGGCCCTCGATCAGGTCGCCGGCCAGTTTGCCAAAGCCGACGATGTGCACCGCGACGTGCGGGCTGTCGAACGAACGCACCTTGTCTTCCAGCGCCTGCGAAAATTCACTGTAGCTGAGCGGCTTGCCGGTGGCGGGATTGATGTCCAGCAGCGGCGTGACGATCATCGTCGATTTCAGGTCGGCCGCCACCAGCGAACCGGTGATGCCGGCGCGCGCAACGTTGGCGCGCAGCTTGGCGATCGACTCCGGACTGCCGTTATAGTCCGAGGGCATGACGGCGCCGCCGTTCAAGCCTTCCTCGGTGATTTCCTTCCACCGCACGATCGGCATCCACAGCGACTTCATCCACGAACGGTCGACCCCGGGCACCAGGTACAGCGCGTCGTTGATCTTGCGCAGCGTCTCCAGGTACGCCGGGTCATAAATGTCGCCGGTCTTGTTCTCGACCACGATGCGGATGCTGTTGCCGAGGCCGGGCAGCTCCTTCTTGTACTGCAGGTAGTTCTGGATATACGGATTGCCGACCGGGATCATGCGCTCGAAATTCGCATTGACTTGCAGGCGGGTGGCGTACACCGCCAGCACCGCCGTGGCAACCAGGCACAGCAGCATGATCACCGTGCGGTTGTTGAAAATAAAACGTTCGATCCATGAACCGGAACTGCGGTCGAAATCGCGCAGGTCGCCGATGGTGGGCATGTCGGAACGGGAAGAGTAACTGGCCATGTGATTCTTTCAAACACTTAAGGTGTGGACAGGGGAACGCCGCGCAACACGCTGGCGCCCGCCATGCCGGCCGCCACCAGCGCACCGCCGGCAACGGCGGCGCCATACACCTCGCCGCGCGGCTGGCCCCGGTGTTGGCCCTGATAAGGCCGCGCGCTGCCGTCGGCGGCACTTTCCAGCACGTCGCCGGTCTGCGTGACCAGCAACAGGCTGGCGCCAGGACCCGACGTGGGCAGCGCCGCGACAATATTGGAGCTGCTGCCGGTATTGATCTTGTTCCAGCGGGCGCCGCCGTCGTCACTGGTGTAGGCGTTGCCACGCAGGCCATGCACCACCAGGCGCGCCTGGCCGGCCGCCATGCCGAAGAACGACCCTTCATACGGGCTGGCCATCGGCACGAACGCGCCGCTGCCCTCGTCCAGCCGGCGCAGGAAGCCCTGTTCGCCGGCCAGGTACACTTGCCCGCCATCGCCGCTGATGGCGTAAATATGGTTCATCTTGCTGTTGGCGGTGCGTTCGATCAGCGGAGTCCAGCTGGCGCCGCCGTCGATGGTCTGCAGGATCAGGCCAAACGCGCCCGCCACATAGCCTTGATTCGCGCTGCTGAACCACACGCTCAGCAGCGGATATGGCAGCACGCCCGGCGTGGCCGACTGGCCGCCGGCGCGTTCGATGTCCTGGGCGATCGCCTCGTCCGGCGCCGTGCCTTGCGGGCCGTAGCGGGCATTCAGCAGCGCCAGCGCGGCGCGTCCGTCCAGCTTGCGCTCCCAGGTCTTGCCGCCGTCGGTGGTCTTCAGCACCACCGCGTCGTGGCCGACAATCCAGCCGTGCTGCGCGTCAACGAATTGCACGGCGGTCAGGTCGCTGCTGACGGGGCTCGGCTGCTGCTGCCAGGTCTTGCCGGCGTCAGCCGACGCCAGGATCACGCCGCGCCGACCGACCGCCACCAGGCGGGCGCCGACGGCGGTCACTGCGGTGAGGGAACTGTGGGCGCCAAAGACGGCGTTCGGGGCCGGCGTGGCGATCGGATCGCGCAGGCCGTTGTGGCTGCCGATGCCGCCGATGGCGGCGCCGGCGACAATCGCGCAGCAGGCCAGCGCGCAGAGCGTGCCCACAGCAATTTGCTTGTTCATGTTGTCTCCTTGAATCCAGACGCGCGCCGGAGGGCGCCCGCCGGCAGCGCCCGCATCTGCCTGTGCGGTTTGCGCTGCCTGTACCAACCTTCCCGCTTATCGCGCGCTGGAACGCGCCACCACGGCTTCCGCGTTTTGCTCTTTTTCCGAACGCATGGTCTTCGGAATCTGGTAGCCCTTCGACAGCGAATCGTTCAGCAAGGCGTACATGCCCTTGTTGAAGTCATACACGGCGTTCTTGACCGCGTACGGCACCGTCGCGTCATACAGCTGGACGAAGGAAATGAACGACGACCGGTACAGCGCGCCGCTCTGGTCGAAGGCGTCGAACATGCCGGCGCTTGGCGAATCCTCGTCCAGGTAATAGGTGCGCTTGCTGTACACGTGGCGCATGCCCTGCTTCAGGGTGGCTTCCACCACCCATACGCGGTGCAGTTCGTGGCGTTCGCACTCCGGATTCACGTGGGCCGGACGGAACTGGTCGTCTTCTTTGCATTCGAAGTAGTACTTGTAGCCGTTGTACGGGATGTACATTTCCTTCTTGCCGAGCAGCTTGAAGTCGAAGCGGTCCATCTTGCCCGAGAACAGGAACAGTTCATCAAACAGGGTGACACCGCCCTGGCTTGCCACCGGCGTGTCGTAGGCAAATTCCGGCGCCAGTTTCACGCGGCGCTGGCCGGGCGTGTAGCTCCACGCGCGGCGCGGCTTTTCCGTCGGGTCCAGGTAGTCCAGCAGGCCGCTGGCTTCGCCGGCCCGGCGCGCCGGACCGCGCGTGACGGAAAACGCGCGCGAATACATTTGCTCGTCGCGGTCGCCGGTCTGGTAGTACGGTTTTTCCTGCACGGTCGACTGCTCGGCCGTCATGGTCACCTTGCCGCCCGAGTCGACCACCCACGAACGCGACATTTCCGTGGTGGTGCCCAGTTCGCCGGCATACGCAAGTTGCTGGTTCCACATCACTTCATAGCCATTCTTGGGAATCGGGAATGGCAGGCCGCCACGGCACGCCTGGTCCACCGCCAGATTGTCTTTCAAGGTCTTGCAGGTGGTGGCGTTGCGCACCGTGGCTTTCAGCACCTTGTCCGGGAACGCCGCGCTGCGGTGGCTTGGATAGATATCGATGAAATACGTGGTCGGATGCTTTTTCAACAGCATCTTCTGGCCTTCGGACAGCTTGTCCGCGTGCTGCGCCATGTTTTTCGCATCAATGCGGAACAGCGGCTTTTCATCCTTGTAGGGATCGGCCCAAAAGCCCGAACCCGCCTTGTAGCTGGCCGGCGCCTTGGTCAGGCCGCCGCTATAGGCGGGAATCGTGCCTTCCTTGTTGGCGGCCTTGATGGCGCCGAATTCAGTCAGGGTGGCGCCCAGCTGCTTGGCTTCCTCAGGCGTTACGGCGGCCAGCGCCGGCATCGACAGGACCGCCAGCGCGGAGCAAATCAGGATAGTGGATTTCATGCTTGTCTCCAGGTTGAACCGGGTCAGAAGCCGGTTTTGTACGTAAACACCAGCCAGCCGCGATCGGTCGCGCCAAGCGTGCTTGAGAGCCCCGCGCCGCCAATCACGGTGGTGCCGGCCGCGTTATATTTCTTGTCCGCGCGCGCATCGGAATAGCGCAGCGAGAATTCATGAACCTGGGCATAGGTCGCGCGCAGGCCCACCGACCAGGTCAAGGCGTGTTCAAAACCACCGCCGCCGGTTGGCGCGTTGCCGTGCAAGCCGTAGTTCAGGGTCATCGGCACATCCAAATTCCAGGACGGCAGGATGTTCAGGTATTGCGGTGTAAAGCTGACCGCCAGCGCGGCAAAGTCCTTGGTGGCGCAGCCATCGGATTTGTCGCCCGCCACGATGGTGGTACCAGTCTTGATGCAGGCATAGCCTTCGCCCTTGAACAGTTCCGGATGCGACGTGACTTTGGACAGGCGGCTGTAGGCCAACTCCGCCACCAGCGAGCCGGTGGTCCACAGCGGCGTTTCCGGCAACAGCATCACGCCGTTGACGATCGCGTGCCAGGTATTGCCGCGCGTGCCCTCGTGGTCGGTCAGGCTGACACCGGTGGTGGTCGAGTGCAGTCCGGCGCCCTTGCGGTACGAAATCTCGGCGCCGGCGCTGACCGGACCGATCACCCGCGCAAAGCTGGCGCCGATCAGTTTCACATTGCTGGGGTAGGCGAAGCGGAACTGGCGGGCCGGGACATTGAATTCACTGCCGGTCCATGGCGTGTAATCGTCGAACTGACGGTAGTACAGGCCCAGTGTCGATTCAATCGATTCCATGTTATAGCGCGCATTGACGCCGAAGTTGCCACGGTCCTTGGGTTTGAACGACGGCACCCGGTTCAGCACAAAGCCAGGCGCCGCCGCCACGCGGTCGACTTCAAACGTGGTGTCCGGACCGGACAGGTAGGTACCGCCGTGCGGCGCGCGGGTGCTGGCCCATTCATAGAAATATTGCGCGGCCACCGACAGGTTGTCGGTCACCTGCGCCTTGGCGGAAATCTGGCCGATCGGCAGGAATACTTCCTTGGTTTCAATGCCAGGGCTGGTCACGGCCTTGACGCCATCGACCGGCGACTGCGAATACGAAATCGCATGCTGGCCCAGCAACAATCCTTCGCCCCACACATTGGTATGGCGGCCGACCTTGACGTTGACCGGCACGTCGCCCAGGCTGAAGTTGGTCCAGACAAAGGCGTCCAGCAACTCACCGGATGGGCCGTGGACAAACCGGTCGACGGTTTTACTGTAGGTGTCGTTGAAGTAGCTGCTGGCATAGCCCGGCACCACGGATTTCACGGTGCTGTCACGGTAGGCATGGTCAAACCAAGCCGCGGCACTGACGCGGGCGCCAACCTTGCCGTCGTAGTTGAGGTCCATTTCCGTCAGCCAGTCAAGGCGATTGGTCACCACGTCATGCTTGCCGAACTTGGCGTCCGATTCGTCGAACGTGGCGCTCGACAGCAGGCGTTTATCCTGCGCCTCCATCCGCGCGCCGAGGTTGTAGCGCAGCGTGTTATCCCAGCGCAGCGACAGTCCGGTGACACCGGTATCGAATTCCGCCGCGCCGCCCTGCCCTGCCCAGGCCAGCGCAAGCGCGGCGGCCAATAGCTTCTTGTGTGTCATGTGCATCTCCTCTTTCTGGTTTTTGTCATTTCAGGAAGTTCAGCGTCTGGTGCGCTGTCCGGCTTTACATCAAATTCTGTATTCCGATTTTTATTCTACCCTGAAATTTTGCACACATGCTTGTTTTTTGTACCCCTATTCGAAATAAATATAACACATTCGTTTTTTGTGTTCACTAATTATGCTCATCAGCGCAATCAGGCAGCCCGATCCGCCATCCGGTGTCAGCGAAGACCACCGCCGCCGCTGATTCCATCGGACTACTGAACAGTTCTGCTCGTATCTGTTCAATCGAGGGTAATGGCGCCTTGCTCTGGCGGCGTCCGCGCAGCCAGTCGCGGATGGTTTCCTTGTC
>JAIENA010000252.1 GCA_019751755.1 Burkholderiaceae bacterium | reverse complement strand
TTGCAAGCTCCGGCCTTCAGGCCGGGGTAGTTGACGCTGTCTTGTAAGGCTGCCGCTCAGTTGGTCAAGTAGGCGTTGCGTTTGCGCTCCAGCCCCTTCAACTTGTCCAGCTTGGCGGCGTACAAGTCGTGGTCGCGCGATGTCGTGCTGTTTTCCAGCGCCAGTGCCATGTGCTTGTCGGCGGTTTTCACGTCGCCCAGTTGGTACGAGACGACCGCCAGCCAGAAGTGGAATTCGTGGTAGTACGGAGCCCGGTCGACCTCGCGGGCGAACAGGCTGCGGGCACGGCGGTAATCGCCTTCCTGCATGGCTTTCTGGCCCAGATTGAAGTAATGGAAGGGCGGATGGGGTTCCAGCCGCGCCAATTGTGCGCGCAAGGCGCCGGCTTCGCCTTTCTTGCCTTGCGCATCGAGCACCTGCGCCAGGTTGAACATGGCGATCGTGCCGTTGGGCTGCAAGGCGACCGCATAACGCAGCGCCGCTTCCGCTTCGGGCAGGTTGTCGTGGTGCTGGTAAATCACGCCCAGCGTGTTATACGAATTGATGAAGCCCGGGTCGGTTTCGATCGCCTTGCGCACGAACCAGTAAGCCGAATCAAGGTCCCGCTGCACCATGGACTCGGCGGCGCGGTTGTTCATGTACATGGCCACCACCGTGTGCTCGTCGATCGGCACCGTGACCAGGTTGGCGATTTCTTCCGGCGGCTGGAAGTCAATCACCATGAACTTGTTGCGGTCGAAGCTGCGGCTGTCATCGCTCATGCGGCTCTTGCCCAGCATGATATTCACATGGCCGCTGGAAAAATACAGGCTGCCGGTGCGGCTCCAGGTTTCGTCCACCGTCACCGCCTGGAATTGCGTCGACATGCCCATCTCACGCGCCAGGGCGGCGGTCATGATCACCAGCGACAGGCAATTGCCCTTGCGGGCGTCAAAGGTCTGGGTGGCGTTGCGCGTGACGGCGGCATCGTATTCGAGCTGCAGCTGGTCTTTTTTGTACAGCGCATCGAACAGCATGGTCTGCGGTTCTTTTTTCTCGTGGCCGCGCACGATCCCGGCCACGTAGCGGCGCATTTCCGGCGTCACGGCAAAAATGTGCGCCACCGACGTGTCTTGCGCCGGTGTGCCAAACAGCTGGTCCTTGAACAGGTGGGCCGCTGGCGCCAGCGGCGCCGTGCCAGTGGCGCAGCCCGTCAGCAGCGCGAAGGACAGGACGGACAACAGCAGCAACAGAGATCGTTTCATGGCGCACCTCGCTATGAAACCAGTATCTGCCGCTGCGATGCCGCTGTCAAAAAGATGTTATGTCGCAGTGCGGCGAAACCGCACAACCCGATGTCAGGATGCCATTGGCCGGGCGTCCATCGGGCGGCCCAGGTTGTCGTAGCCGGTCGCCAGTTCGATCGCGTCCGGCGTGATGCCCAAGGTGGACAGCGCATCGGCCACGTCGTCGAGTTCGGCATCGACATCGCAATCCGGATCCACCGGCTTGTCGCAGGCCACCAGGCGGCTGCCGTCGGCGCCATACAGCACCACCCGCAGCACGCTGTCGTGGCGCGCTTCGGCGGGGGCGATCACCACCCGGGCCGGCGCGGCGCCGCTGTCGAGCACTGCGCGCAGTTGCGCCAGCATTTCCAGCATCGCATGTTCCAGGCGGCCCTGTTCCAGCGCGCCATGGAACAAGTCCTGGTACAGGAAGTTCAGCTGGACCGGGCGCTCTCCCGCCAGGCAGCGCGCCACTACCGGCGCGACGTCGACGGTCCACTGGCGGTAGCGTTCCAGGCGGGCGGCAAAGTAGCCGTCCTGCGCCGCTTCTTCTTCCGGTACCGCGTAAAACGGATCGTCGGCGCGCTTCAGGGCAAAGCCCAGCAGGAAGCGTAATTCGACCGCGCTGTCGTCCGCGCCGAAGGTGTTTTTCGGCCAGCCGGCAATGCTGCGGTCCAGTGCCGGCGCGGCCGACACTTTCTTGTCCATCATGGCGCTGGCCGCTTCGCGCACCATCGCGTTCAGGTGGCCGTAGCGGATACGGTTCAGCTCATCGAGCGTGTAGGCATGGCGCACCAGCACCACGCGCGCCTTCGGCGCTTCCAGGCCGGCTTGCGTGAAGGACGCCAGCAAGGTGTCGTACGCGCTGTCATCGAGGAAGGATTGTTCCTGCACCAGGCCGCCGGTGCTGTGGACAAAGACGGGAATCGCAAAGGCGTTGACTTCCATGTCGGGCGCGTTGTCGCGGCGCACGTGGATGGTGCCGGCGGCTTCCTCGACGGTTTCGCGCAGCAGGCGCCAGCCCGCGACATCCTCGTCGCGTGCCTGCATCACGGCGGTGTACAGCAATTCATCTTTTTGCTGTTGCACATACTTGCGTACCAGGCGCACGAAGTCATTTTGCTTGCGGCGCAGCTCGACCGCTTCGGTGTCGGCGTCTTCCTGTTCGGCCAGTTCCAGGGCCAGCGCGCACAGGGCGTCGCTCAGCACATCATCCTGGTCTTCGGCGGGCGTATTTTTACGGGGGGCGGGGCGCTTCTTGTTTTGCATGGGCGCTTGGGAAAAGGTTCTCAGTGTTCGATGTGGAAAGTGTCGTGCAATTCGTCCAGCAGGTCGGCGACTTCGTCGTCGCTCAGTCCGAGGTGGGCGCAAGCGTACTGGCCGCCTTTGTCCCATTCCAGCGAATCGGCGTAGCCGCGATACTGGCGGATGCCTTTTTCAGCGATGACCGACAGCGCCACCAGGGAACGCACGGCGTCGTCGGTGGCGGCGTCCGCCATCACTTCGTAGTCGTGATGGTGCAGGATGGCCCACGACACGTCGGGCGACAAGCCCCAATTGCGCGCCAGCAGGCAGCCGATCGCCGCATGGTTGGTGCTATGGCGGGCATCTTCCATGGCGGTGATTTTACCCACCGGGTCCAGTTGGGCCTCGGCAAAGGTGGCGGCGTAGTCGGGAAAACGGTTCATCAGCAGCGGCACGCCGATATCGCAGAACAGCCCGAAGGTGTGGGCAATGTCGGGTGGCGCAATGCGCAGCTTGCGCGAAGCGAACACCACGGCCTGGGCGCGGCGCGCGGAAATGTCCCAGAATGCGTCGAGCGTACTGTCATTGCCGCCGATGGCTTCGCGCGCCAGCAAGCCGGTCAGCAGGGCGGCGCACTGGTTGACGCCGAGGAAGTTGATGGCCTGCTCGACGGATTTGGCCTTGCGCGCGGCGCCGAAGAACGGCGAGTTGGCCAGCTTCAGCAGGGCGCCCGACATGCCGACATCACTGCCGATAATGCGGGCGATCTTGCGCGGGGACGGATCCGGCTTGGCTAGTTCCTGTTGCAGGTCCACCAGCAGGCTGGGTCGCGGCGGAATGCGAATGGAACGCAACAAGGCGTCTTCCACCGTGGTTTCAATTACCGGGGCTGGGGCTGCTACTGTGGTCATGATGGCAAACTGGTCAAGATTTCAATCTGGTCCGTGCGACGAACGTCAGGAGCACTATAGCTTACTCCCGCCGTCGCCGCCGGACCTGCGAACCGAGATTATCTCCCGATACGTCTGCCTTTAGTGCAAATTAAATTGGAAAATTCCTGTAAAAGCGGTGAAATTGACGTAATCGCGCCGGGCAATGATGGCGCTTTGTTTACAAATCAGTGCCCGCCGTGCTTGCCAACGGCGGTTTTCCCACCGCCGACTCAGGCGGTGCGCACCCGCCGCTGGCCGCCGCGCCCCAGCGCCCGCATCGGACTCCCACTCGCCCGTCGTTCGCGTGCCGGCCGTTCCGCCACAGCCGGCGCCGGCGCATCCCCCGCCAGCTGAAACACCCCCACCGCCTGTGTCAAATTGACCGCCTGCTGCTGCAAACTGGCGGCGGCGGCCGCCGCCTGTTCCACCAGTGCCGCGTTTTGCTGCGTCACATCGTCGATCTGGCACACCGCATGATTGACTTCCTCGATACCCTGCGCCTGGTGGGTGCTGGCCTGGCTGATGTGTTCAATCACGGCATTGACCTGGCGTACCGACTCGACGATGTCGCCCATGCTGGCGCCGGCCGCGTTGACGCAGGCGGCGCCGCTGTCGATGGTGGCGACCGACGCGCCAATCAGGGCCTTGATTTCCTTGGCGGCGGCGGCGGAGCGCTGCGCCAGCGTCCGCACTTCGGACGCCACCACGGCAAAGCCCCGGCCCGCTTCCCCTGCGCGCGCCGCTTCCACGGCGGCATTGAGCGCAAGGATATTGGTCTGGAAAGCAATGCCGTCGATCACGCCGATGATTTCCACGATGCGGCGCGAGCTGGCGCGGATCGATTCCATGCTGGCCACCGCCTGCGTGACGGAGGCGCCGCCGCGTCCGGCCAGGCTGCTGGCGCGCGCCGCCAGTTCACAGGCGGCGCGCGCGTGGTCGGCGTTGCTGCGCACGGCCTGGGTCAGGCCCTGGATCGCGCTGGCGGTTTCTTCCAGCGACGCGGCCTGGCGTTCGGTGCGGCTGGATAAATCCATATTGCCGCTGGCGATTTCACGCGACGCCGTGTCGATCGC
Source organism: Burkholderiaceae bacterium (assembly GCA_019751755.1). Lineage (GTDB taxonomy): Bacteria > Pseudomonadota > Gammaproteobacteria > Burkholderiales > Burkholderiaceae_D > Rugamonas. Next base: position 2,741 of record JAIENA010000252.1, on the reverse strand, counting down.
GCTGACGGAACACAGGATCGCGCGCAGCGTGTCATTGAGCTTGTCCATGGTCTGGTCCAGCAGGCGGCCGGTTTCAGCGATTTCATCGCGGCCGGCGCCGGTCTTGCCTTGCACCAGCCGGCCCGCCGCCAGGCTGCGCACCACGTCGGCGATGCCGTGGATGCCGCGCAGCATGGCGCGCCGTAGGAACAGGGTGACCAGCAGCGACAGCGCGGCCGACAGCAGCACCATGCCCGCCATGGCGGCGCCCAGCGCATGGAATTCATCCTGTGCCTGCGCTTGGGCCTGGGCGCTCAAGGTTTGCTCCAGCGCGGCCAGCTTGCCCAGTTCCCCGTTCAGCGTTTCAAACTGGCGCTCGGCCTTGGCCATCGAATTGGTGGCGATCGACTGATCGACGGCCGCCATTTCCATGGTTTCCAGCACCGCCTTGCGGTACGACGCCAGCGCCGCCCCGGAGGCCTCGACGATGGCGCGTTCCGCCGGTTCTGCCACGCTGGCCAGTTGTGCCAGTTGGGTTTCAATCGTGCCGTGACGGCGGCGGATTTGCGCCGACAGCGCATCGAGCCGCGCCTGCGCAAAGCTGCCGTTGATCCAGGCCAGCAACTGATAAATGTGGGCGTGCGCAAAGCGCGCTTCACCGGTGATGGCGGCCGCCGCCTGCAGGCGCGCGGCGCGCACCTGCACCAGGTTTTCCATGGTGGCGTTTTGCCGCACCAGGCCGTAATACGCGCCGCCCGCCGTCGTCATCAGCAGTACCACCGCCAGCGCGGGCGCCAGCAGCAGCTTGGGAGCAATCCGCAATTGGTTCAGCATGGCCGCCTCACTTTTTGTAGATGCCGGCTTCCAGCACCACATCCCCGACCCGCAGGATGTACGTGGTCTTCGGTTCGATCTTGCCGGTCACCGGATTCTTGTACATGTAGTCGACCCAGCCCTTGCCCTTGGCGGCCGCCAGTTCAATGATTTCACGCCGGTACTTCTTGCCGCTGGCGTCCGGAACGTCCGTCAAGTCTTTGCCGACGATCGAGGGATTGATGGGATGCGCCAGCACGATGCCGGTGTGCAGGTCGCGCATGTCGACATACAGCGCGCCCTGCACGAAGTCCGGATCTTTGGCGCTAATCTTTTTCATCATATTGTCCTTGCCGTGTGCCTTCAGATAGGCGGCGCCGCGCTCGGTCATGGCGATGGCGTCTTTCTCGGTGGGCTCGGCGGCGTGGGCCGCGACGGTAGCGAAGGCAGCGAAGGACAGCAGGGTGGCAGTCAGCAAGCGGGTCATGGTGGGCTCCTGGGTGAATTGCACTCAGGTAATTTACGCCGCATGCCCGCAGGAAAAATTGCGATTCCGCAAGCACTGTGCATGCCGCATGGAAATCTGCACAGTGGCGTCAAGGAGGCTGGGAGTCGGTGGGAATTTCCATGTGGATATTGAGTTTTGGCAATTCGACCAGGGCAGTGACGCCTACGATGAGATCCGGCACACCCAACTGGAGAACCCGCCATGCAGACCGAAATCGCCAAATTCAAACCGTATACTCGCCAGACCATCGGTCAGGCCCGCCAGTGGCATTGGCTCCCTGCGGAGTTGCAGGAAGCCGTGCAGGTGGTGTCACATGTGCTGCCGTTTCGCGTCAACGCATATGTGCTGGACCAGTTGATCGACTGGAACAATATCCCGGACGATCCGATTTACCGGCTGGTCTTTCCCCACCGCGACATGCTGCCCGGTCACGAATACACGCAGTTGCGCCAGCTGGTGCTGGCGGATCAGCGCGACGAAGCGGCGATTGCGCAACTGGTGCATGCCATCCGCCTGCGCATGAATCCCCATCCGGCCGGCCAGATGACGCACAACGTGCCGCGCCTGCATGACGCGCCGCTCAAAGGCTTGCAGCACAAGTACAAGGAAACCGTGCTGTTCTTCCCCGGCGCGGGCCAGACCTGCCACGCGTATTGCACCTTCTGTTTCCGCTGGCCGCAATTTGTCGGCATGGAGGACATGAAGTTCGACGCCAGGGAAACCACGCAACTGGTGTCTTACCTGCGCGCGCACCCCGATGTGACGGACGTGTTGATCACCGGTGGCGATCCGATGGTCATGACCGCCCGCGCGCTGGCACAATGCATCGAACCGCTGCTGGCGCCGGAGTTGGAACATATCCAGAACATCCGCATCGGCACCAAGTCGGTGTCGTACTGGCCGCAGCGCTTTGTCAGCGACCGCGATGCCGATGATGTCTTGCGGCTGTTCGAGCGGGTAGTCGCCAGCGGCAAGAACATGGCCATCATGGGCCACTACAACCACGCGGTGGAGTTGCGGCAGGATGTGGCGCAGCAGGCCGTCAAGCGCATCGTCGGCACCGGCGCCACCTTGCGCATGCAGGGCCCGCTGATCCGCCATATTAATGAAGACCCGCGCAGTTGGGCGGAACTATGGACCACCGGGGTGCGCCTCGGTGCGATCCCGTATTACATGTTCGTCGAGCGCGACACCGGGCCGCGCGATTATTTCCAGCTGCCGCTGGCGCGCGCGCATGAGATTTTCCGCCAGGCCTACCAGATGGTGTCGGGCCTGTCGCGCACCGTGCGCGGGCCGTCGATGAGCGCCTTCCCCGGCAAGGTCGTGATCGATGGCGTGGCCACCATCGGTGGTGAAAAAGTGTTCGCGCTGCAGTTCCTGCAGGCGCGCAATCCGGACTGGGTGCGCCGGCCGTTCTATGCCAGGTTCGATCCGAACGCCA
>JAIENA010000401.1 GCA_019751755.1 Burkholderiaceae bacterium | reverse complement strand
ACCCCGCCTCAAACACCATCGAACATGATCGCAACCCGCTCTGCATTATTGGCCACCGTGCTGTTGACGGCCATTCCGGTTTTGCCCGCCATCGCGGCAAACTCGGCAAACTCCGCAACGCCCTCTACAACCCTACAAGACCACACGCAAGGTCTGGCGTTCCAAGCCGGCTTCATTGACCTGTGGCGCGATACCGCGCAAGGCCGCGTGCTGCTCGGCGTGTCCGTGCTCGACCAGCCGTTCCTGTTGATGAGTTCCTTGCCCTATGCGCTGGGCTCGAACGACGTGGGACTGGACCGGCGCCAGTCGGGTGACGTCAAAATGGTGCGCTTCCAGAAGCATGGCAACCGCTTGTTCCTGGTACAGGACAACACTCGTTTCATTGCCAACTCGAAGGACGCCGATGAACGCGCAGCCGTGGCGGAATCGTTTGCTGGCGCCGTGCTGTGGGCCGGCGAGATCGTCGCGTCCGATGGTGGTCGACACCTGGTGGATTTCTCGTCATTCCTGCTGGCCGACCAGCATGGCGTGGCGACCCGGCTGGCCGAGACCAAACAGGGGGGCTATGGGGGCGATCTCAAACGCAGCGCCGTGCTGGCCGCCGATGCCAAGGCCTTCCCCGATAATATCGAACTGGAAGCCTTGCTGACCTTTCAGGGGCCGGGGCAGGGCGAATGGGTCAAGCAGGTGGCCGCCGACCCGCGCAGCTTGTCGCTGCGCCAGCACATCAGCATGGTGCGCCTGCCGGACAGCGGCTACCAGCCACGCAGCTACCACCCGCAATCGGGCGGCTTTGATATTGGCTACCTTGATTTCGCCACGCCGCTGGCCGCCAGCATCGATGTGCGCTGGCAAGTGCGGCACCGGCTGGAAAAGACCGATCCGACGGCCGCTGTCAGTCCCGTGAAAAAACCGATCGTCTACTACGTCGACCGTGGCGCGCCGGAACCGGTGCGCAGCGCCTTGCTGGAAGGGGCGCGCTGGTGGGCCAGCGCCTTTGAGAAGGCCGGCTTCAAGGATGCCTATCAAGTCGAGTTGCTGCCGGAAGGCGCCGACCCGATGGACGTGCGCTATAACATCATTACATGGACGCACCGCGCCACGCGCGGCTGGTCCTACGGCAACGCGCTGGCCAACCCGCTGACGGGCGAGATTATCCGGGGCGCTGTGACGCTCGGTTCGCAGCGCGTGCGGCAAGACATCCTGATTGCGGAAAGCCTGCTGGCGCCATATGACAAAGCGGGCAAAGCGGGCAACAAGGAACAATTGGCCGAGCAGATGGCGCTGGCGCGCCTGCGCCAGTTGTCGGCCCATGAAGTTGGCCATACGCTGGGCTTTGCCCATAACTTTGCCGCCAGCCGCCATGGCAATGGTTCCGTGCTCGATTACCCGCATCCGGTCTTGAAACTGACGGCGCAGGGCGAGGTGGACCTGGCCGATGCTTACGGCAGTGGTGTGGGGCCGTGGGACGACTATATCGTCAAGCACGTATATGGCCAGTTTGCCGGCGACGAACAGGCGGCGCTGGCGCAGTTGCGGCGCGACGCGCAAGCCGCCGGGTTGACTTATGTTGGCGACAACGATGCGCGCCCGCCCGGGGCGGCGCATCCGCATGGCTTGCTGTGGGATTTCGGGCCGGACATCGTGGCAACCTGGGACGGTTTATCGGCCGTGCGCAAGCGCGCGCTGGACAACTTCAGTTTCAGTGTCTTGCCAGATGACCGCCAGGCCGGGGAAATCGAAGCGCGCCTGGTGCCGCTCTACCTGTTGCAGCGCTACCAGGCCGAGGGGCTGGCGCGGCTGGTGGCGGGCGGCGAGTTTGCGTATGCGGCGGTGGCCGATATCCGCGCCGGCGATGCGCGCGGCGGGGTGCGGCCGGTGGCGCCGGCAACTCAGCGCGCCGCGTTGAATAAACTGGCGTCGACCTTGCAGGCCGAATATCTGGCGTTGCCGCCGAATGTGCTCGACGTGCTGACGCCGCCGTCGCAGGGCTATGAGCGTAACCGCGAATACTTCGACACCCGCATGGGCGGTGTGTTCGACGCGCTGTCCGCGGCCGAGGCGGGCGCCGCGCACAGTGCTTCGTTCCTGCTCGATGCCGGGCGCTTGAACCGGCTGGCATGGCAGCATGCGCGCGATACCAAACAACCGGGCGTGGCGGAAGTGGTCGGCCTGCTGTGGCAGCGCACCTGGCGGCGTGACACCATCCCGGCGTCGGTGGCCGGTGGCGAAGCGGTGCAACTGGCCGCCAACTGGGTGCTGCTCGATACGGTCTTGCATACGCTCAACGGCGGCAAGTTGCATGCGGGCGTGGAGGCCGAGGTGCGCCGCATGCTGGGTGACTTGGCCGGCTGGCTGGGGAAAAATCCCGGCCAGGGCGTGACGGCTTCCAGCCGCCAGCAAGCGGCGAGCTTGATCAAGGCGTATCTGGCCGATCCGCGCAGCGTGAAATTGCGCCCGCTGCCGCCGGTGCCGCCGGGCGCACCGATCTGATGTGTGCAGGCGGCCGTTACCGCAGTGACGGCGGCTCGCACCATCATGGCGCTGACCATATGCCCACTATTGGTGCAAGCGACTTCACGCACCGATTAAGAGCAAATCCAGACCAAACCCAGGCAAAATAATAAAAGCAGTCGAATCATATACTTAGCCAGCATCGCCGTTTCCGCACCAATTTGGTACGGAAATTGCTTTAATGCACACTCCTAGTTCAACATTGCATTATTTTGGGGAGTGGTTGGAATGGCTGGTACACATTACGGCGCGGATGCCTTGTTCATCCTACTGGGCGCCATCATGATTTTGGCGATGCACGCGGGATTTGCTTTCCTGGAGTTGGGCACGGTCCGCAAGAAAAACCAGGTCAATGCGCTGGTCAAAATCCTGGTGGACTTTTGTGTCTCGGCCATCGCGTATTTCTTTATTGGCTACAGCATTGCTTACGGCGTCAATTTTTTTGACGGCGCCGACGTGCTGGCGGCGAAGAACGGCGTGGAGCTGGTCAAATTCTTTTTCCTGCTGACCTTCGCCGCAGCGATCCCCGCGATTATTTCCGGCGGCATCGCGGAGCGCGCCCGCTTCCACCCGCAAACCGCCGCCACCTTTGTGCTGGTGGGGGTGCTCTATCCGCTGTTCGAAGGCATGGTCTGGAACCAGCGCTTCGGTTTCCAGGCCTGGTTGCTGGCCACCTTTGGCGCGGAATTCCATGACTTCGCCGGTTCCGTGGTGGTACACGCGGTGGGTGGCTGGATCGCCTTGCCAGCGGTGCTGCTGCTGGGCGCGCGTCGTGGCCGGTATACTAAAAACGGTGGCATTGCCGCCCACCCGCCATCGTCGATCCCGTTCCTGGCGCTGGGCGCGTGGATCCTGATTGTCGGCTGGTTCGGCTTTAATGTGATGAGCGCGCAGGCGCTGGAAAAAATGAGCGGCCTGGTGGCGGTTAATTCGCTGATGGCGATGGTGGGCGGCACGCTGGTGGCCGTATTCATGGGCCGCAACGACCCCGGCTTCGTGCATAACGGCCCGCTGGCCGGACTGGTGGCGGTGTGCGCCGGCTCCGACCTGATGCATCCGCTGGGCGCGCTGGTCACCGGTGGCATTGCCGGTGCGATCTTTGTGTGGATGTTCACGCTGGCGCAAAACAAGTGGAAGATCGACGATGTGTTGGGCGTATGGCCGCTGCACGGCCTGTGCGGCGCGTGGGGCGGCATTGCGGCCGGCATCTTCGGCGCCAAAGCACTGGGCGGTATCGGCGGCGTGGCATTGGCCTCGCAATTGGTCGGCACCATGACCGGTGTGACCATTGCCGGTGTCGGTGGCTACATCGTGTATGGCGCGCTGAAAGCGACGGTCGGCTTGCGGCTCGATCCGGAACAGGAATTCCAGGGGGCGGACCTGTCGATCCACCGTATTTCGTCGACGCCGGAGCGCGAGTCGAACTGGTAGCAGGTGTGACAGGCTGCCGGCAGCCTGTTGCTGCAAGCTACACCGCAGCTTAGCGGTGTATCACCACCAATAATCCCTTCGCTTCACTCTTGCCAGGATTGCGGATCGCGTGATCCTGGTCGCCCGCATAGCGCGCGGTGCCGCCCAGTTTGACCTTGCGTTTCACGCCCGCCACTTCCAGTTCCACCGAACCATGCAATAAGGTCAAATGTTCGGTGGTGCCAGGGTCATGCGCCTGCGACACCAGTTCGCCGCCCGGCGCCAGCGTCAATTCATACCATTCATATTTGCCCGCCAGCTCCATCGGACCGAGGATGCGCAGCAGGTAGCCGGCGTGCGCGCCGGGCAGGGTCGGGGTTTCGTGGGCATCCAGGACGCGGATGGTTTCCACCGCCTTTTCCGCCGCCGACAGCAATTCCCCGATCGCCACCCCCAGTGCATTGGCCAGTCGCCACGTGATGGCGATGGTGGGGTTGGCTTTTTCCCGCTCGATCTGCGACAGCATCGATTTGGAGACCCCGGCGATGCGGGACAGGTCCTCCAGGGTCAGGCCGCGCGCCAGGCGCAGGCGCTGCAGGGCGGCGCCGACTTCCGGCGGGGTGTTATTGGGGACGGCGTTCATGAGTTTTTCAATTTTCTTAATGTGCAATGCATTGCAAAGTTCAATGGCCTTCGGTAATATTCGATATATTGAACTTGAGTTCGATATGAAGAATTTCAAGAAGGCGTCGGACAAACAGGAGTAAACTCCGGGACAGGTTCACCCCGATTCTACCCAGAGGTCCCGCCGCACGCCACCCCACCACGGAGAAGAAACCATGAGCAAGCAAGCCGCCTTTTACAGCCAACTGCAGCAAACCCTGACCACCCTGCGCGACGACGGGTTGTTCAAGCCGGAGCGCGTGATCGCGTCCCGCCAGGGTGCTGAGGTCACGGGGGCGGACGGGCGAATGCTGATCAATATGTGCGCCAACAATTACCTCGGCCTGTCGGGGCAGGAGTGGGTGGCGCAGGCGTCGATCGCCGCGACGGAAAAATACGGCTACGGTCTGTCGTCGGTGCGTTTCATCTGCGGCACGCAAACCGTGCACAAGGAACTGGAGCAGGCCTTGTCGACGTTCCTGGGCACCGAAGACACGATCTTGTACGCGGCCGCCTTCGACGCCAACGGCGGCGTGTTCGAACCGCTGTTCGATGAAAACGACGCCATTATCTCCGACGCGCTGAACCACGCCTCCATCATCGACGGTATCCGCCTGTGCAAGGCGGCCCGTTTCCGCTATGCGCACAACGACATGGCCGACCTGGAAAAGCAACTGCAGGCCGCCGGCGACAAACGCCACAAGATCATCGTCACCGATGGCGTGTTCTCGATGGACGGCACGATCGCGCAACTCGACAAGATCGTCGAGTTGGCCGAAAAATATGGCGCGCTGACCCTGATTGACGAGTGCCATGCGTCCGGCTTTATGGGCAAGACCGGCCGTGGCACGCACGAACACCACAATGTGCTGGGCAAGATCGACATCATCACCGGTACGCTGGGCAAGGCGCTGGGCGGCGCCATGGGCGGCTTCACGTCCGGCCGCAAGGAAGTCATTGAAATGCTGCGCCAGAAGTCGCGTCCTTATTTGTTCTCCAACACGCTGGCGCCGTCGATTGCCGGCGCCTCGCTGGAAGTGCTGAAACGCCTGTCGGCATCGACCGAATTGCGCGACCGCCTGCATGAGAACACCGCGTACTTCCGCCAGGAGATCGAGCGCATCGGCTTCACCATCAAGCCGGGCACGCACCCGGTGGTGCCGGTGATGCTGTTCGATGCGCAGGTCGCGCAAAAATTCGCGGCGCGCATGTACGAACTGGGCGTGCTGCTGTCGGGCTTCTTCTATCCGGTGGTGCCGATGGGCCAGGCGCGCGTGCGCGTGCAATTGTCGGCCGCGCATACCCGCGAACAACTGGAAACGGTCTTGAAAGCATTTGAACAGGCCGGCCACGAGCTGGGCCTGTTGAACAAGTAATCAAGCGCACAACGCTCAATAAACTTAATGGGTGCAGGGCCTTTAGGCAGGGCATCCACGCAATCAAATCAATGGGTGCAGGGCCTTTAGGCCGGGCATCCACATTAAGTAAAAAAATGGAAAAAATTCTTGTAATCGGCGCCAACGGTCAGATTGGCAGCGAACTGGTGGAAGCGCTGGCGCAACAGCACGGCGCGCAAAATGTCATCGCCACCGATATCGGTGAAAAAAACGTGTATGGCGCGGCGCGCTATCAGGTGCTGAACGTGCTCGATAAAGCCGCGCTGGACCAGCTGGTGGCCGAGGAAAACATCACCCAGGTGTACCAGTTGGCCGCGATGCTGTCGGCCACCGGCGAAGCGGCGCCGCTGCGGGCCTGGACGCTGAACATGGATGGTTTGCTGAACCTGCTGGAAACGGCCCGCGTGCGCGGCGAGCAGGGCAAGCCGCTGCGCATCTTCTGGCCATCGTCGATTGCCGCCTTCGGCCCGAACACGCCGCAAAAAGATACGCCGCAGCTGACCACCATGGACCCGACCACGATCTACGGCATCAGCAAGCTGGCCGGCGAACGCCTGTGCGAGTATTACTTCCTGAAATACGGCGTGGACGTGCGCAGCATCCGCTACCCGGGCATCATCAGTTTCAAGTCGCCACCGGGCGGCGGCACCACCGATTACGCGATCGCGATTTTCCACGCGGCGCTGCGCGGCGAGACGTATTCCTGCTTCCTCGGACCGCAGACCACGTTGCCGATGATTTACATGCCCGATGCGATTCGCGCCACGATTGAATTAATGGACGCGCCAGCCGCACAAATTAAAGTGCGTTCCTCCTATAATGTCGCCGGCGTATCATTCAATCCTGAGCAACTGGCCGAGGCGATCACCCGCGCCGTGCCAGGTTTTAAGATCGAATACCAGCCGGACAGCCGGCAGGCGATTGCGGACACTTGGCCGCACAGCCTGGACGACTGCCATGCGACTGCCGACTGGGGCTGGAAAGCCCGTATCGGTGTCGAGGAAATGGTCAAGGACATGCTGGCAAACATCGATGTCAGCCTGGGCCAGGCCGCGTAAGCTGCATACTCCGCAGCGCAACCTAACGACAAGAAAAGAGACATCCGATGGACATGAGCGTTTTCGACCTGTTTAAGATCGGCATAGGCCCCTCCAGTTCGCACACGGTGGGACCGATGGTGGCGGCGCGCCGCTTCCTGGCCGACGCCGCTCCGCTGGACGATGTGGTCAGTGTCGATGTGGCG
>JAIENA010000427.1 GCA_019751755.1 Burkholderiaceae bacterium | reverse complement strand
AAGTGTGGATGCCCGGCCTGAAGGCCCTGCACCCAGTTTCTGAAGTGTGGATGCCCGGCCTGAAGGCCCTGCACCCAGTTTCTGAAGTGTGGATGCCCGGCCTGAAGGCCCTGCACCCAATTTCTGAAGTGTGGATGCCCGGCCTGAAGGCCCTGCACCCATTCAGGAGATGTGTCGTAACGATTACTTCTTCTTCGGCGGGTTCACTGCTGCTTTGAGCGTGGCGCCGGCCGAGAATTTCGGGGTTTTCGACGCTGCGATTTTGATCGCTTCGCCGGTCGCAGGGTTGCGGCCTTTGCGGGCGGCACGTTTGGCGACGGAGAAGGTGCCGAAGCCGGTGATGCCAACCGTGTCGCCTTTTTTCAGGCGCTCGGTAATGATGGCCAGCAGGGTGTTCACTGCGTCGTTGGCGGCAGCGCCGGACAGTTCGGTACGCTTAGCAAATTCTGCGATCAGTTCGCCTTTTTTCATTACTACCTCCTTGGTTAATAGAGCGCGCAGATTAGCACAGAATTATTGCTGAATGTGGCTTTCGTTGAGCAGAATTTGTGGAAGAAACCCATATGGCGTATGGCCTGCGAGGATTTTGCGCCACGCTGATACAAACCTGTGCTGCCCCTTTTTTGCGCGTGGGGTTATCATCGACGGTAGCGAGGACATAGACATGGGCTTTTCCGATGACATCCTGATGGCGTATGCCGGCGGCAGCCTGGACCAGGCAACCCGCGCCGAGATCGAGACCGCCATGGCGCGCGACGCCGTACTGGCGCAGCGCGTGGCGGCGTACCAGACCCCATCGCAGCGCCAGGCGCAACCGCGCATGGCGGCGCCCCGGCGCGAGGCCACGGTGGTGCAACTGGCGGCGGTGCGGGCCACCCGGGCCGCCAGCTTGCAGGCGGCGCGGCGCGCGCGCAAAGTGCAGAGCTGGTCGTGGCTGGAGTGGAGCGCGGTGTTGATGGCGCTGGCGTTGGGCGCGGTGGCGGGCAAGTTCCTGCTGACCGATTGGCAGCCTGAAGCACAGGCCCCGGCCAGTGTCCTGTGGCGCGATGGCGCGCTGATCGCGCAGGGCCGGTTGGCGCTGGCGCTGGACCAGGCGCCAGGCGGCGCCGCCAGTGTGTATGGCGGCACGGTGCGGATCGCCGCGAGTTTCATCGCCAACGATGGCAGCTATTGCCGTGGCTTTAGCGCCACCAGTGGCGGACAGGACATGGCGGGACTGGCGTGCAAGCGTGGCGGCGCCTGGAAGTTAGCGGTCTGGATGCAGGCCACCAGGCTGGCGCAGCCGGGCGATCTCAAGGCGGGAGTGGAATTGCCGGCGGCGGTGCAGGCCGTGATGGAACAAAAGCGTAGCGGACAGTTGCTGGACGCGGCGGGCGAGCATGACGCCATGCAGAAAAGCTGGCAGAAATAGTGCATCAACCCCGTTGCGCCGGGGTTGATGCGATGCTGTATTGAGCTGCAGTATTAAGCTGCAGTCCTAAGCTTAAACCGCCAGCAGTTCCACATCAAAGATCAGCGTGGCGTTTGGCGGAATCACGCCGCCCGCGCCGCGCGCGCCGTAGCCCAGGTCGGCCGGAATGATCAGTTGGCGGGTGCCGCCCACTTTCATGCCTTGCACGCCTTCATCCCAGCCGCGGATCACCATGCCGGCGCCCAGGGCGAATTCAAACGGGTCATTGCGGTCTTTGCTGGAATCGAATTTTGCGCCTTTCGAGCCATCGTCGTTGCGCAGCCAGCCGGTGTAGTGCACGGTGACATTCTGGCCGGCTTTCGCCTCGGCGCCATCGCCCACGCTGATTTCGTCGTATTGCAGGCCGGAGGCCGTGGTGATAATGGACATGAGAATTCCTTTGTTGATTGACAGGTAAGCCAATTATTGTAGACGTTGCGCGCCTTCTCTGCCACGGATTGGCCATGGTTCGGCCAGGACGGTCCTGATCTAAGTCATTTTTAAGGAAAATCTCGCCCATGCCGCACCATTTATGTCGGCAATTGCCCGACTGCCAGTCCGGTTTGCACTTAAAATAGGGTTTTGCTTTTACCCGCGTGTATCAGCGCGATTCCCGTCATGTTCCGCAGTCTTCGCCGTATCGTTTTATCCACCGTCTGCCTGGCCGCCGCCACTGCCGCCCAGGCCAATGTCGTGGTGGTCCTTAATTCCCGCGACGCCACGGTCCAGCTGCTGGACCAGACCACCTATAAAAGCTTGCAGACCTATTCGGTGGGCAAGGAGCCGCACCACCTGATGCCGACGCCTGACAACAAGTCGCTGATCGTGGCCAGCGCGGTTGGCAATGAATTGATTTTCCTGGACCCGAAATCGGGCCAGATCCAGCGCCGCATCAAGGACGTGCTTGATCCGTACCAGATCGGCTTTTCGCCGGACCAGAAATGGTTTCTCGCCACCTCGCTGCGGCTCGACCGCGTCGACCTGTACAAATACGATGGCACCAGCGTGAGCTTGGCCAAGCGCCTGCCGATGGCCAAGCTGCCGAGCCATATCGCGTTTGATTCGAAAAGCACGATGGCGTTCATTACCCAGCAGGGCAGCGACCAGGTCAGCGCGATTGACCTCAAGACCCAGCAGATCAAATGGACCATCCCGGTCGGCAAGCTGCCGGCGGGGATCACCATGACCCCCGATGATAAATACCTGTTGGTCGGCATCATGGGCAGCGATTACGTCGAAGTGATCGACTGGCGCACGCAAAAGACCGTCAAGCGCATCAAGGCCGGCGACGGCACCCACAACTTCCGCGCGCAGGGCGACAACCGCTATACCTACGTGTCGAACCGGGTCTCGAACACGATTAACATCATTGACCAGAAAACCCTGGAAAACGTCGGCACCATCAACGTGCCGGGCGGACCGGATTGCATGGAAATCACCGACGATGGCAAAACCATGTGGGTGACCCTGCGCTGGATCAAGAAGGTCGCCGTGATCGACCTGCCAAGCCGCAAGGTCATCAAGCTGATCCCGGTCGGCCGTTCGCCGCACGGCGTGTTCTTCGCCAACGCGGCGCCACGCATGTGAGGTGGCCGGTGCGTGGCCGCGTTGCCTTCAGCGGCATGGCCGCAGTCCTGCTGATGGCGGCGCCGTTTGCCGCCACCGGCGCCGCCGCCTGCAAAGGCACGATCTACCTGACGTTCGATACCGGCAGCCAGTCGCAAGCGGACTTGATTGCCACGGTTCTGAACCGGCATCAGGTCCAGGCCACGTTCTTCCTGGCCAGCGAAAAAACCGTGCGCGGCGATTATTCGCTGGATCCGGCCTGGGCGCCGTACTGGAAGGCGCGCGTCGCCGAAGGCCATGCGTTTGGCTCCCATACCTTCGACCACGTGTACTGGGTCAAGGACTTGTCGGGCGGGCACATGCGCGTCAAACCGCAATTCGGCGCCCAGGCCGGCAAGGTGCAGGACTGGAGCGCGCAACAGTATTGCGATGAAATCCGCCGCGTCGACACCCGCTTTGCGCAATTGACGGGACGCCATCTTGATCCGGTGTGGCGCGCGCCGGGCGGTAAAACCTCGGCCAACACGCTGGCCGCCGCCAAAACCTGCGGCTATGCGCATGCCGGCTGGGCGCCGGCCGGTTTTTCCGGCGACGAGTCGTCGAGCGAGGCCTGGCCCAATGCCGTGCTGCTGGCCAGGGCGCTGCGCGACTTGCGCGGCGGTGATATCTTCATGGCCCATATGGGCATCTGGTCGCGCAAGGATCCGTGGGCGCCCGCCAACCTGGAGCCGTTGATCACCGGCTTGAAGCAAAAGGGTTTTTGCTTCGCCACCCTGCGTGACCATCCGGACTACAAAAAATGATGCAACTGTTTATCGACTTACTGGGAACCGCTCAGGGCTGGCTGTTCGAGACCGTGGTGCAGCCACTGCTGTTTCACCTGGGCTGGGGCGACATCACCGAGGAAGCCTTTGAGGGCACCGAGTGGCTGTTGATCGGTCTGTGCGAACTGGTGGTGCTGTTTATCGTGCTGCGCCCGCTGGAGGCGCTGCTGCCGGTGCACGCGTTCACCGACCGGCGCGCGCGCTGGAACGATTTTATGTATACGGTGCTGCAGCGGGTCGGCGTGTTCCCGGTGCTGATCTTCTTTACGCTCGATCCGCTGCTCGATGCGCTGATGGGCTGGCTGCGGCTGGAAAATGTGCAGCCGCTGAGCCTGGAGGCGATGATTCCCGACATCACCCCCCTCGCCAGTTTTGCGCTGTATCTGCTGATCCTCGACTTTGTCGATTACTGGTACCACCGGGCGTCGCACCACTTCAACTGGTGGTGGGGCTTGCACAGCCTGCACCACAGCCAGCAAAACATGAATTTGTGGAGCGACGACCGCAACCACGTGCTCGATGATTTGTTGCGCGACACCACCATGGGCCTGGTGGCGATCGCCATCGGCGTGCCGCCGGCCCAGTATGTGTTGCTGGTGTCGGCGTCGCGCATGGTGCAAAGCTTGCAGCATGCCAACGTGCGGATCCATTTCGGCCGGATCGGCGAGCGCCTGCTGGTGTCGCCGCGTTTCCACCGCACCCACCACGCGATCGGCGTCGGCCATGAATCGCAGGGGCAAGGCACCTTGGGCGGCTGCAATTTCGCCGTGCTGTTCCCGGTCTGGGACATCCTGTTCGGCACTGCCAACTTCGCGCAGGAATTTGCCCGCACCGGCGTGCGCGACCAGTTGCCGCGCACCGCGCCCGATGGCGCCGTGATCCCGGGCCGTGATTATGGCAAGGGCTTCTGGCGCCAGCAGTGGCTGGGCTTGAAGCGCATGATTGAATACATTGGAAAGACGCCGACGTAACGATGAAAGCTGTTTTGACTGCCTATGGACGCGCGCTGCGCTCGCAACTGCGCGGCAAGATGCTGTTGCTGTCGATCGCGCCGACCGTGCTGTCGCTGGTGCTGTGGTCGGTGATCCTGTATTTCAGCTGGGACCCGGCCTTCAATTACGTGCAGGGCCAGTTCTTTGAACATGAACTGTACCGTTACAGCAGCAGCTGGCTGGCCAGCCTGGGCCTGGCCGCCGTGAAGAACATCATCGTGCCGCTGGTGATGATCCTGGCGCTGGTGCCGCTGATGATCCTGACCGCGATGATTTTCATCGGTGTGGCCGCGATGCCGGCCATCGTGCGCCACGTGGGCGGCCAGCACTATCCGCAACTGGAATTGAAAAAGGGCGGCACCCTGGCCGGCAGCGTCGTCATGGCGCTGGGCGGCTTTGGCATTTTTGCACTGATCTGGCTGCTGACGCTGCCGCTGTATGCGTTCCCGCCGGCCGCGCTGGCGCTGCAAGTGCTGCTGTGGGGCTGGCTGACGGCGCGCGTGATGGCCTATGACGCGCTGGCCGACTACGCCAGCCCGGAAGAGTTGCAGCAGTTGCGGCGCGAGCACCGCTGGGGCCTGATCGCGATCGGCATCGTCTCCGGCGCCGCCGGCGCGATTCCCGGCGTCGTCTGGCTGGTCGGCGCCGCCATCAGCATCGTGTTTTTCCCGTTCCTGGCGGCGATTTCGATTTGGTTGTATGTGCTGATCTTTATCTTTACGGGCTTGTGGTTCCAGTACTATTGCCTGGAAGCGCTGGCGAAGCAGCGCGCAGCATAGGAGTAAGACATGGCAATTGGCTTGATCATTATTGGCGATGAAATCCTGTCCGGCAAACGGACCGACCAGCATTTTCCGAAAGTCGTGCAGATGCTGGCCGCGCGCGGCTTGCAACTGGGCTGGGCGGAATACCTGGGGGACGACCGCGCCCGCATTACCGCCACCTTGACGCGCACCATGGCCAGCGGCGATATCGTGTTGTGCTGCGGCGGCATTGGCGCCACGCCGGACGACCATACGCGCCAGGCCGCCGCCGCCGCGCTGGGCGTGCCGCTGGTGCTGCATGAGGAAGGCAAGCGCCTGATCCAGCAGCGCATCGTGCGGATGGCGGCGGAAGCGGGCCAGCAGGCCGACCTCGACGCGCCGGACAACCTGCATCGGCTGCACATGGCCGAATTCGCGCAAGGCGCCGCGCTGATCCCGAATCCGTACAACGGCATTGCCGGTTTTTCCGTGGGCAGCCATTATTTCGTGCCGGGCTTTCCGGTCATGGCGTGGCCCATGATCGAATGGGTGCTGGACAGCCACTATGCCCACTTGTTCAATCGCGAACCGCGCGCCGAACACGCGCTGCTGGTGTACGAACA
This sequence comes from Burkholderiaceae bacterium, assembly GCA_019751755.1. Taxonomy (GTDB): domain Bacteria; phylum Pseudomonadota; class Gammaproteobacteria; order Burkholderiales; family Burkholderiaceae_D; genus Rugamonas. The sequence goes on along the minus strand of JAIENA010000427.1, from coordinate 1,023 downwards.
GGCGGAATCGACGCTGACGCCGCTGATGGAAGCGCTGGAAACGCAATTCCCGCTGATCAAGGTCTTCAGCCTGCCCACCGTGGGCGACGCCCGGACCCGCCGCCATATCGAGCTCGGTGTCAAAGGCGAGCCGGGGCAGGCGGCGCTGGCCTTTGCGGAAATGCGCGCGCAACTGGACCGGATGGCGGCGCAATACCAGCTCACCTGACGTCCATCGCGCCGAACGGGCGTCGTCCCGGGCCCGATTGCGGTCGAATTCACTGCTGTTTGCGGGATGCGCGCGCAGCCAAGCGCGCCTTATGACAGTTGGATGACAGCAAGATCGGCGGGCTGTCGAAACAGCGTTGTTTTTTTGCGAAAAAACTCTGCAGCCACATCAATATTTCAGCGCGGCGACCCGTGCACGGGGTGCCGATGTGGTGCAATGTAAGTCAGGCGAGTCGCCCTGATTCACGATGGTTTGAGCAATATGTTAAGCAATCGACGTTTCCGCAAACCCCGCCTGATGGCGCGGGCCGTGCGTACCCTGCGTAATATCCGGGACACTGGCGCCGCGGCATTCGGTCTCCGGCGCAAGCCCCGCCTGCGCGTCGTCAAACCGCAAACCGCCGTGCTGCTGCACGCCCAACCCGCCGCCGCCGCTGGCGAGCCGCCCGCCCCCCGCAGCCGGCGCACGCGTCATGTCTTGATCCTGGCACTGCTGGTGATGTTGTCGGGGTTGGCGTGGTGGGGCCTGCATGAGGTGCGCACCTCGTCGATGCAGGCCCGCTTCTTTTCCGAACTGATGGCCAAGGTCCACTACAAGGTGGAGCCCGGCCCCAGCAAGTCGATCCGTTTCCCGCACGACAGCCCGTACGACGAGCGCCTCGGCTATGCCAACATGCCGGAGTACCTGAACAAGCTGAAAGCGCGCGATTACGAAGTCGCGGCGCAGGCGCGCTTTTCGCCAAAGATGGTGGAGCTGGCCGACCTGGGCTTGTTTACCACCTACCGTGAAAAAACCCGTACCGGCCTGAACATCGT
>JAIENA010000152.1 GCA_019751755.1 Burkholderiaceae bacterium | reverse complement strand
CCGTGTTCGCGCTGCTCAACCTGGCGCTGGTCAAGGAGCTGGCGGAGCCGAGCTGGGAGGGGCATATTGATGTGCTGTTGAATGAGGCGGAGCTGCCCGTGGTGGGGGAGGCGATGATGTTTGTGCATCATAAGGAGAGGTGGGGGGTGACGGAGTGACGGGTGCGGCATCGTCGCACGCGAACGCGCAGGTTGCGCATTTCAATGGCGCGGTTCATCTGTCAGTTGGACCACCTCAAAGCCGCCTGCCGGCGGAAGGACATCTGCTCCACTCACATCGGCTTCCGCCCCATCCCTGTTTGCACGGCGGTACACAATGTATTTCCTGCCGCCGTATTCACCTCTGCCGTGGGTCGGCATGATCGCCAGCGTTTCATCGTGACCGATGTAGATCCATTGCGGTGGGCTTCGCTCAGCGAAATCGAGCCGGTGAAGCATGCCGCCCGGCGTGCCGCGTACGATGACGAAGCCTTGCAGGAAGTTGGAGGTGAATTCGCCGTAGGCGACCAGTGCATGCTGTTTTTTCCCGCGCAAAAAATCCGCACCGACAACGCACGTGAGGTATCCGGGGAGCCGAAAAAATATTGCCTTGTTGTCCCGTAACGAAGCGAGTAAATATGGCTGGCGGCGATTTCATGCTCGCGTGCAACCTGGATGACGTGCGCGCGATCGTTACCAAGTTGACAGGTGTTGACCACGTCAGCGGCAAACGAAGTCAATGGCATTAATGAGAAAAAGATTCCCTTGGAAAAGTTTTTCATTCTTGCAGCGCCATTTTCCCATCGCCACCGTAGCGGCCGATACTGATACCTGACCGTCATGTTTTATGTTAGCCGCCGCCCTTGGTTATCATTCCTGGCTCGGTTTGCTCCATCAGGTGCCACGTGACCTCCTTTGCATCCAGATCGAGCAGCCAGTCCTGCTTGGGTTGCGGGAAAGACTGCCCCTTCAACAGAAATACCTGGCGCCAAGGCTGGTTGACGATGGCCTGCAGCGGGTGGGCTTCCGATACCCATGGCTGCCAGATGCCACCCACTGTGCAAGCTTCGTGGCTGCGGTGCGTTACCGGTGTTGCGGGACGCGGGACTTGGCGTGTCAATCCAGGCAGGGCGATGGGGTCGACTTCATATCTCGTGTTGCGGACGGTGATGTGATATACCCAGGTAATGCCCGTCAACGGCTTGCTGGCGTATTCGCCCGGCACATATATCGTTGGGAAGGATTCATTTTTATCGTACAAGGCAGGCGGCCGGTCTTTAACTTCCAGACCATTCACGAATGGCTGCCAGTAGCCACCAAATGGCGCCCTCGGTGCATTTGTGGTTTCCGCAATTTTGCGCAAGCGGTAGGCCGGGTCGACGAAATGGCGGTCGCCGGGCGGCCGCGATGTTTCCGGCGGCAAGGCCGGTGAGAAGGTAACGCCCATGACGGCATTCAACAACGAGTCGCGCGTGCCGTCCCATGGCGGCAAGTCGGCGGGGGGAAGCGGGAGCATTTTATCGAGATTGGGAAAGCGGCGACGGTGATCGAAACCAAGGGCATCGCTTAGTTTGACGTACCGCTTCGCCCTTGCTTTATCCACAGCAGTAGGCAACATATGGTACTTATCCGATGGACCATCAAATTGTAAATAGAGCTCACTAGCACTAAGCTCGCCACCGCGCTTGACTGCTTCATGTAACAAGCGTAGTGCTTTATCTTTGGTCTCTGGTGTCGGCGATTCAACAATTCTGCCTTCAGCCTCTCGCGGAACCCGGTACGAATCGTGCAGCAAGAATGCCACTCCGGTATTGCCTTGACTGAATGCGCACTCCATCATTTTCGTGGCAATGGGAATATTGGACCAGCGATCGCCTTCGTCCCTGTTGGTATAAAGCCTTTCCGCCAGATATGCCAGCGCGTCAGGATTGCCCATCTGCGCCGCCTTTTGCAAGAACGCATAGGCACGCGTTGCATCCGGGGTTACTCCGGTTCCATTCATGTGGTACACCCCCATCCGGTCATAGGCAGCAGGAATGCCCAGCTGCATTGCCTCCTCGACCAGCATCACCGCGTCCCCCACGCCATGCTTCGGGTCCAGTCCTTCGATATAAAAACTGGCCAAGTTGATCATGGATTGCCAATGGCGTCGCTCGGCAGCCTGCCGGGTCAGCCGCACAATCTTCGGATAGTCACGCTCTTCCGGGAACAAATGGAAGTCTTCCAATTTGCGGGCTTCAAGAAACCAAGCATGCGCCTCGGCATCAACAGGCGGTACTGCAGCAACTTCAGGAATGCAGTCAAACTTGTCGGTGTGGGGGTGAAATAAAGGCAATTCCTGATTGCGAGGTAATTTGTAGTAGGGGTTCGTCATCGCATTTCCTATCACGCCTGCCGCTATTAACAGAATGCAACCAATTCCACGAAGCTTGATATCAGTCGACTGTTTCATTTTTTACCCCAGCCGGCTGGTTGAAAAGCGCTTTTCCTCGAATGGCAACAGGAACCCGGTCATTTTCCTTTCATCAACCTTTTCCCCACTTCCGAGTTTCCTTACCTTATTTTTAAGCCCCCGATTCACCCAATTTCTGAAAAATTTCTCGCGATCAATTTGCTGCGTACCGAACTCTTCACCACCCAGCAATGCCCAAACCTGCCGACGTAATGTGCTTGCCAGTGCTGGGTCCTGCACCGCAATATTCAGTTCACTATCAACGGCCATGCTGCGCTGATTCAGGTTGGCGCTGCCCAAGGTAAAGAAGGCATCATTGGCAATCATCAGCTTGGAATGGATATAAATTTCCCGGTAGCGCCAGCGCCCATTTTCAAAGCCACATGCATTGAGCATGGAAATGTTGATTTTCAGTCCATAAGTTGCTTCAAGTTCCTGCACACTGGGCTTGTGAATACTGTTGGCATGCTGAACCACATCCGGCAGTTGATCGACTACCGGTGTTGAAGCCCCGAATTCATCCGTCGTCTGCCGCGGCTTGCGCAAATTACGGTCTTTAATCATTTCGTTCTGGCCAGTCATCCCCTGGTGCTGTCCCAGGGTTGCCAACGTATCGTGCGTGCGCGGAATCATTTGCGCCCGTTCCGGCGCGGGAATCACGACCAGCACATGCATAATCGGCAAATCTTCGACTGACTTCCCGGCTGCAGCGCAGCCTTTCCGCCATTTTTCCACTGCCGCTTTCCGCGCCTGCAGCAAATGCTTCGCCCATGCCTCGTACTGGAAATACTGGTTCTCGATATACAGATAGCCAGACGTATTAGCCGCCATGCTGGTCGCCAGCCAATACATTTCCCGGATGCTTTTGTCGTCCTCCTCCGGTTGCGTCCGCACCACCTGGACCGTCGAATCGCCTGGTTGCGCCTTGCGCAGCAGTGCCACAGGAGGGCTGGCGCAGCCAGCTTCCCTGCTTGTGCAATCCTTCGATGCTTCGTGGGTCTGGTCCTTGACCGCGCGATCCCATGCCTGGACAAAATTGCGATAGACCGCGATTAAAGCGCCGCCGCCGTCCAGCCTGCACGCATAGTCCTGAAAGGGCTTCAATGTCTGGAAACCAGGGTCATCCTGCTTATCCTGGACGCATTCATCCGCTTCCGCTTCGCCGCCCTGCTCGCGCCGTATATCCTCGACCAAATGCGATGTGGTATCCCAATAATCGGTGACGGAATTCAGCCCGATCACATAGCCAACCGCATGCCGCCCTTCGTCGTGTGCATAATCGATCAAGATAGTCTTCTGGTGGTGACTGCCGAAATTCTCAAGGATGCCTTTCTCTAACTCGCCTTTAGTCAAGCCAGCCGGCTGTATTGGTTCTTGAGCCAAGCTGCGAACGATGTCTTCACGGCTACCGCTACGGGTACGAAAACGTATTCGTGTCAGCAGATTTTTCTGGGCCGCCTTGTACCAGCTATGGCAATACTCTTCTCTCGCACGCCGGTTGAGGGTATTTTTGTTGACCTTGAGGAAATTCACATAGTCCGCCCGCAGCATTGGCTTGGTCGGCACTGGCGCACTGTTGATGGCGTCTTGTATCCGCTGCAGGCTGGCTTTTGCATTGATCTCATCCGCCCCCGCGTCACCACTTCTGTAATACCAGGGATACGTGCCATGGGTGTAGCCCGGCATGTTTTTCGCTGTCCCGCCACCCAGCTTGTCATACCAGACCAGCAGGCGCACAGTGACGCCACGCTTTCCCGCCGCGATCAACACATCGCCGAACGTTTCGCCGCGCGGCCATGCTGCGCCCTGGCCACGCTCCAACTCCATGCCAGGGTCAAATCCCCAGCAAATCAGATCAATCGACTCTTGGGCCGCCCTGATGTGCGCTGCGATATCGGCAAAGCCCTGTTCCCCGCAGATGAACATCGTCAACCGGTTGTTGTGCGTGATGGGATGTGATGCGTTCACTTTGGCATTGCGCAACTCCGGCAACCACTGCACCGAACACGCAGCCGTGCGCTTCACCTCGTCGATATGCGTCGTCTCTTTCCGGGTATATTCCTTGGCCATCGCCATGCTCCTCACGGTAGTGGTGCCAGAAACTTATCGATGCCCCATGCGACTGTTCACGCCGGTCGGGCAGGTCTGGTCCCAACGCGTCACGCGCATCACATCCACCTGCTCGCCAACGGTATCGACCCGTAGGCACTTTTTCTTCATCACATAATAAAAAATGCACAGGCTTCCCCTGTCTGTCGAACATGCCTCGGCCTCATAGATATGTCGTTCAGCGAGAAGTCTTTCAGTTCCTGTGTATTCGTACTCAGAACCATGCATCCGCACAGGCTTCCAGCCAGACTTGATGAGACCAGCACGTACCGCCACAAACAAAGCACCTTGATGCAAGCCAACGCCTTTAGCATGGCTTGATCGGTCGGCCGCGCAAACTACGCCACCGACAAACGGCAGACACAGCAGCACAAAGACACGAAAGACAGCACTCGCTGTAATCGGCTTCATTTCACGGCCCCTCCGGCGGCTGTATACATTGCAAGGAATTTTCCATAAACCACGTAAGGCTGGCCGGGGTAATGATTCGGCCGGCCAGGCCCTTCCGGAAGGGCCGACCATCGCCCGGCAGCCTTGGACATTGCACCGGCAATGTCACCTGCCTTGATCTTGTCAATGATGCCGAGATGCCGCAGCAAATCCACGGCGATAAGATCCTGGGTTCTCGGTGTAAAGTCGATTAAGCCCATGTTTTTCCCGCCATGGTCGCGCCAGGTATCGATCGTAATTTGATACATCCCTGCCGCTGTAGAGCGCCCTCCGCTGCCCGGGCCAGGATGCGTCGACATGTCAGCAAACCGCCACGGATCGTTGCGCTTACCTCTGACCGCCCCGTATTTGAAATCGTAACCACCACCTTCCGCCTCGGCGACCGCTTTCAGGAATGCTGAAATATTCGGATGCTTTAGTGACTCCTCGTTCTCTTCCATGCGAACTTTCGGATCAGTCGCAATGCGGACCACCTTGGCTTTGCCACTCGCGCTTGGAGTCGCCTCGTCCATAAACATGAAACGCTGATCGTCGCGGGGATCATGTCCGCTATCGTCCGGCGCGTTCCCGTCACCTTGCTCAGCCTCGCTACTTTGCGAAAGAGTTGAAATCAACCGGGCGCCACACTCGGTTACATCGTCGTGGTATGCATAAGGTTTACCTTCGTGCCTGGCCCCGGTGCCATCCGGCTTCAGCGCAAACTTGCCTTTACACCGTGGACAAACCGACGTATCACCATCAAGCGCGGCAAGCTTTCCCATCACCACCGTACCGGACGATGCCGATACCACTTGTCCTCCATGGCTGGTCTTGTCGCCAATGCGGATAACGCCGCGACCTTCATGCTTCATATGCCCCTCCATCCCGGGAAATATGCTGCAGCCGGATTGCTTGCCGTGCAGCCAGGTCATTCATGCCGCCGTCCTTTAGCAGTCCCATCCATCGCCCGCCGCCCCAGGTTCGACAGCGCATGTTCTTCATAGTCCGCCTCGCCCTGCGCCGCCAGCTTCGGATGCACCTTCAACTCAAACTCCGCGCCATTCGGCAATTCGATCCGATAATCAGCCACGCCATCCTCGTGCTCAAACTCAATGTTCCCGTCGCTGTCAGTCAGCGATTCCTGTATCAGCGTGTCGCCCTTGTACAGTGCATACGGCATATCGGCCAGTCCCGCCGTATCCTCCGGGTGCGCCAGCAACGTGACTTGCATGCGCATCGTGGGATCAGCCATTTCCCTCTTCTCTGGTTCCGGCTGCGGCCTGTTCTTCGGCCCTAGCGTCTCCAGGTTCCCGTGAAATAAGGTCGGCTTCGGCGTAAAGAATTGCACTCGCTCACTGATCTCCACCATGCAGTCGCCGCCATGCAGCCGTACGCCTTTGCGACCACGGATATCGACCCAGTCGGACTCACTCAGCAATGTCAGTACCTTTTGCGCGATCACTTCCACGTCATCTGAAGCGGCACGCACGCTGACTTTTCCTGCTGCCGCCACGAGTTTCATACCGGCCTTGTGCACAAACAGGCGGAAAGTTTCACGGATGCTGGCGAACAGGCTGTCACCCGCAACCAGTGACAAATTGCGGCCGGCGCTCAGCGCAGTATGCTCACCGCTGGCGATATGCGTCGATTGCGCAGTGGCCGTTTCGACGCCAGCAACACCTGCCAGTACAAGATGCGGCTTTTCCAGTTCGGGATGTGGGCGACCGTCATGTCCTTTTACTTCTTCTTGTTGTTTCTTTAATTCCAGCGCGACCGCGCTCTGCTGGCTCACCGCATCAAGCGCACCATGGCGCTGCGCCTCTTCCGCCATCTGCCGATGTACCTCACTTGCAGCAGCCAATTGCCGCACCGTTCCTGCCATACTTGTCGCGTGTGATGCGGCACCAGCACGCTCCTCGGTAGTGACCAGCAATCCCCGCCCCGCCCGCACCACCCCATGCCCATCCGTCCGCAACTCGAACCCGTCCCCCCGTTCCTCGCCGCGCCCGGCCGTACTCTCCACCCGCACGATATGCCCCAGCGCCAACTGGCTATGCAAATGATCGCTGCGCAGTTGCGCCTGCAATTGGTCATGCGTGTCATCCATCACCAACTGATTCCCGCGCGCCCCACCAATCTCCCGACTCCGCCACCCCGACAGCGCCCGCTGCCCCGGCAACGCCCACGGCGGCAACTGCTCGCCGTTGTAAACCACCCCCGTCACAATCGGATGATCGA
>JAIENA010000227.1 GCA_019751755.1 Burkholderiaceae bacterium | reverse complement strand
CGCATCGTCTTTGAACGTGTCGCCGGCGTCGAGGAATCGTTCGAAATCGAGCGCGTGTGGCTGCTCACCATCATCGACATCTGCAGCCGGGCGGTGTTGGGTTACCACATCGTGCTCGATCCGGAATACAGCCGCTTCGACGTGCTCAAGACGGTCGAGCGTGCCCTGGTTCCGTGGCGTCCACCCACGTTGACCATTCCAGGTCTGCGCTATGCCCCGGGCGCAGGCATGCCATCCGAACGCCTTCCAGAACTTGGTTATGCCGTCTGGAATTGGTTCCGCTTCGACAATGCTAAGGCCAATCTGGCGGCGGATACCTTGCGAGTGCTGACCGAAATTGTCGGCTGTGGCGCCCATGCCGGCCCGGCTTATCGCCCCAACGAGCGGCCCCATATTGAGCGTTTTTTCGGCACACTGGCATCGGTCCTCTCGCACCGATTGCCTGGCACCGCCGGCGCCGACGCCAGCGATCCCCGGCGACGCATCGCGGAACTGATGGCCACTTCGGCGGCCGTGGTGCGACTCGATGAGTTAATGGAACTGACCGCGGTGGCGATCGCCAACTACAACGCCGCGTCGCATACCGGCCTGGGCGGTCGTTCACCGCTGGAAATGCTGGGCTATTACGTCCGTGAAAAACAGATTGCGCTACGCTGGCTGGCCGAGCCAATGCGACGCAACCTGTGCCTGCTCCAGCACGAGCATGAAGGACACGTGCGAGGCAGTGTTGCCAATGGCGTGAGGCCCTATATTCATTTCTTCGGCGCGAACTACACCAGCCACAGCCTGGCCGGGCGGGCGGACCTGATCGGCAAGCCGGTGCGGCTTTACTTCGACGCCGAGGATGTCCGCGCGCTGCGCGTGTTCGACACGGCTGGACGAGAACTCTGTGTGGTGGAGGTCCAGGCGGCCTGGCGCTATACCGCCCATACCCTGCGCATGCGCAAGGAAATCCTGGCCCTGGTGCGTGCGCGGAAGCTGCGTGTCCAGCACAATGAGGATCCGGTGCAGTGCTATCTCGACTTCCTGCGCGACGGTGCGGCCAGCCGACGTCGTTCCGCCAGCAAAGCGGAGCGGGCGCGCCGTGCGATGAAGGATGCCGCGCCGGCGCCCAAAGCACCGCCCGGTCCGGTCGGGAATGCGCCGACCGAGCATGCCGAAGTACCCACCCAGGTACCTGCTGAGGAACGAACAAAATCCCAAGGTCCGGTCGAGGGAAAGCGGCTCACCATCGGCACCGGCCAAGTATTCTCGCGTTAGCCATGGCCAAGGAAAAAGCAAACGCGGCGAACGATGGGAGGGCGACCGCGCGCCCGATCGCAACCGACCGCCACCCTTTGAACAACCGTACCTACCGCGTCGCCACGACGGCTATCGAGGACTGCTGGGAGCTAGTGTCCAGGTGCCTGCACTACCGGATTCCCGGTGCACTGATCTATGGTGAGAGCCGGCTGGGCAAGACCTACGCGATCGAATACCTGCGCATGTTGATCCACCGCGAGAGGCCGGAGATTCCGACCTTCCATGTGCAGTCCGAACACAAGGCCAGTCGCAGCGAGGGCGCATTTTTCACCAGGCTGCTGCGCTCGGTGCGTCATCCGCAGCCCGACATCGGGCGCAACGCGGGCAAGCGCAGGGCACTGCATGAACGGCTGCGCGATGTCGCGGAAGCCCAGGGCAGTTCATTAGTCATATTCTTCTGTGACGAGGCGCAGCGTTATTCCCTGCACGAATATGAGTGGTTGCGCGACGTCCATGACGAACTGGCGCAGTGCGGCGTGCGCCTGACCACATTTCTGTTTGGCCAGGAACGGCTGTGCGAGCAACGGGCTCGTTTTCAGGAATCCGGCGACACGCATGTCGTCAAGCGTTTCATGGTGGAGACCTTACGCTTCCGTGGCGTCCGCAGCGCGCTCGACGCCGCGACCTGTCTCAAGAGCTACGATGAGCACGCGTACCCGGCCGGCAGCGACTGGAGCTTTACGCGCTATTACTATCCGTTCGCCTTCGACGCCGGCATGCGCCTGGAAACGAGCGCGGACATGCTGTGGGACGCATTTTCCCAGGTCCACCAGCATGCGGGTCTGGCCGGCGCGGTCGAAATCCCGATGGAATATTTTTCGCGCGCGGTCGAGGCCATTTTGCTCGATGGTCTGCGCCAGGATGCGATCGACTTTGCATTGAACGAGAGCCACTGGACCAAGGTTGTGCAGCATTGCGGCTATGTCGCCTCCGAACAGGCGGTCGAGCGCAACGCCCGCGGACTGGGACGCTGAGACAGGCGCGCCGATGCCACTCCCCGTGTTCATCGTGCCGCCCGGCGGCGTCAAGGTGGTGGCCTTGCCGAAATTGCCCGGACACCTGTTTGCGCCGTATGAATCGGCCTGGGCGTGGGCGGCCAAACTTGCCGCCGCCAATGCGTTGTCGGCCTGCGAAGTGTCGGGGCTGCTGGGCATCGCGGCGCCCCAGAGCGATCCCTTGTTGCCTGAACAAACGCCGCGCGTCGCGCAAGCGCTCGGCAGGGGATTGGGTTTTCCGGCCGGGCGGATCCGCGATGCTTTTCTCGATGGTCCGGTGCAATGTCTGAAGCCACTCATGCACGAAAGGCTGCGGCTTTGTCCGGAATGCGCACGGCATGGCCATCATTTCATCATCCATCAGCTGCGGCCATTCGCCTGCTGTCCGCTGCACGGTTTGCCGTTACGTGATCATTGCCGCCGCTGTGGCGCGCCGCAGGCCTACGCACTGGGAAATTCGATGGTATTCGGGCCGGTCAGCTGTGCGACTTGTCGAGCGCCGCAGCTGCCACTATCGGTTGGCGGCCAGCCTGTGGCAGGTGTCATGGCGGCGCGCAGTGTCGAGCTGATCGCCCGCTGGCTGGCCTTTCTGCGGCGCCGCGTCACACTGCCAGCTTGGTCCGACATGGATGGCGTGCTCGGCGCACGCCAATTCGAAGGTTCTGTCCGCAGGCAGCGCATGCAGGCGATTATTCCGCCCGGGCCGGCGCCTTATCGGCTCGTTTCACGCTGGCCCGCCAGCCTGCAGCACGCGTGCTTGGAGAGGTGCTATTGGCGGCAGGCGAATGTGCTTTGGCGTCAATGCGACGACCACGGCCGCCAGTGGTACCGGGGTGTGGTCCGGGGACTGCGGATCGATGCGGCGCCTGGCGCGCAGGCGCTCGCCTTCGCTTACTGGCGCATGACGTGGCAGGGATGCTCGAATCCGTATCTGCTTCGGCGTGCCCATGGTCTGCCCCTGTACGGCATCGCGGAGTGGGAGGCAAGCCAGTGTGCGCACGACGATGACGATATTGACGTCACGATGTCGGCGTTCGAGGACGCCTTGGCTGCGTCCTGGGCGGACTGGCTCGATTGCATCGACCTGCTTGGCGCCAAGGAATTGGAGCGAGAAACATGGCGCCTGCGGGCTCCGCCAAGCACGTTTGTGCTGTTCCCCAAAAGCAAGAAGCGGCGCGGCACCAAGTTTTTTGCACAATTACTTCGCAGTACGGCATAAGCGATTGTTTTTAAACGAGGATTTTTTTAACGCCCTAAATTCAATCAGTTCGTATGCACTTTTACTTCGTTTTTTTCACACTTTTACTTCGGTTGACGTCCGCCGGCATCAAGGTGCCGGATGTGGCGACCCTGGTTGCCAAGCTGCGCACCGAAGCCAAAGTCATCTAAGTCTACTTTCAAGGAATAATCATGGTCGCATTAGTCATCGCAGAACACGACAACGTTAGCCTGAAGGCTAGCACCCACCACACCGTTACCGCAGCGGCCCAGTGCGGCGGCGACGTCCACGTGCTGGTCGCAGGCAGCAATGCTGGCGCCGCCGTGGCAGCCGCTCAAACTATCGCCGGCGTGACCAAAGTACTGGTTGCCGACGGCGCGCACTTCGCTGACGGCCAGGCGGAAAACGTGGCTGAGCAGGTACTGGCTGTTGCCGGTGCGAATGGTGCAAATTACTCGCACATCCTGGCGCCAGCCACCGCTTACGGTAAAAACATCTTGCCACGCGTTGCCGCCAAGCTGGACGTGGCGCAGATTTCGGAAATCACCAAAGTCGACAGCCCGGACACCTTCGAGCGTCCGATCTACGCCGGCAACGCGATCGCCACCGTGCAATCGTCGGACAAGGTCAAGGTCATCACCGTGCGTACCACGGGCTTCGACGCGGCTGCCGCCACCGGCGGTGCAGCAAGCGCGGAATCCGTGTCGGCTGTGGCAGACTCCGGCAAGTCGGCCTTCGTTGGCCGTGAACTGGCCAAGTCGGACCGTCCAGAACTGACCGCTGCCAAGATCATCGTTTCCGGTGGCCGCGGCATGGGTTCGGGCGACGCCTTCAAGATCCTGGAACCACTGGCAGATAAATTGGGCGCCGCGATGGGTGCATCGCGCGCCGCAGTCGACGCAGGCTTCGTGCCGAACGACTGGCAGGTTGGCCAGACCGGCAAGATCGTTGCTCCGTCGCTATACATCGCTGTCGGTATCTCGGGCGCGATCCAGCACTTGGCCGGCATGAAAGATTCGAAGACCATCGTGGCCATCAACAAGGATCCGGAAGCGCCGATCTTCGCCGTTGCCGACTACGGCATTGTGGGGGATTTGTTCGACGTGGTGCCGCAGTTGGTGGCCGAGCTTGCCTGATCCGTTGTGCAGACCCGTGCACCACCTTTGAGTACGGCCTGTATGGTACTGGTGTGCCCGGCGTCTTTCCAGGTTAGCCACGTTCCGGCTGTTGGTGGCGGAGCGGACGCACGCGCAATGCCCGGCGGCGGCAACGGTGCCGCCATCGGCTGCGTGAACCAAGCACTGAATGGCGCGACAGAGCCTTTATTGGGCAGGCTGTTTGTTAGGCATGGCGGGCGCGATTCCCTCCGCTATCCGGGTGGCATCTGGGCGAGCCGGTCACATTGCCTGAGCATGCCGTGCAGGATGCTGTCCGCCACATCAATCGGGTAGCCGTCTGGCAAACTATGTCGGAGGCGCCCGGCAATCGCTGGTGCCTGCGTCAGAATCTCTTCAATCACCTGTTCCGCCGCACGCGCCCCCAGTCCCACGCGCCTGGCGGTGGCGGTCCAGTGCCGGCGCATGATGCGGTTGACCAGATAGTAATTCGTGCTGCCGCGCACCGCCATGGCCAATTTGACGTCATGGGGGGAAATCAGGTTGGCGCCATGGCCCAGGATCGGATGGGCGGACAGGACGTCATACAGCGGCGTGGCACGGTAGCGTCCGTGGGGACTAAGCATGATGCTGAAATTTTTGGCGTGGCCGTCAGGGGCGACCAGCAGCCAGAAGACGATCTGGGCTTTGAAGAAGTTGCGGCGGTCTGCTTCCGGTGTTTCCGAGCCAAGCAGCAACTGCATGATGCGATCGATGCCCGGACCGCCATCGGCCTGGTACTTGTGCAGAGGCGACAGCCCCATCGCCTGGCACATGTCTTCCTGGGGCAATCGGACGATCCAGCTTTGATCATCCGAATACTTCCGGTCAAACCGCTCCACGCCGAGCACTTTCTGGTCTTCAAACTGCATGATGGCGGTGCGCGCGACAGGCAAGTCAAAACCCGCCATGATCTGGGCGCAGAGCCACTCATTTTCGACGGACGTGCGCATATCGGCACGCATGTTGCCGACCTGGCCCAATGGCAGCTTCAGGATGTGCGTGGTCGGCGTACTGCCGATGGGGCGGTACCAATTTCCGTCGTGCCAGAGGAGGGCATTCTTTTCCTGGGCGCCGGCGATGGACAGCCGCAGGTCGCCGCTATGGTCATCCCTGCCGAGTCCACCCGGTGCGGTGGTGGCACGTAATATCTCTGCGACACGGTGCTCATCGAGTAATTCGCCCTGGATGCTAAACAAGTCGTCAGGCGTTTCTTCTGGATGCAGCAACTGGACAGCGCCGACACAATCGCGCCCAATCGCCTGCAGCAACGCGAACGGTCCTGTACTGCCGGTGCTGTACCGCTGCGCGAGGCGACGGCGGATCGGTTCGCTGTCGGGCAGCAGGTTGTCAAAATAATTGGTGACGACATCGCCGCTGTAGGGCTGGTTACCGGCTGTGAATGGCATGGAGAGCGAAAGCGGGCGCCGGAGTTCGTCTTCCAGCCATGCTTCAAAGTAGGTGAAGGTGGAGGTATGGCGTGTGATGCTCCAACGGCCGACCGGTGTGCCGTTCAGCCAGACATTGAGACTGTTCTGCGTTGTGCGTCGCGCCATGCTTACCACTTGGTTGTATCGTTTGGTCTAATGACCTTGGCGGGTGCCGTGGCCTGCGTGCTTTTGCCGGTTTCTAAACGCGCAGACGAATATCCCGGATCCTGGCGGACCGCATACTGATCGCGTGGTGGTGTCTGGCGTGTGGTGCTATTTTTCGGGGCTGCGGGTCCTATGATGTGCGAGGCTTGTTGCGCAGCACGGCGTTGCGTGATGCGTTTCGTGACCTGGATAGTTGGCACTGTATCTGGATTGTCATCCGTCAATTGGATACTGACCTGCATGAGGCGCAAGATGGTAAAGAGCCGCTCAACGCTGGTGGATGCGGGGTTGGCTTCGATCTGGGCGTAGCTTTGTTGGCTGATCCCGAGCTTTTCCGCCATCGCTGACTGTGTCAGGTTTGCCTTCTTTCTAAAACCTTTGATCAGGGGTTTAAGGTGGTCAAGAGTCTGGAGCGTGAAGTCCATGGCATACCTCAGATTCGTTCTTCATTACAGTATAAGGACTGTAATTTTTGAATACAAGTCTAGGGTTGTAATTTAAGGAATTAACAGTCTTAAAACTGTATTTGTACTTTACAGTCTACATGCTGTAAATTAGTGAATGTTGAAATTTTTTGGCATGATCAAGCATGCCGGTCGGCTGGGAAGGGCGGAGAAGCGTTCTGCGGACAATGATCCTGTAGTAGCTCACCTGTTACCATGCTGACTGAGGGGGCGGAACATCTTGTGCATTCTCTCAAGCCACAAATGCAAATTTTCGTTACGTGTCACCCCGAAATTACATATGTCTTGATTGAGGAGCACTGTTCTCTTGGTTTGGCAGGTGGGCGCCCAAACTTTTAGCGGTGAAAGTGCAGATGCCATCTTCGGACATGGCATATTTGGCGGTACCACACATTGAACTGAGGTTCCCACGGAATTTAGTCTTCCAACGGTGACGTAAAATTACCGTTACCAAAGGAAGAAGCAAGATGCAAAA
>JAIENA010000218.1 GCA_019751755.1 Burkholderiaceae bacterium | reverse complement strand
CATCGGCGGCACCGCCACGGTCGGCAATACGCTGACCACCACCACCGGCGCCTGGAACGACGCCGATGGCGATACCCTGACGTATACTTACCAGTGGTTCCGCGCGGATGATGCCAGTGGCGCCAACGCCAGCGCCATCGGCGGCGCCACCGGCAACAGCTACACCCTGTCCACGAACGACACCCATAAACACGTGCGCGTGGTCGTTACCGTCAACGATGGCAATGGTGGCACTGTCAATACGGAAACCAGCGCCGGCTGGACCTTGGTGGCTAACACGGCACCAATCAACACTTCGGCCCCCACCATCAGCGGCGCCGCCACCGTCGGCAACAGCGTGACCGCCAGCACCGGTACCTGGACCGATGCCGACGGCGACTCGCTGACTTATACTTACCAGTGGTTCCGCGCCGACGACGCCAATGGCGCCAACACCAGCGCAATCGGTGGTGCAACCGGCAACAGCTACATGGTGGCAGCGGACGATGCCAACAAATTCGTGCGCGTGGTGGTCACCGCCAACGACCAGCATGGCAGCGCCACGCAAACGGCAAGTTCGGGTTGGGCGATCATGGCCAATGTTCCCCGCATCACGTCCATCACGCGCGCCAGCGGAACTGCCGTGGTGAGCGCCGCCACCGGCTCCATCGACTTTACCGTGACCTTCAGCGAAGCCGTGACCGGCGTCGACACGGGCGACTTCACCCTGTCCGGCACCGCCGGCGCGGCCGGCAGCATTGCCGGCGTTTCCGGCAGTGGCGCCAGCTACACGGTGACGGTCAACAACCTGGCGGGCGACGGCACCCTGCGGCTGGACCTGAACGGCAACGGCATTCAAAATGCGGCCGGTATCGCACTGGGCGGTGGTTTCAACACGGGAGAAAGCTATACGCTCGACCGTACCGCACCGCCGGCCCCCTCCACTCCTGTGCTGAGCAGCGCCAGCGATACCGGCGTCCGCGGCGACAACCAGACCCGCAGCACGGCGCCGGTGTTCACCGGGCAGGCACAGCCAGGCAGCACCGTCACCATCTTTGATGGCGCCACCAGCCTGGGCACCGTGGTTGCCACCGATGGCAACTGGTCGTTCAGCGCACCGGAACTGTCACCCGGCGCCCACTCGATCACCGCGCGGGCCGCCGACAGTGCCAACAACCTGTCGGCCCCGTCACGCGCCCTCGATCTCACCATCGATAGCGGCGCGCCGGTGGTGTCCTCGGTCGACGTGCCGGCCGCCGGCACCTACCGGCCGGGCCAGACGCTGACCTTCACCGTCCGCCTCAGCGAAGCGGTGCTGATCGACACCAGCGCTGGGACGCCACAACTCAGCCTGGCGATCGGTGGCGCAAGCCATGGCGCGGTGTATGTGGGCGGTTCCGGTACGGACACCCTGCAATTCGCCTATACGGTCCAGGCAAGCGACCTGGACAGGGACGGCATTGTCGTGGCCGGCGCGATTTCTCCGAATGGCGCCATCCTCACCGATGCGGCCGGCAATGCTCTGGCCACGGGCCTCAACGGTGTCGGTGCCACCGCCGCCGTGCTGGTGGGTACACAGTTGCCAACCGCGACCGTGACAGGCGCCACGCTGACGGCCGACAGCGGCGGCAGCAGCAGCGACTTCATTACCAACGTTGCCGCACAAACGGTCAGCGGCACGCTGTCCGCCGCGCTGGGCAGCGGCGACGCGGTGGAAGTATCGGTCGATGGCGGTGCCACCTGGACACGGGCCACGGTCACGGCCGGCGGCAACAACTGGTCAGCCGGTGTCACACTCAATGGCAGCAATACGCTGCTGGCGCGTGTCACGAACACGGACGGCAGCAGTGCGCCGTTCACCCGCAACTACGTGCTCGATACGACGGCACCGGGCGCCGCCGCTGCCGGCGCCACGGCGGCCAATGGCGTGATCTCCGGCACCCTGTCCGGCGCCCTCGGCGCAGGCGAGTTCGTGCAAGTATCGGTGGACAATGGCGCCACGTTCAGCACCGCCACGCTGGACGCAGGTCGGACCGGCTGGTCACTGGCCAGCACCGCCACCGGGGTGATCCAGGTCAGGTTGTCCGACACCGCAGGCAATACCGGCGGGGTGACTTCGATCGACCTGACGCCGCCGGTCCCGGTGCCACCGCCGGTGGTGATCCCGCCAGTGGTGGTCCCGCCGGCGCCGGTCATCACGCCACCGGCACCGGTGCTGCCCGCCACGCCGACCGCCGATAGCACGGCAGCCCAGGCTTCTGTCGTCCAGTTCCTGCCGAGCAGTTCACAACTGGCGGCGCCGGTGGTGATTGACACGGCGCCCAGCACCGTTGCCCCACCGGTAGTCAGCGCGCCAGCGCCCACGGTCACGGCGCCGCAGCCGCCGGCTGCATTGGCGGCGGCTGCGCCGGCACTGACGCAGGCCAGCGTCGATGGCGGCTTCCGTGTGGTGGTGGCGGCATCGGCCGGCACCAGCAGCGCCAATACGCTGATCGTCAACAATCCGGTACCCGACTTGAACATTGCATCCGGTAACCGCATCACGCTGCAAGTGAATGCCGACGCCTTTGCCCATACCAACCCGGATGCCAGCGTCTCGCTGAGCGCCGCACGCACGGATGGTGCGGCGCTGCCGTCGTGGCTCACCTTCAATGCCAAGACCGGCCAGTTTTCCGGGACGCCGCCGGCCGATTTCGACGGCACCATCAGCGTGCGGATAACGGCACTGGATGCGCAAGGCAATGAAGCGGTGCAAACCTTCAAGATCGTGGTCGACAAGCAAGGTGCCAAAGACGGAGCGAAAGAAGGGGCGAAAGAAGGCGCCAAGGAAGGTCAGCCGCAAGCGCTGCGCCTGCACGAAGACGAACGCCCGGGCAACGCCGGCCGGACCAGCTTGAGCCAGCAATTGCGCGGTGCGCGCCTGCATAGTGCCGACCGGCTGGCGGCGCTGTCCCATAGCGCCAAGATGGCGAAGGTGCGCGCTTGATGGAGATGGATGTGCATTGGGCTGACAATCCCTCAACCGGCAATGCTTTACTGACACTGATCGAACTGGGCCAGCGCGCCCGTGCCGCCGCCAGCGCCGAGGAACTGGCGTTCCTGGCGGTCAATGACACCCATGCCTTGCTGGCCTATCGCCAGGCGGCGCTGTGGTTCCCGGTGGGCGGCGTGCGCTGCCTGTCCGGCGTGGTGGAAGTCGATGCCAATGTCCCGTATGTGCAATGGCTGACCCGCTTATGCGCCGCGCTGTCGGCCGCGCAGGCCGATGCAGCACCACGCCTTGTCAGCGCGGCCGACGCGCCGGACGAGGTGGCGCGCGAATGGCATGAGTGGCTGCCGGCCGCCGTGACCTGGATACCGTTGCCGGCTTCGTCGGCCCAAACCAGCCCGAGCGGCGGCCTGCTGCTGGCGGCGGACCAGGCGCCCGATCTCGCCGTGATGCCGCTGCTGCAGGAGTGGCGCGATATCTGGCTGCATACATGGCATGCCCGGACACAGGTGACGGATCAATCCTTGCCGGCACGGCTGCGCGCGTGGTGGACCGGTTCCGCCGGACAGTCGCGCTGGCGCCGTCCGGCCCTGCTGGCGCTCGCCGCCGCCGTGATGCTGTGTCCGGTGCGCCTGACGGTGCTGGCGCCCGGCGAACTGGTACCGGCCAACCCGGCCACCATCCGCGCGCCGCTCGATGGCGTCATTGACCGGTTTGCCGTGCAGCCGAACCAGTCCGTCAAGGCCGGCGATCCCCTGTTTGCATTTGACCAGGCTCCGCTGGTCAGCCGCCTTGAGGTCGCGCGCGAAGGGCTGGCAACCGCCCAGGCCGAATACCGGCAAGCCACGCAAGCGGTGCTGGGCGACCCCAGGTCGCGTCCGCAATTGGCGGCCCTGCTCGGCAAGATCGCGGAAAAGGAAGCGGAAGCCGCCTTCCTGGAAGGGCAGGCCACCCGCTCCCGTGTGCTGGCCCCGCGCGATGGCATCGCGCTGTTCGACGACCCGACCGAATGGAGCGGCCGTCCGGTGCAAACCGGCGAACGCATCATGCAAATCGCATCCCCCAGCGATGTGGAAATCGAAGCTTGGATACCGATCGGCGATGCGATCCCGCTGGCGCCCGGCGACACGGCCGTCCACTTGTACCTGGCGGCCACGCCGCTGGAATCGGTGCAGGGAACGCTGCGTTACCTGAGCCACCGCGCCGTGCCACGGCCGGACGGCACCTTTGCCTACCGCGTCCGGGCCCGGCTGGCCAATCCGGCCGGTTTGCGCATCGGCTTGAAGGGCACCGCCAAACTGGTGGGCGACTGGGTGCCGCTCGGCTATTGGGTGCTGCGCCGGCCGCTGGCCAGCATCCGCCAGTGGATCGCGTATTGACGGGCCGCCATGATCAGTTTCTCCCTGCCCCCGTTACGCGAAGAGCTGGCGATTGCCGCCGGTCCGCGCCTGGCCGACGGCCAGCCCAGCTGGACATTGCATGACCCGGTCCGCAACCTGTTTTTCCAGATCGACTGGCCCAACTTTGAACTGTTGAGCCGCTGGCACCTGCGCGACCCGCGCGCCCTGCTGGCGCAAACGGGCCGCGAAACCACCTTGCACCTCGATGGCGCCGCGCTCGACGACTTGCTGCGGTTTTTGAATGAAAACCAGTTGCTGCAACCCGCGCCCGGCATGGCCCCACTGCTGGCCGATGCCCGGCGCAAGCGGCGCGGCAGCTGGGCGCAATGGCTGCTGCACAATTACCTGTTCCTGCGTATTCCACTATTCAAGCCAGACCGCTGGCTGGCCTGGCTGCTGCCCCACGTCGCCTTCCTGTTGACGCGCAACTTCCTGCGCTGGACCGTGCTGGCCGGCTTGACCGGCCTGGTCTGCGTGTATCGCGAGTGGGAGCGTTTCTCCAGCACGCTGATGGATACCCTGACCTGGCAAGGCATGCTGGCCTATGGCGTGGCGATCGTGTTTGCCAAGGCGTGCCATGAACTGGGCCATGCGCTGACCGCGAAGCATTATGGCTGCCGGGTGCCGACCATGGGCGTCGCATTCCTGGTCCTGTTCCCGATGGCCTATACCGACACCAACGAAGCCTGGAAATTGCCGCGCCATACACAGCGGCTGGCCATTGCCGGCGCCGGGATCGCCACCGAGCTGGCGATCGCCGCCTGGGCCACCCTGGCCTGGGCCTGGCTGCCGGAAGGGGCGCCGCGCCAAATGGCGTTCCTGCTCTCGACCACCACCTGGATTTCCACTTTGGCCATCAATGCCAGCCCCTTCATGCGTTTTGACGGTTACTTCCTGTTGTCGGACTGGCTCGGCATGCCGAACTTGCACAGCCGCGCCTTTGCACTGGCGCGCTGGGACTTGCGCGAACGCATGTTCGCGCTGAACGAACCGGTGCCGGAACATTTCCCGCGCCATCGGCACAATAGCCTGATCCTGTTTGCCTGGGGCGTGTGGCTCTACCGCCTGGTTTTATTCCTGGGAATCGCCGCACTGGTGTACCACTTTTTCATCAAGGCGGTCGGCATCCTGCTCTTTGCAGTCGAGATCGGCTGGTTCATCGCCCTACCGCTGATGCACGAACTCCAGGCCTGGCGCACCCGCTGGCCGGCCATCAAAGCTGGGCGGCGCGCCCGCCGCAGCCTGCTGCTGGTGGCGCTGCTGGGCGCGCTGTGCCTGGTCCCGTGGCCGGGCCGCATCTTCGGTGCCGGACTGCTGCAGCCGCGTGAACAAATGACGCTGTATGCCCCGCCACGCGCCATGCTGGAGGCGGCGCCGCCGCCCGATGGCAGCCGCATGGCGGCAGGCCAGCCGCTATTGCGGATGACGTCGCCCGACCTCGATTTGCGCAACGCCGCCACCGGCGCGCGCGCCGGCACGTTGTCGTGGCAGTCGGCCGCCGCCGGACTCGATGCCGGCATGCGCAAGGATTGGCAAGTCCTCGATGAAAAGCTGGCCTATGCCCGGGCCGAACAATCGACAGTGCAGGCGGACGCCGGGCGCTATGCGCCACTGGCGCCCTATGCCGGCACCCTGGTCGATGCCGACCCGGACTTGCGGCCCGGGGACTGGCTGAAAAACCAGGAACCCCTGGGCGAGCTGATCAGCGATGAGCGCTGGCACGTGGTGACCTATGTCGATGAAGACGACGTCCAGCGCGTGCGCCAGGGCGACCGCGGCCTGTTCATTGCCGACGGCCTGGCCGGACCGGCGGTGCGCCTGACCGTGGCCGCCATTGACCGCGACGCCAGCCGCACCCTGAATGAACCCGAGCTGGCAGCGCTGTTTGGCGGCCACGTGCTGGTGCATGAAAAGAATGGCTTGTTCTATCCCGACCGCGCGGTTTACCGCGTGGTGCTCGAGGTCGAGGGGGAAAAGCCGGTGGCATTGCGCGTGTTGCGGGGCCGGATCGCCATCGCGGGCGCATGGGAGGCGCCAGCGCTGCGCTATGTCCGTTCCGCGCTGGCCGTGGTTTGGCGCGAAGCAGGCTTCTAAAACAAAATTTGAGAAAAAATCGGGCTTGCTTGCACATTCTCAAAACACGGTCTATAATTCGGCCTCCTTCAGACGTGATGACAAACGTTGGAGTGTTAGAAGCGGGGCGCTTAGCTCAGTTGGTAGAGCGGATGCCTTACAAGCATTAGGTCGGGAGTTCGACCCTCTCAGCGCCCACCACCGCCTAACACGGAAATGAAGACAAGTTGCGTAAGCAAGGAGTGGTAGTTCAGTTGGTTAGAATACCGGCCTGTCACGCCGGGGGTCGCGGGTTCGAGCCCCGTCCACTCCGCCAATTCCTGAAAAAGGCCCGATTCGTCGGGCCTTTTTCTTTTTCCTGCGACGATATGACGGCACTTACGCTGCACCCCTATCTCCGCTACCGCGTGCGCATAGCGCATCACGGCTTACTGGCCTTCCTGGCCAGCCTGAAAAATTCCATGGAAGTGCTGGTGCTGGTGTTTTCCAACGTGCTGTTGGGACTGTGCGCCGTGATTGCCTTTCCCGGCATGTTGGCGGTCACGCTGGCATGGCCCGCGATGCTGGCCGTGCTGGCCGGACAAACCCTGCTGATTGCCACCCCGGCCTGGCTGCTGCGCCAGCGCCTGCATCCCCACGCGGCCATCGCATGGAGCTGGCCACTGCCGGTGCCGCCGGCGCTGGGCTGGCGCGGCGACGTGCTGGTGGCCGGCATGCTGGCCGGCCCCGTCACGCTGATGTA
>JAIENA010000511.1 GCA_019751755.1 Burkholderiaceae bacterium | reverse complement strand
GAAGGGCTGGAGTCGGGCATGGTGGGGGTTAATACCGGCTTGATTTCGAATGAAATCGCGCCGTTTGGCGGCGTCAAGCAATCGGGGCTGGGACGCGAAGGGTCGAAGTACGGGCTCGACGAATACCTGGAAATCAAATACATCTGCCTGGCCGGGATTTAAGGCTTAGAATCAATTTTTTTACTGCGCACATCACCATGTTCAAACCTACCGCCTTTGTTGTTGCCTCCCTGTTGGCCATGTCGCTGCAGGCCCCTGTCCATGCGCAAACGGCGGCCGCTGCCGCTGCCGCGCCCGCCGCCTGCCCGGCCATCCTCAAGCAATCGTTCAACCGCTTGCAGGATGACGCGCCACAAAACCTGTGCCAGTACGCCGGCAAGGTGATCTTAGTGGTCAATACCGCCAGCTATTGCGGCTACACCAAGCAATACGAAGGGCTCGAAGCGCTGTATGCGAAATTCAGCGGCAAAGGCCTGGTGGTGCTGGGCTTCCCGTCGAATGATTTCGGCAAGCAGGAGCCGGGCTCGGCGAAGGAAATCGCCGACCTGTGCTACAACACCTATGGCGTGAAATTCCCGATGTTCGCCAAGACGGTAGTGTCCGGCACCGCGCCGAATGCGTTTTATGCGGACCTGATCAAAGCCACCGGTAAAACCCCGGCCTGGAACTTCCATAAATACCTGATCGACCGCAACGGCAAGGTGGTGGACAGCTTCCCCAGCAAGGTGACGCCGGAAGACAAGCAATTGGTGGGCGCGGTGGAAAAGGCGCTGGGCGGCTGATGCCGTCCCCGGAAGTCAGGCTGCCGCCGCGACTTCCGATGTTTCCAGCGCAAATCCCTCATCGAGCCAGCCGGTGATGCCGCCTGGCATCACCTTGACCGGGCGCCCCAGTTTGGCCAGGCGCACGGCGGCGCGCGCGGCGCCGTTGCAATGCGGGCCGGCGCAGTAGACCACGAACAGCGTGCCGTCCGGATACGCCGCCATGGTCGAGCCGATGATTTTGCGGTGCGCCAGGTCGATCGCGCCCGGCACGTGGCCGGCCGCGTATTTTTCCGTGCCGCGCACGTCCAGCAAGACGAAATCGAGTGGACCGCTGCTGAGCGTGTGGTGCACGTCCCAACAATCCGTTTCGAAGGTGAACGAGGCGGTGAAGTGGGCCAGAGCGTCGGCGCTGGCGGCGGCCGGGATGTCCGTGACGATCGACATGTTGTATTCCTTTTAGGGGGGCGATGGTGTCATTGTCGGGCCGGCGCGCCAGGTGGCGTAGTGGCGCAAACGCCAATCTCCGGTAAGATTACGCCATGCCCAAACATCTTGTTGTCGCCGTTGCCTACGACCGCCTGTGTACGTTTGAATTTGGCTGCGTGGTGGAATTGTTCGCCCTCGACCGCCCGGAACTGGGCGTGCCGTGGTACGACTTTGCCGTGGCGGCGGTGGAGCCGGGACCGATCCGCGCGGCGGGCGGCATTACCGTGCAGGCGCCCTATGCGCCGGCGTTGCTGGCGCAGGCGGACACCATCGTGATCCCCGGCTGGCGCGATGCCGATGAAGCGCCACCGCCGGCGCTGGTGGACGCGATCCGCGCCGCGTATGCGCGTGGCGCGCGGCTGTGTTCGATTTGTTCCGGCGTGTTCGTGCTGGCCGCCGCCGGCGTGCTCGATGGCCAGCGCGCTACTACCCACTGGCGCTATACCGACCGGCTGGCCAAACGCCATCCGGCCATCATCGTGCAGCCGGACGATTTATATGTCGATGCGGGGCAAGTCATTACCTCGGCCGGCTCGGCCGCTGGCCTCGACATGCTGTTGCACCTGGTACGGCGCGACTACGGCGCCCGCATCGGCAACCTGGTGGCGCAGCGGCTGGTGGTGGCGCCGCACCGCGAAGGCGGGCAGGCCCAGTTTTTACCGCGGCCGATGGCGCATGACGAGCAGGGCCGGCTGTCGCGGCTGATGGACTGGCTGCGCGCCCACCCGTCGCTGCCGCATACCGTGGGCAGCATGGCGCAGCGCGCCGCCATGAGTCCGCGCACCTTGCAGCGCCAATTCCAGGACGCCACCGGCATGGGCGCGCTGGAGTGGCTGATCCATGAGCGCGTGGCGCTGGCCAAGGATTTGCTGGAAACCGCCGACATCCCGCTGGCGCAGGTGGCGGAACGGGCCGGTTTTGGTTCCGAAGAATCGCTGCGCCACCATTTCCGCCGCCTCGCCGCCACCAGCCCCGGCGCCTACCGCCGCCAGTTCGCCGGCACCACCTGAGCCACCGCCGCGCCCGCTGTGTCACACATTGGGGGCTTGTACCGGCAATCGAACAGGCCTAATCTGGTTAATCCACCAACCTGAAACAGGGAGCTTGCCATGTCGTATGTCGATGGATTCGTGTTGCCGCTACCGAAAGCCAATGTTGAGCAATACAAGAAGATGGCGAACCTGTGCGCCGAGGTGTGGCGTGAACACGGGGCGCTGGAATACCGCGAGTGCATCGCGCAAGACGTCAAGCCGGGCGAGCACACCTCGTTTCCGCAAGCCGTCAAACTGGAAGACAACGAAACCGTGATCTTCGCGTGGATCGTCTATGAGTCGCGCGCCAAGCGCGACGAAGTCAATGAAAAGGTCATGAAAGACCCGCGCCTGACGGCAATGATGGATCCCAAGACCTTGCCGTTCGATGGCAAGCGCATGTTCTGGGGCGGCTTCGATATGATGATTCAGAAGTAACGCCAGACCTGTACCCTGACGGCTGGCGGGATCACGGGAGTCAGGGCACGACGGTGGCGGGCAGCGCGCCGCGCAGGGCGTTGCACACGACAATCTGGCTGGCGCGGGCCAGCATTGCGCGCGTGATGACGGCTACGCTGGCGTTCCATGCCGGATCGTCCAGCAGCACGCCGCGCATCACGCCTGGCAACAAGCCGCACGCCAGTGGCGGCGTCAGCCAGCGTCCATCGATCTGCACAAAGACATTGCTGCGGCCGCCTTCGGTCAATTCCCCCCGCTCATTGAAGAACAGCATGTCGAACGCGCCCTGCGCTTCCGCCGCGCGCCAGGCGGCGTCATAGCGGGCCCGGATGCTGCTTTTGTAGCGCAGGAACAGGTCGTCGGCCGAGGTCGCGTCCGGCGCCAGCAACACGCGCACCGGCGCCGTCAGCGCGGCCAGCACACCGTGCTGCACCGACAGCGTGCTGCGGGTACCCGTTGACTGTGCGGCATGGCCAGTGGTTGTGGCGGTTTCGGCCCGCAGCGCCAGGCGCAGCCGCATCAGCGTGCCGGCCGGGAAGGTTGCGCAGGTTTGTGCCACCAGCGTGCGCGCCGCCGCCTCATCCCAGTCGTAACCGAAATAACGGGCCGAGGCCACCAGCCGTGCCAGGTGGCGGTCCAGGTGGCGCACGCCGTCTTCGCGGCTGGCGAGCATGGTTTCAAACAGCTCGAACTCATTGGCCAGGCCGGTCAGGAAGCGCGCCTTCAACTGGCATTCGGCATATTCGTCGGCCGCATCGCTGTCATACACGATGCCCGCGCCGACACCGAGCTCGCCGCGCCGCACGCCATGCTCCGGCGGCTGCAGCGACAGCGTGCGGATCGGCACTGACATGCAGAACGGACCAATTTTTCCAGACGATGGCGGCGCAAACCAGCCGATCGCGCCGGTGTACAGGCCGCGCGGCGCCGGCTCCAGTTGGTTGATGATTTCCATGGTGCGGCGCTTGGGCGCGCCCGTGATCGAGCCGCACGGGTACAGCGCGTCAAACAGTTCGGCCAGGCCGATATCGGGCCGCAATTGGGCCTGCACGGTGGACGTCATTTGCAGCACGCTGCTGTAGCGGCGCACGTCGAACAGCGCCGGCACTTGCACGGTTCCGGTCTGCGCGATGCGGCCGATATCGTTGCGCAGCAAGTCCACGATCATCAGGTTTTCCGCGCGGTTCTTGGTGTCGCCAGCCAGGGCCGTGGCGCGGCGCGCGTTTTCCGCATCGCCGCTGGTGGCGGGGGCGGTGCCTTTCATCGGGCGCGCCGTCAATTCGCCATCGGCGTGGCGCACAAACAATTCCGGCGACAGCGACAGCACGGCGCTGCCATCGTCTGGCGCGATCAGGGCGCCATACGGCACCGGCTGGCGCGCCCGCAGGCGCTGGTACAGCGCGAAGATCGAACCGTAGGCGTCGAAGCGCAGGCGGTAGGTGTAATTGACTTGATAGGTGTCGCCGGCGGCGATGTAGGCGCGGATGCGGTCGATGGCATCGGTGAATTGCGCCTGGTCGACATTGGCGCTGATCGCGGCAATGCCGGCCATGCCAGCGCTGGTGGCGGGATCGGATCCGGCGCGCGCCGCCAGCCACGCCGCCACTTCTGCCTGCGACAGCAAGGCGCACTGCTCAAACACCAGCACCTGCGCGGTGGCGGCCGTCGCATCGGCGGCTGGATGCGGCGGCATGCCGAGGATGTGCGCGCCCAGTTCATAGGCGCACAGGGTGACCGCGTGGCGCCCTTGCGCCAGGTGTGCTTCCATTTGCGCCAGCAGCGCGCGCCAGGCGCGGCCCGCTTCCTGCGCGCCGCCCTGGCCGTCACAGCGCAGCGTCGTCACATGGCCGGTGTACAGGCGCGAACGGGCTTGCGCCTGTCCGTCCGGGCTGGCGTCGTCCAGCAGTGCGAAGACCTCGTGCCGCATGGTTACATCAGCAGCGCGATGTGCAGCGCCGTGTCCTGCGTTGGATCGAGTTTGAAGCCGCTCTTGGCATAGCGGTGCCAGCGGCCGATGACATACGCCAGCAGCACGCCGGCGCGGGCGCCGATATCGTCGTCGTGGCCATAGCCTTCCGTGGTGGCCAGCCGCAAGGCCTGGCGCAGCGCCAGTTCGATGCGTTCATGCAGCTGGTTCATGCGGTGTTGCAGGCGCTCGTCTTCCCCCACCAGCGCGTCGCCGGTCAGGACCCGGGTCATGCCGGGATTGCTGGCCGAGAATTGCAGCAGCATGCCGACGATGTCGCGCACCTGCGCCACGCCGCTGGTCTGCTTTTCCATGATCTGGTTGATGACGCCAAACACGCCGGTCTCGATGAAATCGATCAACCCTTCGAACATTTGGGCTTTGCTGGCGAAATGGCGGTACAGCGCCGCTTCGGAAAATTCCAGCTTGCGCGCCAGCGCCGCCGTGGTGATTTTCTCGCCTTTGGGTTGTTCCAGCATTTCTGCCAATGCGACGAGGATTTGCTGCCTGCGTTGGCCGGGCGGTGTGCTTGCCATGATAGGGAAGGTAAAGTGATCGAAAGAGGGTTAAGACTGCCGCACCAGGCGCGAGAGGCGCGCTGGCAAGTGACGGACAGATTTTACTTTGACATCGACCCAACGGGGTCGGAAGAATCTTCCCGGCATATGGGCCATGCCGATCGGGTCCGCCATTTTCAGGTATTGCGTGACCCAGGCGGTGCGCATGCCCAGACCGCGCGCGGCGCGCAGGTTGGCCAGCGTGTCTTCCACCAGGATGCAGCGGCCGGGCGAGGCTTTTTGTTTTTTCATCACATTGCGCAGCATCAGGCGCGAAGGCTTGGGGCGCAACTGGCGGTGGATGCGCATGTGTTCAATCGCGATGTGGTGCGAAAACTGGCGGTGGATGCCGAGGATGCGCAGCACGTCGCGCGAATAGCGGTGCGGCGCGTTGGTCAGCAGCACCTTGCGGCCGGGCAGCGCGCGCAACAGCCGGCCGAGGCCCTTTTCCGCCCGTACCATGGCGGCCAGTTGCGGAAAGTCGTGCGTGACCCGCAGGAAGTGGGCGGCATCGACGCCGTGGTGCTTGACCAGCCCCAGCATGGTGGCGCCATAGCGCTGCCAGTACAGCGTGCGCGCCGCATTGACGGTGTCCATCCCGGCCGGCTCGCCGGTCCCGCTCTGCTCGCCCAGTACACGGGCGATATAGGTATTCATGTGGGCGGTGATGACCGGGAAAATCGCGTGCGACGCATTGTGCAGCGTATTGTCCAGATCGAACAGCCAGACTGGGGAGGAACGGGGTATATTCACGGCAGACGAGGGGGAATCATGCAACGCCAGATTATAGGTTTAATCGGTGGTACCAGACACCTATGGTATCAGGCACCAGTGATGTTATTTTGCAGTCTGCTCCTGTGGTTCGGTTGGCCGCCCGGTCAGCCAGCGCAGGCGGCCGAAGCAGCGGCCGGCAGCAGCGTCCCGATCCCCAACCGTGGCGCGCTGTTTAAGCTGGAACACGGCGGCCATACCGCCTACCTGTTTGGCACCATCCACGTTGGCGCGGCGGATTTTTATCCGCTGGAGCCGCGCGTGATGGACGCGCTCAACGCCTCGTCGGTGCTGGCGCTGGAAATCGATCCGCTGGGCGACCAGGCCGCGATTGCCCGCGCGGTGCGCGAGCACGGCATGGCGCGCCAGGGGCGCGGCGCCGTGGTCGAGGCATTATCGCCGGCCTACCGTCCCCGTTTGCAGCAATTGCTGCGCCGTTATGCGATCGCGCCGGACACCGTGGCGCCGATGAAGCCGTGGATGGTGGCCAGCCTGTTGACCATCAGTGAATTCGTGGCGCTCGGGTATGACCCGGCGCTGGCGGTCGATGCGTGGCTGTCGCGCCAGGCCAAGGCGCGTCAGATGCGGGTGCTGGAGCTGGAATCGGTGGCGGGGCAGATGATGCTGTTTAACCGCATGAGCAATGCGGACCAGGCCCGTTTCCTGGAGGAGGGGATCGCCGCCATCGAAGACGAGGAACAAGCCAAGCAGGCGCGTCAGATCGTCAACGCGTGGCGCCTGGCCGACCAGGCCGGGCTTGATGCGATTGCCCGCAAGGCGCAAGACGACGACACGTTTTCCGGCCAGTTCGTGCAGCGCGTACTGCTGGACCAGCGTAATCCGAGCCTGGCGGCCAGTATCGCCAGCCTGCTGGCGCGCGAACGCCACAGTTTTGCCGCGATTGGCGTGCTGCACCTGATCGGCAAAGGCAATGTCCCGGAATTGCTGCGCCAACGCGGCATCACGGTACAACGAATTTATTGAGCTTTGGGGGTGACGACGAAAACTGCTGAGGGAACTGCGAGAAGAGAATGGTGCCCTTGACGTGGATTGAACACGTGGCCTCTCCCTTACCAAGGGAGTGCTCTACCACTGAGCTACAAGGGCA
>JAIENA010000328.1 GCA_019751755.1 Burkholderiaceae bacterium | reverse complement strand
TGGACCCGGGTCGAGAAATTCCTCGACAAGCATATCGGCGCGGCAGCGAAATAAGAGTACCCTGACGGCTGGCCAACTTCACTGAAGGAGCTGTCTATGTCGTCTGGAAAAATACTGGTGGCACAGGGAGGCGGTCCGACCGCCGTCATCAACCAGTCGCTGGTGGGGGTGGTGCTGGAAGCACGGCGCCACCGCCATGTGACCCGCGTCTATGGCGCGCTGCACGGGGTGCGCGGCATCATCAATGAAGACTTTGTCGACCTGACCCAGGAAACCAGCCATAACCTGGAACTGGTGGCCGCCACGCCATCGTCGGCGCTGGGCTCGACCCGCGACAAGCCCGATGAAGCGTATTGCGCGAAAATCTTTGACGTGCTGCGGGCGCACGAAATCGAACACTTCTTTTACATCGGCGGCAACGATTCGTCCGACACGGTGCGCATCGTCAGCCAGCAGGCGCAGGCGGCCGGCTATCCGCTGCGCTGCATCCACATCCCGAAAACCATCGACAACGATTTGGTCGGCAATGACCACACGCCCGGCTTCCCGTCCGCCGCGCGCTTCGTGGCGCAAGCGTTTGCCGGCGCCAACCTCGATAACGCCGCCCTGCCGGGTGTCTACGTCGGGGTGGTCATGGGCCGCCACGCGGGCTTTTTGACGGCCGCCGCCGCGCTGGGCAAGAAATTCCCCGACGATGGGCCGCACCTGATCTACATTCCGGAGCGGGTGTTCGATCTGGAGCGCTTCCTGGCCGACGTGCAAGCCATGTACAACAAGTATGGGCGCTGCGTGATCGCCGTCTCCGAAGGCATCCATGACGCGTCCGGCGAACCGATCGCCACCCTGCTGGCCAACGACGTCGAGCGCGATGCGCACGGCAATGTGCAACTGTCCGGCACCGGCGCGCTGGCCGACCTGCTGTGCGACGCGATCAAGGACAGGCTGGGCATCAAGCGCGTGCGCGGCGATACCTTTGGCTACCTGCAGCGCTCGTTTATCGGCTGCGTGTCCGACGTGGACCAGCGCGAAGCGCGCGAGGTCGGCGAAAAAGCCGTGCAATTTGCCATGTGGGGCGAGCGCGACGGCTCGGTCGCCATCAAGCGCAGCGGGTTTTATTCGGTCGATTACGAATTGCTGCCGCTGGAGGCGGTGGCCGGCAAGACACGCACCATGGAGGACGCCTTCATCACGCCGGAAGGCACCGATGTCACCGATGCGTTCCGCCTGTACCTGCGGCCGTTGCTGGGGTCCGGGATGCCGGACGCGTACCGCTTGCGGCCGGCGCCGGTGGCGAAAATCCTGCATAAGTCCGGTCAATAAGCATTCAGGGACGGAGCTGCGCGATCGCCTGCAGGCGGAATTTCTCGATCAGCCCTTCCCGCTTCATGTCAGCCAGCACCGGCCCCAGTTGCCCGGCCAGCGCACTGTGCCGCCGGTGCAGGAATGCGTAGGTGGGGACGGTTTCCAGTTGCGCCAGCTTGCGGATCGACGTGCCCTGAAACTCCGGCTGCACCAGCGTCGCCTCGACCACGGTGTCGATGTCAACAAACACGTCGGTACGCCCCCGCGCCAGCTTGCGCAGCCCCACCAGCACGTTGTTGGCGGCGCTAAGCCGGTCGGCCGGCACCAGCGTGGCCAGCACCGTGGCAGGCCGTGACACGCCACTGCGGTATTCCACCCGCAACGGCGTGTCTTTCAAACCATTCCAGCCCTCCCCCAGCGCCAGCGGCTCGATGCCATAGGCGCAAAAAGTCACCGAGAAATGCGACGTCGCCACCTGCACCAGTTCCGGGTGCAAACTGCCATAGGTTCCGGCGCGGTGGATTTCGCCGTCGACTTCCCCCTGGTCCGCCAGCAGGCTGGCCCGTTTGGCCGGATAGGGCCGATATTCCACGCCGTAGCCCAGGCGGCCGAACGCTTCCGTGTAAATCAGCGTCAGCCACAGGCCAAATGTATTCCAACTGTCGGCGGACCCGGACAGCACGAGGGTGCGTCCGGTGGCAGGCTTGGTGAGCGGGAAGGTATGTCCGTGCGGCTCCGCCATGGCTCCCGGCGCCGGCAGGCACAGGGCAGCACTCATCATCAGGAACCCGGCCACCCATGCCGGCGTCCCCATGCTTGCACGCCCCACGCGGCCGCCAGCCATGGGTCAGGCCACCAACATGGTGGCGGCGCGCATCAGCAGTGTCTTCATCCGATCTTGTCTCCCGGAAAAAATAACCTGGCCCGGGTTCAACTTAACGTAAG
The DNA here is from genome assembly GCA_019751755.1 of Burkholderiaceae bacterium. Taxonomy (GTDB): domain Bacteria; phylum Pseudomonadota; class Gammaproteobacteria; order Burkholderiales; family Burkholderiaceae_D; genus Rugamonas. The sequence goes on along the minus strand of JAIENA010000328.1, from coordinate 4,860 downwards.
CGCCGCCATAGGTCACGTACTTCGTGCGCCGCTGTCGCTTGCAAGGCACACCCCGAAAAAACAAAGGCCCCTGCACATGGTGCAGGGGCCCTGGGCGACAACCGCGGCATCTGCGCCGCGCTTGTCCTGATCTTTACACCACGATGGTCTGATGCTCGCCATCCTGGCGTGCCCGGATCTTGCCGATGCGGTACACGGTTTCGCCAGCCGCTTTCAGCTGGGCTTCGGCCGCATCGGCGTTGTCGGCCGATACGATCACGGTCATGCCGATGCCGCAGTTGAAGACACGGTGCATTTCCGCGTCGGCCACGCCGCCGTGCTGTTGCAGCCACTGGAACAGCGGTGGCAGGGTCCACGATTTACCATCCAGCTCGCAGGTCAGGTGCTCTTGCAGCACGCGTGGAATGTTTTCCACCAGGCCGCCGCCGGTGATGTGCACCAGGCCTTTGACTTCCATCGAGGCCATCAGCGCCAGCAGCGGTTTGACGTAGATGCGGGTTGGCTCCATCAGTACGTCGGCCAGTTTGCGGCCGTGGAAGTCGCCTTCCAGGTCTGGTTTTGCCACTTCGATAATCTTGCGCACCAGCGAATAACCGTTCGAGTGCGCGCCCGACGAGGCCAGGCCCAGCACCACGTCGCCCGGGGCGATCTTGGTGCCGTCGATGATTTTCGACTTTTCCACCACACCGACCGCAAAACCGGCCAGGTCGTATTCGCCGGCCGGGTACATGCTTGGCATTTCAGCGGTTTCGCCGCCAATCAGCGCCGCGCCGGCTTGTTCGCAACCCTGGGCGATGCCTTTGACGACGGCGGTCGCTTGTGGCACATCGAGCTTGCCGCAGGCGAAGTAGTCGAGGAAGAACAGCGGTTCGGCGCCTTGCACCAGGATGTCGTTGACGCTCATGGCCACCAGGTCGATGCCGACGGTGTCATGGCGGTTCAGTTCAAACGCCAGTTTCAGCTTGGTGCCGACGCCGTCGGTACCGGACACCAATACTGGTTCCTGGTATTTCTTGCTGATTTCAAACATGGCGCCAAAGCCGCCAATGCCGGCCATCACGCCTTCGCGCATGGTGCGCTTGGCAAACGGCTTGATCGCATCAACTAAAGCGTCACCCGCGTCGATATCGACGCCGGCGTCACGGTAGGACAGGGAAACATTAGAAGTTTGGCTCATGGTGTATTTCGCAGCGGAGGCGGTAAAATAGAAGGCGGTGGCCGATTCCCCGAACTTATGGTGCGAGTGACGGCAAGACCGCTATTCTATCAAAATGCCTGTTCAATCTCCCATTTTTAGCCAAAAATCCCTAACCCTATGCCTTTTCCCCTCTCGGTAGAACAAAAGCAGACGGTCTTCTGGGTGGCGATTTGGGTGGCATTCTGGCTGCTGTTGGTGGCGCTCGGGCCGATTTTGACGCCTTTTTTGGCCGCCGCCATCATCGCGTATGCGTTGAATCCGGGCGTCGACCGGCTCGAACGGCTGCGTCTGGGCCGCATCGGCGTGCCGCGCGCGCTGGCCGTGGTGGTGGTGGTGGTGCTGTTTATCGCCGCCATCCTGGCGCTGGGCCTGATCGTGGTGCCGGTGTTGCAGCGTGAAATACCCCTGTTACAGGCGCAAATTCCCGCCTTCCTGGCCAAGGCCAGCGAAACCCTGGTGCCGCGCTTGCGCGAACTGGGCATCAATGTGCCGATGAGCAGCGCCGGTATCAAGGAACTGGTGACGCAGCAACTGGCCTCGTCGGGCGATGAGATCTGGCGCTCGCTGCTGGTCTGGGGCCGCGCCGGCGGCACCGCCGTGCTGGGCTGGCTGTTCATCGTGGTGCTGGTGCCGGTGTTGCTGTTTTACCTGCTGCTGGACTGGCACAAGGTGATTGCCCGCATCGCCGACTGCGTGCCGCGCCGTTACATTGCGCGCACGATCGCCATGGCCGAGGAAGTCGACACCTTGCTGGCGCAATACCTGCGCGGCCAGTTGCTGGTGATGCTGGTGCTGGCCCTGTATTACTCGGTGTCGCTGATGATTGCCGGTTTCGACGTCGCGCTGCCGGTCGGTATCCTGACCGGCGTGCTGGTGTTTATCCCCTACCTCGGCTTTGGCCTGGGCCTGGTGCTGGCGCTGATTGCCGCCGTGCTGCAATTTACTGACTGGAGCGGCGTGCTGGCGGTGGCCGTGATCTACGGCGCGGGCCAGGTGATTGAAGGATTCTTCCTGACGCCGCGGCTGGTGGGCGAACGGATCGGATTGAATCCGCTGGCGGTGATTTTCGCGTTGCTGGCGTTCGGCCAGCTGTTTGGTTTTGTCGGCGTGCTGTTGGCGCTGCCGGCTTCGGCGGTCTTGATGGTGGCTTTCAAGCACTTGCGCCGCCACTACCTGTCCAGCAGCTTTTATAATGCGTAATGTGATGACGACGACGCAAGGGCATAGGCAATGAAACAACTGGTGCTGGATCTAGGCGCCGAGCCGGTGCTCACCCTCGATTCTTTCGAAATCGGGCAAAACGCGGAACTGGCGGCGCTGATGCGCCAATTCCAGGACCGTACGTCGCGTGAGCATTTCGCCTATCTGTGGGGCGACACGGGCGCCGGCAAAAGCCATTTGCTGCGGGCCTTGGGCGCGGACCAGCGCGCGCGCTACATTTCGCCGTTTTCGATTGAATCGGAATTCGTGTACGCGCCGGAGATCGACCTGTACCTGCTGGACGACTGTGAAAAGCTGTCGCCGGTGGCGCAGATCGACGCCTTTGCGCTGTTCAATGAAATCCGTGCCAATAATGCCTTTATGGTGTGCAGCGGGGCCGTCGCGCCGGCCGTGCTGCCGGTCCGTGAAGATTTGCGCACCCGCATGGGCTGGGGCCTGATTTACCACCTGCACAGCCTGACGGACGATGAAAAGATTGCCGCTTTAACCACGGCGGCGGCGGCCCGGGGATTGACGCTGTCGGCCGGCGTGTTACCCTATTTGCTTTCCCATTACCGACGTGACATGAGTTCACTGTCTGAAATGCTGGATGCGCTGGACCGCTATTCCCTCGAAACCCAACGCCCGATTACCCTGCCGCTGCTGCGCGAGTGGCTGCAGGAACAAGCTCAAAAATGATGAAACTGGCCCTGTTTGACCTCGACCACACCCTGTTGCCGATTGATTCCGATTTCGAATGGGGGCAATTCCTGTGCCGCATCGGCGCCGTCGACGCCACCGAATTTTCCCGCCGCAATGAGGAATTTTTCGCCCAATACCAGGCCGGCACGCTCGACCCGGTGGAATACCTGGAATTCTCGCTGGGCACCCTGGCCCGCTTCCCGCGCGCGCAACTCGATGCAATGCAGGCGCAATTCATGCGCGAGGTGATCACCCCGGCGATCCGCCCGTCCGCCCTGGCCTTGCTGCAACAGCACCGCGATGCGGGCGACTTGCTGGCCATCGTGACCGCCACCAACCATTTTGTGACCAAGCCGATCGCCGAAGCGCTGGGCGTGGAGCACCTGATTGCCGCCATGCCGGAAGTCGCCAGCGATGGCGCCATCACCGGCAAGCTGCTCGGCACGCCGACCCAGGGCGCGGGTAAAGTGGTCCACACCAAGGCCTGGCTGGAAAAGCTGGGCAAGCGCCTGGAAGACTTTACCAGCTCGCATTTCTACAGCGATTCGCATAACGACATTCCACTGATGTCGGTGGTGACGCACCCGGTTGCCTGCAACCCGAACGCCACCCTGACCAGTCACGCCGCCGCTCAAGGCTGGCCTACCATCCATTTGTTCAATGATTAAAAAACTGATCCGCAAAATCCTGGGCGTCAAAGGCAAGGAAGCTCCCAGCGGCCCGGTGACCCTGGGTCCGCAACAGCACGGCATCGATCCGAGGCTGCTGTCCAATAACGCGGTCCGCGTCACCAGCACCTTGCAGGAAGCCGGTTTTCAGGCCTTCGTGGTCGGTGGCGCCGTGCGCGACCTGCTGCTGGGCGTGAAGCCAAAAGACTTCGACATCGCCACCAACGCCACGCCGGAGCAAGTCAAGCGGCTGTTCCGGCGCGCCTTCATCATCGGCAAGCGCTTCCAGATCGTGCACGTGATGTTTGGCCAGGACTTGCTGGAAGTGACCACCTTCCGTGGTCCCGCGGTCGACAATGCGCCCAAGGATGAACATGGCCGCGTGCTGCGCGATAACACCTTTGGCACCATGGCCGAAGACGCGGAGCGCCGCGACTTCACCATCAACGCCATGTATTACAACCCGGCCACGCAGGAAGTGATCGATTACCACGGCGGTATCGAAGACATCCGCGCCAAGACCCTGCGCATCATCGGCGTGCCGGAAGCGCGCTACCGCGAAGACCCGGTGCGCATGCTGCGCGTGGTGCGCTTTGCCGCCAAGCTGCAATTCACGATCGAACCGCATACCGGCGCGCCGATCCGCGTGATGGCGCCGCTGATCAACAACGTGCCGGCCGCCCGCGTGTTCGATGAAATGCTGAAGCTGCTGATGTCCGGCCAGGCGCTGGCCTGCCTGCAGCAATTGCGCAAGGAAGGCTTGCACCACGGGCTGCTGCCGCTGCTGGACGTGGTGCTGGAGCAGCCGCTCGGCATCAAGTTCGTCACGCTGGCGCTGGACTCCACCGACCGCCGCATCCATGCCGGCAAGACCGTGTCGCCGGGCTTCCTGTTTGCGTCGCTGCTGTGGCACCAGGTGCTGGAAAAGTGGAATGCGTATCTGGCCGCCGGCGAATTCCCGATTCCGGCGCTGCACCAGGCAGCCGACGATGTGCTCGATTCGCAGACCGAGAAACTGGCCTTGCAGCGCAAGATCGGCTCCGACATGCGCGACATCTGGTCGATGCAGCCGCGCTTCGAGCGCCGCACCGG
>JAIENA010000241.1 GCA_019751755.1 Burkholderiaceae bacterium | reverse complement strand
ATTCAGCGTGCGGACGGGTATGGTTATTCACTGGTGGCAAACAGGGACGTGATCGGCACGCCACCAAAGCAAGGAACACCGTGCGTTCCGCGCTCTGCCTCCCCGGCCTGAAGGCCGAGGTTTCACGCGCAAACCTGATGAAGTAGAAGAGCTGTGGCGTGCGGTGTATCGCTTTTTCAAGGAGTGCAACATGCTGGCGAATTTCAAGATCAAGAACCTGGTGATTGGTGTGCTGGGCTTTCTCAGCGTCCTGATGCTGGTGATGGGCATCATGGGTATTTATGGCGCCAATAAATCGGTGGCGATGCTCAGCGAGGTGACGCTCGCCGATGAGCTAAACGCCACCGCGCGGACTGCCATCCGGCTCGATATGGAGACCAACCGCAGCCAGATCCTGCAGGCGCTGCAACACAATCCGGCGTTCGAGTGGTCCAAGCTGCACGACCATCCGCTGACGAATCACTGGAGCATCATCGACAGCACGTCGGCGCGGCTGGCCAAGAACTGGGACAGCTATCTGGCGGGCATCAAGTCCGATGAAGAGCGCAAGCTGGCGCAGGAATGGCATGCCAGGAGCGCCGGCCTGGGCCTCGAGCATGTCAAGGCGGCGGCCGCCGCCATCAAGGCCGATCAGTGGGATGACGCGGAAATGGTCTTGATCAAGCAGATCAACCCGACTTACCGCGTTGGCGACGACGCCATGAAAGCCTTCACCGCCTTCACCGACAAGCGCGCCAGGGAAAACGGACAAGCCGTGCAAGCGAGCCTGGCGGCGACCCGCAACACCATGCTGGCCGTGGTCGTTATCGGCGCCTTGCTGGGCCTGTGCGCCGGCATGGTCGTGGTGGGCGCGATCTCGGCGCCGCTGCGCGAAGCGATGGATGTGGCGCACCGCGTGGCCGAGGGCGACTTGACGGGCAAGTCCGAACCGCACAGTAGCAATGAAATCGGCTCGCTGCTGAAGGCGCTCGACAAGATGAAGGCCAATCTGTCCGATATCGTGGGCGAAGTGCGCGGCAGCACCGATGTGATTTCCAGCGCCTCCGGCCAGATCGCGGCCGGCAACATGGACTTGTCGAACCGCACCGCGCAGCAGGCCGCGTCGCTGGAAGAAACCGCGTCGTCGATGGAGCAGTTGACCGGCACCGTCAAACAAAACGCCGACCATGCCCGCCAGGCCAACCAGTTGGCGCAATCGGCGTCGCAGGTGGCCAGTCGTGGCGGCCAGGTGGTGTCGCAGGTGGTGGAAACCATGGGTTCCATTAATCAGTCGTCGAAGAAAATCGTCGATATCATCGGCGTCATCGACGGCATCGCGTTCCAGACCAATATCCTGGCCCTCAATGCGGCGGTGGAAGCGGCGCGCGCCGGTGAACAGGGCCGTGGCTTTGCGGTGGTGGCCTCCGAAGTGCGTTCGCTGGCGCAGCGTTCGGCGGCGGCGGCCAAGGAAATCAAGGTGCTGATCGACGACTCGGTGAACAAGGTTGATTCCGGCGCCAAACTGGTGGATCAGGCCGGCGCCACGATGGAGGAAATCGTTACCAGCATCGGCCGCGTGGCCAGCATCATGAATGAAATCACGCAGGCCAGCCAGGAGCAGACGGCGGGCCTGGACCAGATCCATGCCGCCATCAGCCAAATGGATGGCTTGACGCAGCAAAACGTGGCGCTGGTGGAAGAAGCTTCGGCCGCCGCCGATTCCCTGTATGACCGCGCCGCCGGTCTGCAGGAGGTGGTCAGTGTGTTCAAGGTGGATATCGCCTCGCAGTCCACTTCACAACCCCGTTTGGTCGCGCCCCGTGCGCCGGTGAAAGCGGTTGCTCCACCCGCCGCCAAGCCTGCCGTTAAACCTGCCGCCAAGGCGGGGCCGGTGCGCCAGATCGGTCAACGCGCGGGCAAGCCCGTGGTGGCGCCGAAGCAAGCGCAGTCCGTGGCCGATGGCGCCCATCAGGACTGGATGGAATTTTGACCGTGTCTCCTCCGGCCGCCACCCCTGGGTGGCCGGTTTCGCGGCTGCGCGCTCCCCGCGCGGCCGCTTATTTTTTCTCTCAACAGGGCGCCAGCGGTTGCCACGCCACCTGCCACTCCCCGTTGCGGGTGGCACGCTTCGATTCCATTACGGCCACGGTTTCATTGCTGATCTGATAGCATGCGGGCTTTTCCGGGCAACGTATCGCGCTGCCTGGTGCGATCCGATAGCAAAAGGAGCCCTGATGCATTTCATACCTTCACTGGCCGGTGCGGCTGTGATTTCCCTGGCGGCGTTTGCCACCGCGACCGCTGCCGGCGCGGCGCCAGCGACCCCGGCTGCCGCCGCCGCTCCCGATGCGGCCACCGTCAAGGCCGCGCAGGACTTGCTGGCCGCCTTGCAGGCGGAAAAGCTGGTGCGCATGGTGGCCGGCGGCAGCCGTTTCCCGAACGAGCAGGCGCGCGCCGCCGCCGTGGCCAAGGTGGAAAAACTGGTGCAAACGCCGGCCGAAGTCTACAAACGCCTGGCGCTGCCGGTGGCCAAACTGGTGTCGGCTGAAACCGCCGCCGAGATGACACGTTTTTACCAGACGCCGTATGGCCAGAAAGTGGTCTTTAAAAAGTACAACAGCAGTGCCAGCCTGACCAGCGGCACAGTGCCGGCCAGCAAGGAAGAAAAGGCGGCATGGAAAAATCCGGCCTATATCAAAGCCAGCAGGGAACTGGACGCGGCGGAACCGGCCATCCGCCACGAAGTGTTTGTGTTGGTCAAGAGCGTGCTGGCCGCGCCATGAGGGTGTTGCGCTCCACCGAAGCGCACTGGCAGGCATTGCGGGCGGTGCGACTGGCCGCGCTGCGGGATGCGCCCACCGCGTTTGGCGTCACGCATGCGCAATCGTCGGCCAATACCGATGACGATTGGCGCGCCCATGCGGCGGGGCGCAAGGGCGTTGCTTTTTTCCTGGCGTTCGACGGGACGGCGGGTGAGGGCGAGACGGCGATCGGCCTTGCCGGTGGTGTACTCGGTGGCGATGGTGTGTACCAGTTGATCGCCATGTGGGTCGATCCGGAGCACCGGGGTTGTGGCATTGCCGCGCAACTGGTGGCGGCGGTCAAAGCCCATGCGGTGGCGGCCGGGCATGCCCGCGTGGTACTGGGTGTGTCGCCGGAAAATGCGCCGGCGGCGCGCTTTTACCAGAAGCAGGGCTTTGTGTTCCAGCCCCATTGGGAAACGCTGGCCAGCCATCCGCACATCCAGTTGCAGCAAATGGCGTGGCTGGCGGCGGGCTGAACGTCAGACCGCCATCGGCGCCGTGATCGGCGCGTGGTGCTGGTAGCCTTCCAGGGAGAAATCGGACGGCTCGACTTTTTCCAGCCATTCCGGCTCGTATTTGCCGGTCTGCGCAAAGGCGGGCACGCGTTCGGCAATCACCAGTGTCGGCGCCGGAAATGGGGCGCGCTGCAACTGTTCGCGCACCATGTCGAGGTGGTTTTCATAGATGTGCGCATCGCCGATAAAGTAGCTGAACCAGCGCGGTGTGTAGCCGGTCAGGCGCCCGACCAGCGTCAGCAGCGCCGCGCCTTCGGCCAGGTTGAACGGGGTGCCCAGGCCGATATCGTTGCTGCGCACATACAGGCACAGCGAAATCTCTTTGGTGGTGGCGTTCGGGATGAACTGGTACAGCAAGTGGCAGGCCGGCAGCGCGACCTGGTCCAGCACGGCCGGGTTCCAGCCGTGGAACAGGATGCGGCGGCTGCCCGGGTTGTTGACGATGGTGTCCAGGCATTCGCGCAACTGGTCGATGGCCTTGTACATCAGCACTTTATTGACGCCATCTTCCACCAGTGGCGCCACCACGCGGAAACCGTTGCGCTGCGCATCGCTGATCTGCGCCTCGGCATCGGCGTTGAGCAGCTTGTAGCCGGGCCACTGGCGCCATTGCACGCCATATACCGGGCCCAGGTCATCGAGGCCGGTGCGGTGCGGATTGTCCAGCCACTGCTGGTTTTCATTGGCGTTTTGATCCCACACCTTGCAGCCCAGCGCGCGGAAATCGGCCGCGCTGCTGGAGGCGCGCAGGAAGGCGCACAATTCACCGACCACGGATTTGAACGCCAGTTTCTTGGTTGTGACGGCCGGGAAACCATCCTTTTGCAGGTCGAAACGCATCATGGCGCCCGGCACGCTGAGGGTGCGGATGCCGGTGCGGTTGTCTTGCCAGCTGCCGGTGTCGAGGACGGTGCGGATCAGGTCCAGGTATTGCTGCATTCAAATCTCCAACGGGTACGGAATTGCACAGCCCATGATTTTAACAGGCGGCAGCGATGGATGCCGCACGTGCGGCGGCCGGCGCTGCGGGTGCCTCGACGCGTTACCGTATTAACGGCATTAACGTTTTCCGCGCTTGCCGGTGTCACGCGCCGTCGCTTTGGCGGCCGCCTTGGCGATGGATTTGGCGCCACGCCCGCCCGTCACCACCACCGCGCCTTTGGGGGCGGCGCCAGGGCCGGCGCCGCGTGGGCGACCTTGCGGCGGCGCATTGAAGCCGCTGGTTCGTGCCGCGCCAGCCGCCGCTGGCTTGCCTGCCGCGGCATGGGCCGCGCGTGGTTTCGACGCCGGTTTCGATGCCGGTTTCGGCGCCGCTGGCGCGCCGGGATAGCGTCCATCGCCGTCGGTGCGGAAGCGGGGATCGGCGCTCAGCGGCTGGTTCGGATCGGCATTGAGCTTGGCCTGGTCGCCATGTTTTGCGCCGTCCTTGCCGCTGGCCCTGGCGCCCGATTTGGCGGCGCCCTTGGCAGCGGGCTTGGCACCGGCTTTCGCGCCGGTTTTGGCGGCAGGTGCGGTGTCCGGCACGCGGTGTTCGGCCTCAAAGCCGGCCACCTCGGTGCGCGGCAGTACTTGCCGGGTCAACTTTTCAATCGCGCGCAAGGGTTCGGCCTCATCGGCGCATACCAGCGACAGCGCTTCGCCCTCCATGCCGGCACGGCCGGTGCGGCCGATCCGGTGCACGTAGTCTTCCGCCACGGTCGGCAAGTCAAAGTTCACCACCAGCGGCAGCGCTTCGATATCGAGGCCACGGGCCGCCACGTCGGTCGCCACCAGCAACTGCACCTGGCCCGCCTTGAACCGTTCCAGCGCGCGCAGGCGCACGTGCTGGGCGCGGTCGCCGTGGATCGCATCGGCTTTAAAGCCTTGCTCTTGCAATTGCTCGACCAGCACGTCCGCGCCCTTGCGGGTTTTCACGAACACCAGCACTTGCGGCCAGTCGTTCTTGCGCAGCAGGTGCAGCAGCAGCGGCGCCTTGCGGCGCTTGTCGGTGGTGATGGCCCACTGGCGTACGGAGGCGGCGGCGCGGTTGCGCGGGCTGGCCTGGATCGTGACCGGATCGTCCAGCAACACCTGCGCCAGGTCACGGATCACTTGCGGGAACGTGGCGGAAAACAGCAAGGTCTGTTTTTCGTCCGGCAGCGCGAGCAAGATCTGTTCAAGGTCGTTGGCAAAACCCAGGTCCAGCATGCGATCCGCCTCGTCCAGCACCACGGTCTGCAACTGGTCAAATTGGACTTCGCCCTGGCCCATTAAGTCCAGCAGGCGGCCCGGCGTCGCCACCAGCACATCGAGACCCTTGCGCAGCTTGGCGATTTGCGGCGCGATCGGCACGCCACCATAGGCGACAAAAGCACGCATCGGGATATTGCGGCCATAACTACGGAAACTCTCGAACACCTGTTCGGCCAGTTCGCGCGTGGGTGTCAGCACCAGGATGCGCACCGTGCCGGGCGCGGCGCGTTCGCCTTCGGTGGCCAGGCGCTGCAGCAGCGGGATCGCAAAGCCGGCGGTCTTGCCGGTGCCGGTCTGCGCGGCGGCCAGCAAATCGCGGCCTTCCAGGATGGGCGGGATGGCCTGCTGTTGGACCGGGGTGGGTTCGGTATAGCCGACCGTGGCCAGCATGCGGATCAGCGGGTCGATCAGGCCCAGGGAATCAAAATTCATGAATTCTTTCAAAGTTCGTTACACCACAGCGCCAGGGCGCTGCGCAGGCGCGCATCATCGAGCGCCATCAGGTTGTCGCCGACATACCATTCCGTATAGCAGTGGCCCGGCAATTGCGCCGGGCTGGCGCGGTTGAACAGCCAGATGCCGTGCTGCTGGGCCACCTTGACGCGCAGGTCAATCGCGCGCTCGCGGCTGACCGGCATGTGGACGTGCAGCAGATTGGCTTGCGGCCAATCCGGGTTCGGCGTCAGCTTCGGAAAGGCGCGCAGCATGTCATACAGTTCCAGCGTGCGGCGGTAGTACAGTGGCATGGCGGCCAGCCGCGCATCGAATTGCATCGCCGCCGCCACGATATATGGCGAGCGGTGGATGATATTGCCACCGGAGCGGCGGAACCATTCGGCCGCCACATTGGTGAATGGCCGCTTGCCCAGCAACACCGCGCCACCCAGGCCGCCGATGCCCTTGTACAGCGACACATACACGCTGTCGAAACCGGCGCAAATCTCGTGCAGCGGTTTGCCATAGGCCGACGCCACTTCCCACAGCCGCGCGCCATCCATGTGCAGGTGGATGCGCTGGGCGTGGCAATACGCCTTGATGGCTTGCAGTTCATCCCATGACGGGCACTGGCCGCCGATTTCACGGGCCGGCAATTCCAGCACCACGGCGCCCAGCTTGTCAGGAATGGCTTTTAAATCGTCCAGGGTCCACGGTCGGTGCGGATCGCCGATGTGCAGCGCATCGAAGTGGCCGAGCAACTGGTGGTTGCCCCGTTCATGCTTGAAGATGTGGGCGGTCGGGTGCAGCGCCACCAGCCGGCTGCCCCGTTCCGCGCAGGCCACGCGCAGCGCCGTGACTTGTGTCATGGTGCCGGTGATGCAGAATACGCCGGCCTCGGCGCCCAGCAAGGCGGCGATTTTTGCTTCAAACGCCTGGATCAGCTCACCGTCGCCATAGATGTCATGCGCGATATGGTGCTGCTGGCACCATGCGGCCATGGCATAAAACAGGTCGGCGGGAGTCTGCTGGCGGTGACCCGGCAAGACGGTATGGCAGCTCTGGCGCAATTCGGCGTCGGTCACGGGAGTCTCCTGGAAAGGATGGCATTCTACCCGAGGTCCCCGCAGACCA
>JAIENA010000295.1 GCA_019751755.1 Burkholderiaceae bacterium | reverse complement strand
GGTTTAGGTCCTGACGCCAGCAATGGTGTGGGGGTTCGAGTCCCCCTCCTCGCACCACAGTATTCTTTACATTTTTTGGACGATTTTTACATGGCAACTGCAGTCGAAAACCTGGGCAAACTCGAACGTCGTATCACGATCTCCTTCCCGCTGACCGACGTCCGCACGGAAGTGGAGAAACGCCTGAAAGTGCAAGCCAAATCGGCTAAAGCACCAGGCTTCCGTCCTGGCAAAGTGCCCCTGAAAATGGTCGCGGCACAATACGGTTACCAAATCGAGACCGAAGTGCTGAACGATAAAGTTGGCCGCGCATTCAACGATGCCGCCAACGAAAACCAGCTGCGCGTGGCAGGCTTCCCACGTATCGAACCAAAGAACGACGCGCCAGAAGGCCAGCTGTCGTTCGACGCCACCTTCGAAGTGTATCCGGAAGTGGAAATCGGCGACCTGACCGCCGTGGAAATCGAGACCGTCAAAGCCGACGTGACCGATGCTGAAATCGACAAGACCATCGAAATCCTGCGCAAGCAGCGCGTGCATTTCCACACCAAAGGCGAAGCCGGTGAACACGGCGACGGCGGCGAAGCGATTGCCGCCAACGGCGACCGCGTGACCGTCGACTTCGTCGGCTCGATCGACGGTGTTGAATTTGCCGGCGGCAAAGCTGACGACTTCGTGTTTGTTCTGGGCGAAGGCCGCATGCTGCCGGAATTCGAAGCCGCCACCGCTGGCCTGAAAGTGGGCGAAGCAAAAACCTTCGACCTGGCATTCCCAGAGGACTACCATGGCAAGGACGTGGCCGGTAAAACCGCCCAGTTCACCATCACGCTGAAACAGCTGGAGTGGGCGCACCTGCCGGAAATCGACGCTGAATTCGCCAAATCGCTGGGCGTTGCCGATGGCGACCTGGCCAAAATGCGCGAAGACATCAAGGTTAACCTGGAGCGCGAAGTGCGCGGCCGTGTCAAGGCACGCAACAAGGAAGCCGTGATGGAAGCGCTGACCAAGGCTGCCACCCTGGACATTCCTAACGCACTGATCGAGCAAGACACCCAGCGTCTGGCGGAAATGACCCGTCAAGACATGGCGCAGCGCGGTATGAACGTCAAGGACGTGCCATTCCCACCAGAACTGTTCAAGGACAAAGCTGAGCAGCGCGTTCGCCTGGGCCTGATCCTGAACGCCCTGGTTGCTCAAAACAACCTGCAAGCCGAGCCTGAGCAGGTCAAAGCACAAATCGAAGACTTCGCACAATCGTACGAAGATCCACGTGAAGTGCTGAAGTACTACTACAGCGATCGTCGTCGCATCGCTGAAGTCGAAGCCCTTGTATTGGAAGAAAACGTCGTTAACTTCGTTCTGGGCCTGTCGAAAAACTCGTCGAAGCAAGTTGCGTTCGATGAGCTGATGGGAAGCAACGCGCAAGCGTAATCCAGCAATGGCGTCCGGCCTTGAGTGATCAGGGCAGGGCGCCTGCTGCATCACAAGGAAAACATTGAATGATGAACCGTAATCCGGCACTCGACACTGAAATGCTCGGCCTGGTGCCGATGGTGGTTGAACAAAGCGGCCGCGGCGAGCGTTCGTACGACATCTACTCGCGCTTGCTGAAAGAGCGCGTGATCTTCCTGGTTGGTCCGGTCAATGACCAGATGGCCAACCTGATCGTCGCCCAGTTGCTGTTCTTGGAGAGCGAAAATCCGGACAAGGATATTTCGCTGTACATCAATTCGCCGGGCGGTTCCGTGTCTGCGGGTCTGGCGATTTTCGACACGATGCAGTTCATCAAGCCGGATGTCTCCACGCTGTGCACCGGTATGGCGGCGTCGATGGGCGCCTTCCTGCTGGCGGCCGGCGCGAAAGGCAAGCGTTTCTCGCTGCCGAACTCGCGCATCATGATTCACCAGCCGTCGGGTGGCTCGCAAGGCATGGCGTCGGATATTGAAATCCAGGCCAAGGAAATCTTGTACTTGCGTCATCGCCTGAACGAGATCATGGCCGATCGCACCGGTCAGACGGTGGAGCAGATCGCCAAGGATACCGACCGCGACCGTTTCCTGTCCGCCGAAGACGCCGCCGAGTATGGCTTGATCGACAAAGTCTTGACTAGCCGCGCCTGATGCTGCGCTCAGTACTTCGTACTAAGTTGATGTTTTTTTAGCCTCAAAGTGACGCCCGAAACTCATATGGTTCGGGCGTTTCTTTTTTATTTCAGGTAGCATGTGTCCTGTACGCTCTGCACTAAGTAACATGAACAACACGGCGCACGATGCAGTCCCCTACCTCGTAACTACATAAACAAGTCCCATGTCCGAGAAAAAATCCTCCAGCGGCGAAAAACTTCTGTATTGCTCGTTTTGCGGTAAAAGCCAGCACGAGGTGAAGAAGCTCATCGCCGGTCCATCCGTCTTCATCTGCGACGAATGCATCGACTTGTGCAATGACATTATTCGCGACGAAACGGCCACTATCGAGTCGGTGGCGGGCGCCAAGTCCGACTTGCCAACTCCCCATGAAATCAAGGACTTGCTGGACCAATACGTCATCGGTCAGCAGACTGCCAAGCGTATTCTGTCGGTTGCCGTCTACAATCACTACAAGCGCCTGAAGCACCTTGGCAAGAAGGATGACGTCGAACTGGCGAAATCCAACATCCTGCTGGTGGGCCCGACCGGCTCCGGCAAGACCCTGCTGGCGCAAACGCTGGCCCGCATGCTCAACGTGCCGTTCGTGATCGCCGACGCCACCACCCTGACCGAAGCCGGTTACGTGGGTGAGGATGTCGAGAATATCATTCAGAAATTGTTGCAAAGCTGCAACTATGATGTGGAAAAAGCGCAACGCGGCATTGTCTACATCGACGAGATCGACAAAATTTCGCGCAAGTCCGATAACCCGTCGATTACCCGTGACGTGTCGGGCGAGGGGGTGCAGCAGGCCTTGCTGAAACTGATCGAGGGCACCATGGCCTCGGTGCCGCCACAAGGCGGCCGCAAGCATCCGAACCAGGACTTCGTGCAGATCGACACCACCAACATCATGTTCATTTGCGGTGGCGCGTTCGATGGCCTGGCCAAGGTCATTTCCAACCGTT
The DNA here is from genome assembly GCA_019751755.1 of Burkholderiaceae bacterium. GTDB lineage: Bacteria > Pseudomonadota > Gammaproteobacteria > Burkholderiales > Burkholderiaceae_D > Rugamonas. Next base: position 3,929 of record JAIENA010000295.1, on the reverse strand, counting down.
CGGAAAAGAGCGGCATTGGTTTCGGCGCCGAAGTGAAAAGCAAGGAACAGCGCGCCGCCAGCGACCTGCTGCTGGAAGCGGAACCGGAAGACTTGATCAAATTCGGCCTGATTCCTGAACTGGTCGGTCGTTTGCCGGTGGTCGCGACCCTGGCGGAACTGACGGAAGAGGCGTTGATCCAGATTTTGATCGAGCCGAAAAATGCGTTGGTAAAGCAATATTCGAAACTGCTGGAAATGGAAGGCGCGGAACTGGAAATTCGTCCGGCGGCGTTGCATGCGATTGCCAAAAAAGCCCTGGCCCGTAAAACCGGCGCCCGTGGTTTGCGTTCGATTCTCGAACATGCATTGCTCGATGTAATGTATGAATTGCCGAATGAATCGAATGTCAGCAAAGTGGTCATTGATGAAAATACCATCACCAGCGGCGCCAAGCCATTGCTGATTTATCAGGAATCGCCTAAAGCTTCGGGTGAAAATTAAGTACTAAGAAATTAAGCATTGCACACCGGAGCAAAAATTCATTTTGCATCCGTGGGGCAAGGCGGTACAATTTAAACCAATAAGCAGGCTTCATTCGAAAAGCCACCACGCCTGTATAGACGTGTGTGGCTTTTTTATATGGCCGATGATATTACTGCTTATTGCCTGCTTATTTTTAAAGCAGAAACGCATCAACAGACAGTGGCAATATCTTTTATCCACGTGAACTATTTATTGCCTCTGGTCTTGTGATTCGGCAAAACATCGCCATCATCAGGTACACGCTTTCACATAAGGTACGCCATGACAACTTCCAAATTAACTGAGCAAACTCAGCTGCCGTTATTGCCACTGCGGGATGTCGTCGTTTTCCCGCATATGGTGATACCGCTGTTCGTAGGACGCCCGAAATCGATCAAGGCGCTGGAAGCGGCTATGGAACAGGGCAAGAGCATCATGCTCGCAGCACAGAAAGCCGCTGCCAAGGACGAGCCCTCCGCCTCCGATATCTACGAGATCGGCTGCGTGGCCAATATTCTGCAAATGCTGAAGCTGCCAGACGGCACCGTCAAGGTGCTGGTGGAAGGCGCCCAGCGCGCCCGCATCCGCAAGATCACCGATGCGCCAACCCACTTCGTGGCCGACCTGACGCCGCTCGATTCGGAAGAGGGCGACGATTCGGAAATCGAAGCGATGCGCCGCGCCATCGTTCAGCAGTTCGACCAATACGTCAAACTCAACAAAAAAATTCCACCGGAAATCCTGGCCTCGCTGTCGGGCATCGATGATGCCGGCCGTCTGGCTGACACCGTGGCCGCGCACTTGCCGCTGAAGCTTGAACAGAAGCAAGTCATCCTGGAAATCTTCAACGTCGGCAAGCGCCTGGAGCATCTGCTCGGCCAGCTGGAAGGCGAGCTCGATATCCTGCAGGTGGAAAAGCGGATCCGTGGCCGCGTCAAGCGCCAGATGGAAAAATCGCAGCGCGAGTACTACCTGAACGAACAGGTTAAAGCCATCCAGAAAGAGCTGGGTGAAGGCGAAGACGGCGCCGACCTGGATGAGCTGGAAAAGAAAGTCGCCGCCGCCAAGATGCCGAAAGAGGCACTGGACAAGGCCAATGCGGAGCTGAAAAAGCTCAAGCTGATGTCGCCGATGTCGGCCGAAGCGACCGTGGTGCGCAATTACATCGACACGCTGGTGTCGCTGCCATGGAAGAAAAAATCCAAGGTCAACAACGACCTGACGAACGCCGAGAAAACCCTCGATACCGACCACTATGGCCTGGAGAAGGTCAAGGAACGCATCCTGGAATATCTTGCGGTGCAACAGCGCGTCGACAAGCTGAAAGCCCCGATCCTGTGCTTCGTGGGTCCTCCAGGTGTGGGTAAAACCTCGCTGGGCCAGTCGATCGCCCGCGCCACCAACCGCAAGTTCGTGCGCATGGCGCTGGGCGGCGTGCGTGACGAGGCCGAGATCCGTGGTCACCGCCGTACCTACATCGGCTCGATGCCGGGCAAGGTGCTGCAATCGCTGGCGAAAGTCGGCGTGCGCAACCCGCTGTTCCTGCTCGATGAAATTGACAAGATGGGTGCGGACTTCCGTGGTGATCCGTCGTCGGCGCTGCTCGAAGTGCTCGATCCGGAACAGAACCACACGTTCTCGGATCACTACATTGAAGTCGATTTCGATCTGTCGGACGTGATGTTCGTGGCGACGTCGAACTCGTACAACATCCCGCCGGCGCTGCTGGACCGGATGGAAGTGATTCGCCTGTCGGGTTACACGGAAGATGAAAAAACCTCGATCGCGCAGCGCTACCTGTTGCCGAAGCAGATCAAGAACAATGGCTTGAAGGAGGGTGAAATCACCATCTCGGAAGCCGCGATCCGCGACGTTATTCATTACTACACCCGTGAAGCGGGCGTGCGTTCGCTGGAGCGCGAAGTGTCGAAGATCTGCCGCAAGGTGGTCAAGATGCTGCTGCTGAAAAAGACCGAGAAGAAAGTCGCTGTCACGCCGAAAAACCTGGACAAGTTCCTGGGCGTGCGCCGCTACGACTTCGGCGTGGCTGAGAAGCAAAACCAGGTGGGCCAGGTGGTTGGTCTGGCGTGGACCGAGGTTGGTGGCGATCTGCTGACGATCGAAGCGGTCACCATGCCGGGCAAGGGCAACGTGATACGCACCGGTACCTTGGGCGACGTGATGAAGGAATCGATCGAAGCGGCGCGCACCGTGGTGCGCAGCCGTGCCAGCCGCCTTGGCATCAAGTCCGAGGTGTTTGAAAAGAGCGATATCCACATCCACGTGCCGGAAGGCGCGACGCCGAAGGATGGTCCATCGGCCGGTATCGGCATGACGACGGCGCTGGTGTCGGTGTTTACCGGTATTCCGGTGCGCGCCGATGTGGCGATGACGGGGGAAATCACCTTGCGCGGCGAAGTGCTGCCGATCGGCGGCTTGAAGGAAAAACTGCTGGCGGCGCATCGTGGTGGCATCAAGACGGTCTTGATTCCCGAGCAGAACGTCAAGGACCTGGCCGAGATTCCGGACAATGTGAAAAACAAGCTGGAAATCGTGCCGGTGCGCTGGATCGACAAGGTGCTGGAAATCGCGCTGGAGCGCCAGCCGGAACCGCTGGTGGAGACGCCGCCGGTGGAAGCCGTGGCGGCGGCGCAGGCCAAGGTGGACGGGCAGGGCGAGGTCGTCAAGCACTAAACCCGGGGCGGCGCTGAGCCGCTATCCCGACCCGCAAGCCCCAAACAGGCGCCAATCGGCGCCTGTTTTCATTTTTACTGGTGTTTTCGCCAGTGTTTCCCTTGACACAAGGCTTTCCCGGCTTGTCTAATACCGCCTGAGATTTTTCTCTGCCGCCTGCCAGCCGCATCATTGCTGGCTTAAAACGGTATAAATGATATAAACCTTTGTGACGGGGACTTTTGTGAACAAGACTGAATTGATCGACCATATCGCTGCATCCGCTGACATTTCGAAAGCTGCCGCAGCCCGCGCCCTGGACGCAATGATCGATGGCGTAACCACCACCCTGGCCAAGAACGACAGCGTCACCCTGGTCGGCTTTGGCACCTTCTCCGTGAGCGAGCGCGCAGCCCGCACCGGCCGCAATCCGCGCACGAAAGAAGAAATCGTCATCGACGCCGCCAAAGTTCCTAAATTTAAGGCTGGTAAAGCTCTGAAAGATGCTGTAAACTAACGGACTTCGGTGAGCAGCGTTACTTAGGTGCACTGTTTGCCGGGTCAGTAAGCCGGGCGGTTAGCTCAGTTGGTAGAGCGGATGCCTTACAAGCATTAGGTCGGGAGTTCGAGCCTCTCACCGCCCACCAGGTTTATTGAATGTTGTGCCTTGCATTTGTAGGAGTGGTAGTTCAGTTGGTTAGAATACCGGCCTGTCACGCCGGGGGTCGCGGGTTCGAGCCCCGTCCACTCCGC
>JAIENA010000028.1 GCA_019751755.1 Burkholderiaceae bacterium | reverse complement strand
GCCCTACATCGTTGCATTTCGGCCGAAGTATTATCGGTGAAGTATTTTTGGTTTCAAATAATCAACTATACTGAAATGCTGATCCACTCGCGCTCTGCCTTGAGATGCCTTCTTTCCTTTGGCGCCACCGCAATCGACCGCGACGGGGGTGGGTCCGTCTGTGCGCGGCGGCCGTCCTTGGCCTGACGTGCATAACAGGGCTATCGGCGCCGCTGGCCCGCTGGGCGCTCTTGGCGCCGCCCTTGTTCCAGCACATCTTGCCGCAAGCCGGCATGCCCAACCCGATCATCATGGCGCTGGCGCAGGATCGCGAAGGCTACATGTGGATCGGCACACAGGGCGGACTGGGACGCTGGGACGGCTACCGTTTCCGCAACTACCTGAATATTCCCGGTAACGCCCACTCGCTGCCGGACAACCCCATCAACACGCTGCATGCCGACCCCGCCGGCCACCTGTGGGTCGGCACCAGCAGCGGCGGCCTGGCGCGCTACGACCGTGAACACGATCACTTTGTCAGCTTTCGCGCCGGCGCCGGCGTTGGCGAACTGTCCGCCGACTGGATCAGCGCGCTGGCCGATGATGGCGACGGCGGCCTGTGGGTCGGCACCAGCGGCGGCCTGGACCGACTTCCCGCCAAGGCTGAACCCGGCCAAGCCGCCATTACCCACTTCCGGCAAGCGGACGGCTTGCCGGCCAACAGCGTGCGTGCGCTGCTGCGCGACGCCGCCGGCACCCTCTGGGTCGGCACCACCAACGGACTGGCCCGCTGGGATCCGCACAGCAAACGCTTTAACGCGGTCGCCCTCCCCAACGCCAACGGCGAAGCCATTACCGTGTCGAGCCTGTTCAGCGCCAGCGATGGCCGACTCTGGATCGGTACCCATGCGCAAGGCGCCATGGTGCTCGATCCGTCCACCGGCGCCATCCAGAGCATCCCCGCGCCACGCAATATTCCCGCGCTGGGGGAATCCCGTCCCGGTGAAATATGGCTGAGCAGCTACGCCGATGGCTTGATCGCGGTCGATGCCGCCACGCTGCGCACGCATACCATCCGCCACGATCCCTACTCGCAAGACAGCCTGATCAACAATAATGTGCGCGCCATGCTGCGCGATAACGCCGGCGTGCTCTGGCTCGCCACCGACAGCGGCATCAGCCGCCAGTACGCAGGATGGGCCACCGCCTCGGTCGGGCAAAGCCAGCGCATTCCGGCACTGGAAGTGCTCTCCGTCATGACCAGCGCCAGCGGACAAGTCTGGCTGGGAACGCTGAGCGGCGGCATCCATATCCTGGAACCGCACAGCGGCAAGATCACCAGCCTGCCCAGCGGCGGGAGCGGAGCGGCATTCGCCCTGCCCGAGGCCGGCATTACCAGCATGGTTCCCCTGGACAATGGCGCCATCGCGGTCGGCACCACCTCCGGCCTGTACCGCATGGATCGCATGGGTCGCCGCGAGAAGGCGGTGGCGGTGGCGCAGGTGCCCGTGCCCGGCCTGGGCTCCAAGGAAGATATCCGGGTGCTGGAGCGGATCGGCCAGACACTGTGGGTCGGCACCAAGAACAATGGCTTGCATGCGGTTTCCCTACCGCTGTCGGGCGCCAAATCCGTGCGGATCGCGGGCCTGGCCAGCGCCTACGTCACCGTCGTCATGCAGGGCACGGACAACGCGTTGTGGGCGGGAACCAATAACGGATTGCATCGCATCGATCGCGGCAGCGGTGCCGTGCTGGAGACCATCAAAACCTTGTCCAATGGCTGGGTCACCGCACTGGCGCAAGATCGCCAGGGACGGCTCTGGATCGGCAGCTTCGGCGGCATCGACATCTTGCTGGGCCGCGCAGCCGATGGCACGCCGCGCTTCCACCGGCTGGGCATGGCGCAGGGCTTACCCAATCTGAACATCAGCAAGCTGCTGCCCGATCGCCAGGGGTATATGTGGGCCAGCACCGATGACGGCATTGCCCGCATCGATCCGGACACCTTCGCCATCGACGCGCTCAAGCGTGCCGATGGGGTGGCTTATCCCGGCTACTGGAACAATTCCGGCGCCGTCACGGCCGAAGGCGAGCTGCTGTTTGGCGGCACCGCCGGGCTGACGATCATCGCGCCGGAAAGCTTGCAGCCGTGGCGCCAGCGTCCGCCCGTGGTGGCGGCCGATGTGCGGGTCGGTGGCAAACTGGTGCCGGCGCCCGGCAAGGCGCCGCTGACCATCCGCCCGGACGCCAATAGCTTCGCCGTCGAATTCTCGGCGCTCGACTTCAGCGCGCCGGAATTGAACCGTTACGCCTACCGCTTGGACGGCTTCGACCAGGACTGGATCATCACCGACGCCAGCCGGCGCCTGGCCTCATATACCAACCTGGCGCCGGGCCACTACACCTTGCGGGTACGGGGCAGCAACCGCGCCGGCGTCTGGACCGAACAGGTGCTGGCCATCAACGTCGAGGTCTTGCCCGCCTGGTACCAGACCTGGTGGTTCCGCGGTGCCATGGCGCTGCTGTGTGGCGGCACGCTGTACGCCGCCTACCGCTGGCGCATGCGCCAGGTGGCCACGCAGCACGAGGCGTTCGAGGCCGAGATCGCGGCCCGCACGGCCGAAGTGGTGCAGCAAAAAGTGGCGGCCGATGAACGCAGCGCCGAACTGGCCACCGTCAACCAGGTGGCGCAGCAATTGGCCAGCAAGCTCGATTTCGACGGGCTGATCGCGGCGGTGGGCAACCAGGTGCGCGACGTCTTCAATGCCGACATCGCCTATGTCGCCCTGCTCGACCGCGCCAGCGGCTGGATCCACTTTCCTTACGTGCATGCCGAGGATGAAACACCGTTGCGCTACGGCGAGGGCGTGACCAGCGCCATCATCGACAACGAACAAAGCCTGCTGGTGGCCGGTAGTGGCGAAGCGCGCCGCAGCGGCCCTGGCGCCGCGATGGTGGGACGCGAAGTGTGCTCTTACCTCGGCGTCCCCATCATGGCGGGCGGCGTGGCGCAAGGCGTGGTGTCGGTGCAAAGTATCAGCCCCGACCGCGTGTATCACGCCAACGACCAGCGCTTGCTGGAAACCATCGCCGCCCACATCGGCGTGGCGCTGCAAAATGCCTTGCTGTTCAAGGAAGCGCAAGCGGCGCGCGGCAAGGCCGAGGAAGCGACCCAGGCCAAGTCGATGTTCCTGGCCAATATGAGCCATGAAATCCGCACGCCGATGAATGCGGTGATCGGCTTGTCGCACCTGGCGCTGGACACCGATCTGTCACCCAAGCAGCGCGACTATGTGCAAAAGATTCATAACGCCGGCAATTCCCTGCTGGGCATCATCAACGACATCCTCGATTCATCCAAGATCGAAGCCGGCAAGCTCGATATCAACCTCGCCGATTTTAATCTGGACGACGCGCTGGCCCACGTCGCCGCCATCACCGGCGGGCGCGCCGTCGACAAAGGGCTGGCCTGCCATGTCGACGTGCCGCCCGAGGTGCCGCGCCTCTTGCACGGCGATGCGCTGCGGCTGGGGCAAGTCTTGATCAACCTGCTCAACAACGCAATCAAGTTTACCGCCGAGGGTGAGGTCGCACTGGCCATCCGCGTGCTGGAGTCGTTCCCGGCATCGGACCCGATTTCGGACACGATGCCGCGCCGCACCCGGCTGCGCTTCACCGTGCGCGACACGGGCATCGGCATGACCACGGAACAGCTGGGCAAACTGTTCCAGGCCTTCACGCAAGCCGATGGCTCCACCACGCGCAAATTCGGCGGCACCGGCCTGGGCTTGAGCATCTCGAAAAATCTGGTCGAGTTGATGGGCGGTACGATTCGCGCCGACAGCACGCCGGGCGTGGGCAGCGTGTTCACGTTCGACCTGTGGTTCGGTCTGCCCGTCGAACTGCCGTTCGATACCGCACTGCAGGCGTCGCAGGCGGCCGCGTCGCGCCGCGCGGCGCAACAGCACGCCGCCGGAACCATGCCCCGCTTCGACGGTGTGCGCATCTTGCTGACCGAAGACAATGAGATCAATCAGCAAATCGCCGTTGAATTACTAACCCGCTGCCACATCGCCGTCGACGTGGCAGCCAATGGGCGGTTGGCGCTGGACTGCCTGCAAGCGCACGCGCCCGATTATTACCAGCTGGTCTTGATGGATTTGCAAATGCCGGAAATGGATGGCCACGCGGCCACACGGCATATCCGCGCCGATGCCCGTTACGCCGCCCTGCCGGTGATCGCCATGACGGCCAGCGCCATGGATGAAGAGCGCCAGCGCTGCAAGGAGGAAGGGTTTAACGAGCATATCAGCAAGCCGCTGATACCAGCCGAACTGTACCGTCTGCTGGGACAGCGCCTGTCCGAATACCTGACTACGGACCAGCCACTTGCGGGTGGCGCCGGCCAGGTTCCGGGTTTGCCGGCCACGCTGCCGGGCATCGACCTGGTCCGCGCACGCGTCAGTGTCGACGGCAACGACGCCTTGCTGTCCAAGCTGCTGCGCAGTTTTGCCGACGGTCAGCGCGATGCCGCGCAACACATCGACACGGCGCTGCAACAGCACGATGCCGCCAGCGCGGAACGCCACGTTCACACTTTGCGCGGCCTGGCCGGCAGCCTGGGCGCACTGCGGATACAAGAGATTGCCGACGCGCTTGAAACCGCGATGCACAGCCCGGCGACGATGGCGGCGGTGGCGGAACACCTTGACGGACTGCGCTGGGAACTGGCACGGGTGTGCGACGGCATCGCCGCCGGGATGCCGCCAGAAAGGGGGGCCAAGGCACCTCTCACCGGCCGCCCTCACCTGGCCTGGCAAGCCGACCTGCAAACGCTGGCGGCACTGTTGCGTGGCATGGATGGCGAGGCCGTCGATTACTTCGCCAGCCACCGCGATGAATTTACGGTGAGCTTTGGCGTGGAGGACACCCGGACCATACAACGCTGCCTGGACCGGTATGACTTTGACAGCGCCTACGCGGCGCTGGCATCGGTGGCCGAGACATATGCGCTGGACCTGGCACCGGCATCAGCGCCTGGGCCGAGGCTTTAAGGATTCTTGATCAGGTCGAGCGCGTCATACGCATACCCCGGGCTTAAGTACAGGGTACCGGAGCTGCCGCTGGCGGGCGCCAGGGTCAGGATATTCTGCCCCACCACCAGTTGCTCGACCGGGATGCTGTACGAGAACATCGCATTGTTGCCACGGTAGGTGCCCACCGTCAGGCTGCGGCTGTTCGGCTGCGATGAGGCGGCCGGCACGGTGGAAGTCCAGCCATTGACGGTGACTTGCGGCCGCGCACTGGCATACGCGGCGGTAATGCCGACCCGCAGCGTATAAGTGGAACTGGCGGCAATCTGTGACTTGGTGAGGTTGAAGCGCACCGTCATGCTGCCATTCACATTCTTCCATTGGTACGCAGGGAAACCGGTGGCGGGCGCTGACGTGCCGACGATATAGTCGGCCGGCGTCCAGTAGGCCATGCGCACGTCGGACGGGTGCATCGCGTTGAGCTTGTCGCCATTGAGGAATTCCTTGGGCGTGCCGTCCCAGTTCCCGATACGCCACAATGCGGTTTTCGCCGACGGATCATTGGCAATCGTGATGCTGTTCAACGCCAGCGTATTGCCCGCGCTGACGGTGACGCTGCGGGTATCGACCGCCAGTTCGTTTTTGTACACCGTCATCGTGTAGGTGCCGGGCAGCATGCCGCTCTTGTTGATGCTGCCGGTGGCAGGATTCGCCGAGGCCCAGTATTGCGCGGTGCTGTTGGCAAAGCCCACCGTGTACGGGTACGCCGTATCGCGCCCGCTGAGGCCGGCCAGCGCGACGCCGCCCCGCCCTGCCGCCCCGACATAGCCGGTCAAGCCCAGGTTGGCGACCCAGTCCATGTTCGGCATGGCGGGCGTGGCGCCATTGGTAAACACCAGCGCATACGGGCCATGGAAACCCATGCGGAACGCTTCGGTCTGCTCGTGGCCGGAATTGAGGTAGTTATACAGTTCGGTATCGCCGTCGTTGGTGGTGCTGGCGCTCTGGTTCTGGATATCGCGGAAGAACGGACCGCCGGAACTGCCTTCGCGGTTATCGAACGCCATGAAGACGCCGACGTTATTACCACTAATGCCGCGCAAGCCATAATCAATCGCGCGCTGGTTGCCATAATACTTGGAGCGGGTCTCGCCGTTCGCCAGGCCAAACACGTCGGCACTTTCAATTGCCCCGGTGGTGTTGGACAGGTTCGATTCCGGCGGCACGTTGGTCAACACCGCCGCCTTCATGCGGGTGATCCAGCGGAATTCGCCGACCGACGGCTCGGCCGTGATGTGGGTGCCCATCACAATCTGGTTCTGGTTGCGGCGCGCCAGATAGTAATGGGTGCAGGAGCCGCTCTGCACGGTGATCTTAATGGTGTCGGTATCGACTTGCTGCGCATCGACCGCGACATTGGTGATGCCGGTATACAGGCCACTGAAGCCGCTGGCGATATGCGACCCTTTGGTCTGGCCTTGTAGTTCGACGCCGTTGTAATTCAGACTGGAAATGTCGCCGATGCCGGCGCGGGCAATTTTTACACGCTGGACTTTAAAAACCAGTCCAGCGCCGGTATCGACCGTGTAATCGTTGGTGGTGGTGCTCAGGCCGAAAGCGGCCTGGACGTTGAGGGATAAGGCCGACAGTGCAAAACCGGCCAGCGTGACGAGGGTTTTCTGGTGCATCGCGTCTCCATGTGGTTATCACCGCCATATCGTTGACGGCAAACCAGCATAGAGGGGACGCGGTTCGGGTTGGGCTCGACTTGGTGATTATTGCGGCGAACCGGCGTGCGGATCCGCTAGCTGCACTAGCCGCCGACAAGCCCTGCTGCCAATCGATCCTGCAAATCGCCGCCGACACGCTTGAATCCCAACAGGCGTGCGGCTGATCTGATCAGTTCAGCATCCGCACCGCCCGCATTGTCCGTCCTTGCTATAGCAAGTGCCGCGCGGATTTCCAGCATTG
>JAIENA010000498.1 GCA_019751755.1 Burkholderiaceae bacterium | reverse complement strand
GCATCGCGGGTAACGAAGCCGGCGCGTGCCAGATCGCCCTTCAGCGCTGCATCGTAGTCGATCAGGGCGCGGGTGATACCGTGGCGCACTGCACCTGCCTGGCCGGACTCGCCGCCGCCGTGCACGTTGACTTTGATGTCAAAGCGCTCAACGTTGCCGGTCAGTTCCAGCGGTTGACGGATTACCATCAGGCCGGTTTCGCGGGAGAAGTACTCAGCGGCTGGTTTGCCGTTGACGATGATCTGGCCGGTGCCAGTTTTGATGAACACACGAGCCACTGCACTCTTGCGACGGCCGGTGCCGTAGTTGTAGTTACCGATCATGTCAGTTCCTTAGATTTCGAGTGCTTTTGGTTGCTGGGCAGCGTGCGGGTGCGAACCTTCGGCGTACACTTTCAGCTTCTTGATCATTGCGTAGCCCAGTGGGCCTTTTGGCAGCATGCCTTTAACAGCTTTTTCCAGGGCGCGGCCAGGGAAACGCTGTTGCATTTTCAGGAAGTTGGTTTCGTAGATGCCACCTGGGTAGCCCGAGTGACGGTAGTAGGTCTTCTCGGTTGCTTTGGTGCCGGTCACGCGCAGTTTGCCTGCGTTCACGATGACGATGAAATCGCCGGTATCAACGTGCGGGGTGAACTCTGGCTTATGCTTGCCGCGCAGTCGGCGTGCCACTTCGCTGGCAACACGGCCGAGGACTTTGTCCGTCGCGTCAATCACGAACCAATCGCGCTGGACTTCATGGTCCTTAGCGGAAAAAGTTTTCATGTTTTGACTTTCTGTGAAAAATTAACTAACGCTCAAATGGTGGTTCCGCCCTGGTGTTGCAGCGGACGCAGCCTTCTTGTTTACTTTTCCTGAGCGAATGGAAAGCCTGCGAGTATAACGCGCCCCGGCAAAAACGGTCAAGCCCTCCCGCGCGTTGAATGACCTGTGCCGCTGGCGTATGTCTCACTCCAATAATTTGCACAAACAAATTTTTACGCCTAAATATATTTTTGTGCACAAAAATATTCATCGTGTGTATAGTCGGTACCTGCAGAACAACCTAATAATCAAGGAGACATCCACATGAATGATCGACATTTGGCGGGCGCGGTCGCCGCCACGCTCTTGCTAACAGCCTGCGGCGGTGGCAATCCACCGCGCTTGCCGCAACTGGCGCTGGCATCCGGCGCAGTACTGTCCTCCTGCACGGACATGGCAAATCGCTTTAACTATCCCAACACGGTGATCACTGCCGCCAACGATATTCCGGCCGGTGCGCTGCTCGCCGGCGGCAAGCCCGTGGCGCAGCACTGCCAGGTGACGGGCCAGATGTATCAACGCGTGAGCCCGGTTGATGGCAAGCGCTATGCCATCAGTTTCGAGATGCGACTGCCGATCAACTGGACCGGACGCTTTTTCTACCAAGCCAACGGCGGCACCGACGGTGTGGTTGTGACGGCCACCGGTCCGGTGGGCGGCGGCGGTCCGCTCGACCATGCACTAAACCAGGGATTTGCCGTCATCAGTTCCGATGGCGGACACAATGACACGCAGAACCCCAGCTTCGGTATCGATCCGCAGGCGCGCCTGGATTACGGCTACCAGGCGGCGGGCAAGCTCACGCCGATGGCGAAATCACTGATCAAGATCGCCTACGGCAAGGAACCTGATCGCTCCTACATGGGCGGCTGTTCCAATGGCGGGCGATTCACCATGGCGGCAGCGGCCCGTTTTCCAGACCAGTTCGACGGCTTCCTGATTGGCAACCCGGGGATCCGCTTGCCATTGGCGTCTATCGCCAATCTTGCCGGAGGCAAGGCATATGCATCGCTGGCCACCACCACGGCAGACTTGTCCACCGGTTTCACGCTTGCCGAGCGAGCCCTCGTATCGAATAGCGTACTGGAAAAATGCGATGCGCTCGACGGCTCGAAAGATGGGCTGGTACAGGACAGCGTCGCCTGCCAGTCTGCATTCAAACTCGAGAGCGACGTGCCCACCTGTTCGGGCGCCCGCAACGGCACCTGCCTGAGCGCGGCGCAAAAATCGACCATCAGCCAGTTGTTTGCCGGCGCCACGACCGAAAGCGGCAAACAGATCTACTCGGCTTTCCCATATGACGCAGGGCTGGCGACAACAGGCTGGGCTTCTTGGAAGTTCACCGCGCAAGCGCAACGCAATGCCGGCGCCGTCGGCCTGGTCTGGCAGGCACCACCGGAAGAAGCGGCAGGATTCGATGCGCAGCGCTTCTTCATCACCGGCAACCTCGACGCCATGCTGGCCAAGGTCCATGCCACCAATGCCCTATACACCGAAAGTGGCATGTCATACATGACACCACCCGACGCCGCCAACCTGGGTACCGTACGCAATCGTGGCGGCAAAATCCTGACCTACCACGGCACCAGCGACCCGATCTTCTCCAGCAGCGACACCCGTGCCTGGTATGACAGCCTGCGTGCAAGCCATGGCGGCGATGCCGCGAACTTTGCCCGCTATTTCCCGGTGCCCGGCATGAACCACTGTTCCGGCGGTCCCGCGACAGAGCAGTTCGATATGCTGACGCCACTGGTCAACTGGGTGGAAAAAGGCCAGGCGCCTGACGCTATCCTGGCCGCGGCCCGCGGCGCCGGCAACCGCGGCGGGGTCAACGCAGACATTCCGACGGCATGGTCGCCCAACCGTACCCGCCCGCTGTGTGCCTACCCGAAAGTGGCACGCTATAACGGCAGCGGCAACATCGAAGATGCGGCCAACTTCCGCTGCGAGTAAGTGATCGGTGGGGGCCCGTGTGCCGGGCCCCCACCTACCGGCATCAGCGTGTCAATACTGATACACGTTCACCACATTAAACGTGGTATCCGGCACATACACATGCCGGTTGTGCGCATAGATAAAGAACGGCATCCATACGCCCCCGACTTCCGGATAACGCTTGAACACCAGGTCGCCGGTTTCATACTGCAGCGTGTCGCCATCGATCTTGAACACTTTTAAGGCGCGGTTCACCAGGTCGTTGACGATCAGGTTGTCCTCTTCATCGATGCACAGGCTGGCCGGCAGGTAGAACTTTTCATAGTCGCGGTCCAGGTCGTCGCAATAGCCGGCTTCACCATACGACCACAGGCTGTTGCCTTCGCGGTCGAACACACGGATGCAATTGTTGAACTGATCGCAGACGAACAGGCGGTCTTGCGAATCGACGTCGACATCGCACGGCGTAAAGGTGTCGAGCTCCTTGCCATTGTCCTTCCAGCGGAAATTGCGGACGAAACTGACCAGGCCGGTCGCTTCCAGCTGCCACATCGAGATGCGGTTGTTGAGCGAGTCGGCAATGAAGATTTCGCCGTGGCTGTTGACCGTGATGCCTTGCGGCGCCTTCAACGTGCCCTCGCCGCCGATGCCTTCGCGGCCAAACGGCACGCCATAGTTCAGCAAGTGGCCGTTCGGGCCATACTGGAACATCGACACCGTGCACATATTAAAATTGGTGATGAAAATCAGCGGCGTGCCGGGGAACACCTGGCCCAGCAGCGGCTGCGCAGGATAGTAGGCCGTCATCGCCAGGTCGCCCGGCGTGAAGAAGCCGCGCACCATGTTCTGCATTTGCGCGTAGGGATTGACGGCCGTGTCGAACGTCTTCAGGCACCAGTTGCCGGAGTCGATGTTATAGGATGCCGTGCCGACCGCCGCCAGCGGATCAAAGCCGGTGTGCTTCAGCACTTGCTGATACCAGTATTGGTACAGCGACGCCGTGGTCTTGGCCCAGCCATCAAGCCAGCTCCGTTCCGGCAGCTTGCCCTTGCCGTTCTTGCGTTGTGGGTCGACCCGGATCACCGATGTCATGCAATTGAACTGCGACGTCGCCAGCGCCTTGTTGGTGTTGTCGCGGCGCTGGCCGACGGAATCGAGCAAGGTCGCCACCGTCGGCAAGTTGTCATCGATGATGTTGATGGCGGTGTGCAGCACGGTCGAGGCGAACGGCTCGGTAATGTAGTACGTGTTCTTTTCCTTGCCGGCGCAAATCTGGTACGGGCTGACAAACACCCGGTCTTCCAGCGTGTTGTAGATAAAGTCCGAATACGAATGCGCCACTTCCGGCTTGTGGTTCCACAACGGCAGCATGCCGATCACGGTTTCCTGCAACACGCCATCGGGGTTGTAGATCGTCAGCGCGCCTTCCACCTGACCCGGCACGAACACATAATCATTGATCACGCACACCGAGCGCATCACATTGAATTTGCCGATGCCGGCTGGATTGCCGAAGGTGTGCAGCAGCGCGGTTTCCTTGGGCGCGATCAGGACTTCATCCTTGACCGGCCACGCGGTATCGATCTTCAACACTTCGTAGTAGCCGGTGTTGGCCAGGTACAGGTGGCCCTGGCTGTCACTGGCCAGGCCTTGCGGCCACAGCAAATCGTGCGCGTGGTCGATGTCCTTGACGGTGCGGAATTGCAGCACGAATTCACCATCGAGCGTGAACTTCACACAGCGGCTGCGCACGTCATCGCCGGTATGGAAGAACTCGTCGGCGACGTAGATGAAATGCTGGCCCGATGCTTCGCGCACGATGGTGATGCCGTTCGGATCGCTCAGCGGGACAAACGTCTTGGTGGCCTGGTCGCCAAACGCGAACTGGAAGTCCACGCCATGCTCGTCATAGTTAAACGCCACCACCCGGCCATTGCCCATGTCGGTGCAATACATGATGTCTTCCGTCGGATGCGGACACAGGTGGAAAGGCATCAACAGGCGGGTCTCCTTGCCGCCCTTGCCCTTACCATTACCCTGGTCCGGGGTGGCGTCGATCACATGCAGCAAGGTGTCGAGGTCGGCCGTAAACACCAGCACGCGGCTGTTGCCGGTATCGCAGACCCACACATGGTTGTAATTGTCGCGCGCAATGCCGACCGGCGAATTCATCGTGAAGTTGGCGGGCACTGCGCCGCGCTGCGTCATGCCTGGCAAGATCAGCTCGCCGTAATGGCAAATGTGCTTGAAGTTGCTGCCTGGTTCTAACGTGGTTTGCGTCATCGGGTACCTCCTGAATTGATAGGAAAAGGAGCGGGCGGTTGAACCACACAAGTATGCGCAATAGTGTGTGAGGCAGCAACAGGAACCCGGACACCAATTGCCATCAGGGGAAAACAGGTAGTAAGCTGCATGCGTGTCTGCGTTGTAGGAATCCTCCGACCTCTACCCTATACGATGATGACCCTGACCACCGCCGCCGTCCATTGCATCCTGCTACTTGCAGGCTCCGTGTTGATCCTGATGGCTGGCGCGCCTTGGTGGGCGCTGGCTTACCTCGTGTGCAGTGCTGCGCTGTTATGGCTTGCATCACGCAAGGGAGGAATTGATTTCCGGCCCGTGATGCGCTTGGTGCGCGGCCATAACATCGGCATGTCGGTCGAAGCGGTCCACATCGGCAAGCAAATCAAGGAAGCCACCGAGCACGCCAACAAGCAGCAAGACTTGAGCAGCCACATCTATACGCTGGCCGAACGCTCGTCGAGCGAAGTGCAAGTGGTGCAGTCGAGCATCAGCACCATCGCCGGCTTTGCCAACGACCTGGCGTCCGGCATGTCCACCGCCCGCACCGACATGGCGCAAGCCAATGACCAGGCGCGCGAGGCGGCCGAAGTCATGCAAACCTTTAACGCCAATATCGGCAAGCTGCTGGAAGGGACCAAGTCGACGCTGGGCCTGGTGCACCAAATCTCGGAGATTTCACAGCAGACCAACCTGCTGTCGCTGAACGCGTCGATCGAAGCGGCGCGCGCCGGAGAAAAGGGGCGCGGCTTTGCCGTGGTGGCGTCCGAAGTGCGCAGCCTGGCCGAACGCACACGGGTGCTGGCGGTGTCCGTCACCACGCAAGTGAAAGAAATCCAGCAGCATTCGCAGCACACCGCCACCGTGGCCGCCACCATCACGGAACGCATCGGCCGCACCTGCGAAGTGATGGGCGCCACCACCCAGCAGCTCGACACCTTCGCCGGCGGCAGCGTGCGCGTGTCGAGCGAAATCGATTCGATCCGCGACATCGTCGACCGGGTCTCCGACAACAACAACACCATCAGCGACAACATCGGCCAGATGCGCAACCTGTCGCAAGACATGGCCAAGGCCATGAACGCGTGCAGCACGCGCTCGCGCAAATTGACGGCGGCGGCGGAGGACGGCATGCGCGAACTGGGCAAAGTCACGCTCGGTGAAGCGGCCTTCGACAAGGTTATCGCGCGTCTCAACGAATGCCGGCGCGACTGTGAAAAAGGCTTGAAGCAATTGGCCGACCAGGGCTTCGACGTGTTCGACAAAAACTACCAGCCGATCCCCGGCACCAATCCGCAGCAATACCACACCACCTACGACATGGCGTATGAAAAACTGTTCCAGCCGCTGTTCGACGCGTGGGCGGCGAGCATTCCCGGCTGCGACCTGGCGGTCATGTGCACACAAGGTGAAACCTACCCGCCGACCCACGTCTCGAAGTACTGTAATAAACCCAGCGGCGACGTCGCGTGGGACACCGCGCATTGCCGCGACAAGCGCTTCCACAGTGGCAACCAGATGCTGGCCAATGTGGCCAGCGACACGCGCGACTTCCTGTTCCAGGCCTATATGCGCGACATCGGCGATATCTTTGTGCTGGTGTCGCAGCCGGTGTATGTCCATGGCCGCCACTGGGGCGGCTTCATGTTCGGCTTGCAGCATGAGGCGCTGAAGGACTGATGAACTGGCGCCACGCCATGCCGCGTGGCGCCAGCGAACGCTATCAGCCTACGTAAGGGGTGTAGGCGAAGCCATTGCCGATCAGAGGCGCCAGCGCCGCCTGGTTTTCCGGGCTGTCACTGATCATCGCCAACACCGCGGCTGGCGTGGCCAGCTTGCGGTCCAGCACATCGGTCCAATACGCCAGTCCTGCCGGTTCGGCCGGACGGTGCAGCACATTCAGGTAGAACTTCGACACCAGGTCCTGCGTGCTGGGCTTGGCGC
>JAIENA010000124.1 GCA_019751755.1 Burkholderiaceae bacterium | reverse complement strand
AGGCGTGCAATCGTGCGCTCCTACGGCACAGCCTGCCAGCGTATGCATCAATGCACGCCTGACCCCACCGGGGTTACACGGGGAGCGGAGGCTCGTCCATTAGCGCGATTTGTTCGCGCAGTTCGAGGATGCGGTCTTGCCAGTAGCGCTGGGTGTTGAACCAGGGGAAGGCGGTGGGGAAAGCGGGATCGTCCCAGCGGCGCGCCAGCCACGCCGAGTAATGCAATAAGCGCAAGGTGCGCAGCGCTTCCACCAGGTGCATTTCGCGGCTGTCGAAGTCGCAGAAATCCTCATAGCCGGCCAGGATGTCGGCCATTTGCCGCACCATGTCCCCCCGTTCGCCGGACAGCATCATCCATAAATCCTGGATCGCCGGCCCGCTGCGGCTGTCGTCGAAGTCGACAAAATGCGGGCCGGCGTCGGTCCACAGCACGTTGCCGCCATGGCAATCACCATGCAAGCGCAACCCCGCCACGTCCCCTGCCCGCTCATAACAGCGCGCCACGCCATCGAGCGCGCAATCGACGGTGGTGGTCCAGGCCGCCAGCAGATCCGGTGGGATAAAGCCGTGCTGCAGCAGGAATTCACGCGATTCCCGGCCGAACGAGTCGATTGTCAACGCCGGACGCTGCACAAACGGCCGCACCTTGCCGATGGCGTGGATGCGGCCAATAAAGCGGCCGGTCCACTCCAGCACGGCCGGGTCGCCCAGTTCCGGCGCCCGTCCGCCCTTGCGGGGAAACACGGCAAAGCGGTAATCCTGGTAGGTGTGCAGGGTGCAACCGTCCAGCGCCAGCGCCGCCACCACGGGAATTTCCTGTTCCGCCAGTTCCGCCACGAAGGCGTGCTCTTCCAGGATGGCCGCATCGCTCCAGCGCCCCGGGCGGTAAAACTTCGCCACCAGCGGCTGGCCATCTTCGATGCCCACCTGGTACACGCGGTTTTCATAGCTGTTCAGCGCCAGCAGGCGGCCATCGCCGCGCAAGCCCACACTGTCAAGCGCATCAAGCACGCAGTCGGGACTGAGCGCGGCATAAGGATGTTGGGTGTCGGTCGTCATGTCGCCATTGTACGCGGCGGCCGCAATCTCCCGCCACCAACCCGGCGGCACGGCGTATACTGGCGGATTAATTATTCACGCCGGACAAGAACATGAACCTCGAACAGCCATTGACCGAAAAAGAATTCGACGAACTCGACAGCTTCCTGCTGGGCGACCGCAGCCCGGAAGATTCGATGACGATGGACCACTTGCACGGCTACCTGACCGCCATCGCGATCGGCCCGGAACCGATCATGCCGGCGGAATGGCTGCCGAAAGTCTGGGGCCCGGACGGCAAGGACGCGCCCAAGTTCAAGCACGCCAAGGAAGAAGAACGCATCGTCCACCTGATCATGCGCTTCATGAACGAAGTGCTGGTGACGTTTGAAGTGGCGCCAAAGGAATTCGAGCCGCTGTTCGTCGAACACGAAGTCGAAGGCCAGACCCTGATCGATGCCGAAGCCTGGTGCTGGGGCTTCTGGGAAGGCATGGAACTG
Source organism: Burkholderiaceae bacterium (assembly GCA_019751755.1). GTDB lineage: Bacteria > Pseudomonadota > Gammaproteobacteria > Burkholderiales > Burkholderiaceae_D > Rugamonas. The sequence continues at coordinate 5,439 of JAIENA010000124.1, read as the reverse complement.
CGCGAAGGTTCGTGGGGTGAGATCTGGGAATCCGACGCTGCCCCGCTGATGCGTCCGATCTACCTGCTGGGCGCCGACGAAATCGACGAAGACGAACTGCCACTGGTGGAAGACCCGATCAAAGCCCACAAGCTGGCGCAGGAACTGGAAGCGAACCTGCCGGCCATCGCAAAATTCTGGGTGCCACGCCGCAAAGCGCCGGTCACCACGCAAGTGCGCGAAGAACCGAAAGTCGGCCGCAATGACGACTGCCCATGCGGCAGCGGCAAGAAATACAAGAAGTGCCACGGCGCGGACGCATAATCGTCCTCCGGCCGGAAATGGTGTGACAGAAAATGTCACACCATTTGACAATTTCAGTCCCCCTCCCCGCCTTACTCCCCCACCTAATATGGCGCCACCTTGGGGCGCTGGTTCGGCGCCGATGCGGACATGCTGGAAACCCAAGTGTTCAAAAACGAACTGCGAACATTCCCGGTCCAGGACCTGGGATTCATGCATTAAACGCTGACGCAAGCGACGTAAAAAAAGGCCAGCACGCAGCTGGCCTTTTTACTTTGGGAGGGGCCGCTTACTTGCGGCGCCCGCCCATGCGCAGCGCCGCCGACAGCACGGCCGGCACCGGCACCACCAGCAGGTTGCGGTCGCCCATGATGAACAGCGTATTGTCATCGTCCGCGATCACCATCTGCGCCACGTTATTGATGCAGCTTGGCAGCGACAGCGTACCAACGCAATCAGCGCGGTCCGCGACCGGGATTTGGCCCAGGATCGGATAGGCGCCGCCCGATGGCGCCGCCACGCGGGTATTGAACACGTACACGCGTGGCGCGCCGGTGCCGTTGGTCGCGTACACATAGGCGGTGGCGCCGTCGCTACTCAAGACACCGGCCACCGGGGTCCAGCCGGCAGGTGGCTTGACCGCCCCCTGCTGCACCTGCAGCGAGTTGACCACATTGAACACCAGCGACAGGCCAAACTGCTGGCCTTGCAGCCACAGGGCACCGTCACGGCTGGCCGAGCTGGTAATAAAGGCACTGGCCGCCGTGGCCGGCGCCATCGGCGCGAACTTGCCACCGTCAACGCTGTAGGCGGTGATCGGACCCGGTGCCTGGCCGGCGCCCGAAATCAGCATCTCCTTGCCATTGGGCGCCACCGTGCCATACGGCGCCAGGCCGTTCAAGATCACACCGGCATAGGGCGTCAGCACGCCGGTATCGAGGTCCAGCATGCCATAGTTGGAAATCATGACGCGGTTATCGCCCAGCACCGGCAGCGGATTGCGCTGGTAATTCGGCTGCGCAGTCCAGGTACCCACCGGCATCGTTTGCAGCAGTCCCAGATCCGTCAAGCCCAGCTTGAGGAAGGTATTCGCGCCAGACGATACGATCAGCGCGCTGCGATCGCGCGTCAGGCCGATCGCCTCCACGCCGTTGGTCAGGGTGTTGGTGCCGGTTTGCTTGAACAGGCCCGTCGCATCCGGCGCATAGCGCTCGACGGTCTTTTGCGCATTGACCACATACAGGGCCTTGCCGTCGCCATCCCACACCAACGACGCCTTGTCGCCCGAGGTCGGCACCGCCTGGTAGGTATAGGTTTGTGGCAGCAACACTTTCAGCTTGGCGCTTGATACCGGCATACCGGACGCATTGGTCAACACCACGTCGTAGGTGCCGGCGTCGAGCGGCGGCGTGGCGATGGTCAGCACGGTATCGCGGGCGGAAAACGCGGTCGGCGAGTAGGTGCCGATCCGCAGCGCCACACTCTGGCCATCGACCGCCGACAGGCCCGAGCCATACAGCTGCACGATGCCGCCGAGACCGGGGCGCAGCGCATAGGTATCGGCCACCCGCAACTGGGCCAGGTGCTTATTGAGCTTGAACGCGATGGTTTTCGCGGGGATCCCCGTGATGGTCAAGGTCACGTTGGCCGTGTGCACGGTGTTATTGGCCAGCGCGCTGGCCAGCGTGGTGTCCACCTGCCAGGCCAGTTTGCCGCCCACCGCACCGGTTGCGGGATCGAGCTTGAGCCATGGCTGGCTGCTGACGGCGGTCCAGGTTCCGGCCGTCACGCCGGCCACGGCCAGGTCACCCTTCAGGGCCGCCGGCGTGGTGGCGCTGCCGAGGTCAATATTGACGGTCTCGGCAATCACGACGCCGGAACCGACCGTGAACGTCACGGGCACCTTGGACGACAATTCAGGCTGCGCCGCGACCAGTTCCAGATCCGCCTTGTAGGTGCCGGTGGCCAGGCCGGTGGCCACGCCCTGCAAATCGAGGCCGCCAGTGGTATTGCGCGTGACTTTCAGCCACTGCACAGTCTGGCCGGTCGGATAGGTGACTTTATAGCTGATCTCGCCGAATCCGGCCGGCTGCACCACGCCCAATGCCAAGGTGGTGCTGGAGCCGCCTTCGGCCGCCGACAACGCCACATCGGCCTGCGACGGCTTGATGGCGGCGCGCACCGTGATCGTGTAATTGACCGTATGCGGCGAGCCCGGGTGCGCTTCGGTGCAGGCGGTGGTGGTGCACGCCTGCAGTTTGATGCTGCCGGAATAGGTGCCCGCCTTCAGGGCGGGATCGGCGGAAATCACGATATTGTTGGCCAGCGCCCCCGCGTTTTCCACGGCGATCGGCATCAGAATGCCCGGCCCCGACGGCTCCGCCGTGAAGACCACGGCTTTCGTGGTGGTGGTATTGGCGGTGGCGGTCACGGTGCGGGTCACCGGCGTGGTCTTGCCTTCCACCAGATCGAAGTTGAGCGTCGCCGTGCTAAAGGCGATCCGGAACGTTTCCGTGGGGGTGCCAGTATTGGTGCCGGTGCCGGTATTGCTGCTACCGCCTCCGCCGCCACCGCAGGCGGCCAGGGTGGCCAGCATGCAGGCCGTGATGATTTTCTTCATGTGTGTATGTGCCTGTACAGCGCTGTTAAGTATCAGACAAGTGTACCATGGGCAACATTTCCTGAGGAACATACCATCATGGTCCCTCACTATGCCATCAGGCTGGAAGGAAAGGCCAGAAAATGCGAATCGGCAATGGAAACCGGGGGAATTCTGTGGCGAGACTGCCGCGCCAGGACGGCGCGGCGGGGGGAATTACAACTGCAATTACAACTTAATAAAGTGCTCGCGGTAATAGCGCAGTTCTTCAATCGATTCCGTGATATCGGCCAGCGCCGTGTGTTTCTGGTGTTTCTTGAAACCGCCGACGATTTCCGGCTTCCAGCGCTTGCACAGTTCTTTCAACGTCGACACGTCGATATTGCGGTAGTGGAAGAACGCTTCCAGCGCCGGCATGTACTTGACCATGAAGCGGCGGTCCTGGCCGATGGTGTTGCCGCACATCGGCGCTTTGCCCTTCGGCACCCACTGTTTCATGAAGGCGATCAATTCCGCTTCCGCCTGCGCTTCCGTCACGGTCGACGCCTTGACGCGCTCGGTCAGGCCGGAACGGCCGTGCGTGCCCTTGTTCCACGCATCCATCTTGTCCAGGGTTTCATCGGATTGATGAATTGCAAACACCGGGCCTTCCGCCAGGATGTTCAAGTGCATATCGGTGACGACGATCGCCACCTCGATAATGCGGTCCGTTTCCGGCTCCAGGCCGGTCATTTCCATATCGACCCAAACCAGGTTCATCTCGTTGGGACGCTGTTGTGCAGGAGCGGTGGTTGGGATTCCGGTCGCTTGTGACATAATTCTCTCTTGGCCAAAACAATCCGCCATTTTCTCACAGGCACAGAATGTATATCCACGCGTTTTCGATTTTGTTCGTATCTTTCCTCCTCCTGACGCTGGCCGTCCGCTTCTGGCTGGCCTCGCGTCACATCCGCCACGTGCTGTTGCACCGCAACGCCGTCCCGGCGGAATTCGCGGAAAAGATCGCGTTGCAAGCGCATCAAAAGGCCGCCGATTACACCATCGCCCGCACCAAGTTCGGCATGCTGTCGATGCTGCTGCAGGCGGCGGTGCTGGTCGGCTTTACCCTGCTCGGTGGCCTGCAGTGGCTGTCGATTGAAGTGTACAAGCTGGCGGGGCCCGGCATGGCGTACCAGATCGGCCTGCTGGTGGCGTATGCGGCGATTTCCGGCCTGATCGATTTGCCGTTGGATTATTACCGCCAGTTCCGCCTGGAAGCCGGCTTTGGCTTCAACAAGATGACGCCGGGCCTGTTTTTCATGGATCTCGTCAAAGGCGTCGGCGTCGGCGCGCTGATCGGCTTGCCGCTGGTCTGGGTGGTGCTGACGCTGATGGAGCAAAGCGGCGCGCTGTGGTGGCTGTATGCGTGGCTGGTGTGGAGCGGCTTCCAGGTCTTGATCATGCTGCTGTATCCGACCGTGATCGCGCCGCTGTTCAACAAATTCACGCCGCTGGCCGATGAATCGCTGAAAGCGCGCATCGAAGGCTTGATGACCCGCGTCGGCTTTGCCTCCAAGGGACTGTTCATCATGGATGGCTCCAAGCGCAGCGCGCACGGCAATGCGTATTTCTCCGGCTTTGGCGCGGCCAAGCGCATCGTGTTTTTCGATACGCTGATCGAACGCCTGACGCCGCAGGAAATCGAAGCGGTGCTGGCACACGAACTGGGCCACTTCAAGCTGAAACACATCGTCAAGCGCATCAGCGTGATGTTTGCGCTGTCGCTGGGTTTCCTGGCGCTGCTGGGCTGGCTGAAAACCCAGCCGTGGTTTTACATGGGGCTGGGCGTGAATCCGCTGGCATTGCCGGGCGCCAGCAACGACGCCATGGCGCTGCTGCTGTTCATGCTGGTGCTGCCGGTGTTTACGTTCCTGCTGGGGCCATTAACGTCGCTGTCGTCACGCAAGCATGAATTCGAAGCCGACGCCTTTGCCGCGCAACATACGGATGCGCGCGACCTGGTGTCGGCCCTGGTGAAAATGTATGAGGATAATGCGTCGACCTTGACGCCCGACCCGCTGCACTCGGCCTTTTATGATTCACACCCGCCGGCCAGCATCCGTATCCGGCATTTGAACCTGGGAGTTTGATCATGAAAATCGATTCCGCCAAGAGTTTGCTGGCACTGCACTGCGCGCCCGCCAAGGACGCCTTATCCGACACCGAAGCGGCGCGCCTGGCCGCGCTGCTGCCGGCCTGGCAACTGGAACACAACCGACTGGTGCGCACCTACGCCTTTGCCGACTATTACAAGACGCTGGCCTTTGTCAACGCGCTGGCCTACGTCACGCACCAGCAAGACCACCACCCGGAACTGACTGTTACCTACAACCGCTGCGTGGTGCGCTACGACACGCACTCGGTTAACCAGGGTCAGGGCGGACTATCCATTAACGATTTCATTTGTGCCGCCAAGGCTGATGCGCTGGTGGTCGAGACTCAATGAACAAAGCAAAACAACCGATTATCGGTACCGTGATCGCGGCGCATGGCCGCCATTATCTGGCCACCGCCACCAT
>JAIENA010000173.1 GCA_019751755.1 Burkholderiaceae bacterium | reverse complement strand
CACCTGGCCACGAATACCTACGAAATTGGCAACCAGGACCTGGGCCGGGAAACCTCGCACAACCTCGACCTGACCTTGCGCAAATTTGAAGGCGATACCACGTTCTCGGTGGGCATCTATCGCAACCGGGTCAAGGACTTTATCTATGGGAATACCCTCGATACGCATGAGCAATTCCAATTGATTGAATACACCCAGCGCGACGCCCGATTTACCGGCCTCGACGCCGAAGTACGCCACCAGTTTTCGGCACAGCTTGCCGCGACCCTGTTTGGTGACTGGGTGCGCGCACGCTTCGCCGATGGCGACCGGGCCTACTTGCCGCGCATACCGGCCCGGCGCGCCGGGCTCAAATTCGATGGCAACTGGAATGCCTGGCACGGCTTTGTCGAGTTCTACCGGGTTGGCCGCCAGGACCGCGTTACCGCCTTCGAGACCGCGACTGCGGGTTACAACATGCTGAATCTGGGCGCCCACATCGATACCCGCCTGGGCGGCGTGCCGGCGCAGTTCTATGCCCGTCTGAACAACCTGAACAATCAACTGGCGTTCAGCCATAGCTCGTTCATCAAGCAGGCCGCGCCGCTCGCCGGGCGTAATCTGAGTGCCGGCGTGCGCCTGTCGTTCTAAGCGCTAGGCCTACCGCCGCATGCAGACAGTCCGCTTGATTTGCAACTCTGTTGCATCAAAGATGCTCCAACCATCAGTGAACGAGGTATTCCGATGTCAAAAATTCCGCTGACCGTACTGACCGGCTTCCTGGGCAGTGGCAAAACCACGCTGCTCAACGGCCTGCTGAAGCACCCGGAACTGTCCGACAGCGCCGTGTTGATCAATGAATTCGGCGCGGTCGGACTGGATCATCATTTGGTCGAGACGGCGCGCGAGGATACCGTCGTGCTGGAGGACGGCTGCGTTTGCTGTACGGTACGCGGCGCGCTGGCGGGCGCCTTGCGTGCGTTGTACTGGCGGCGCCATGACGGCAAGGTGCCGCGTTTTGCGCGCGTGATCCTGGAGACCACCGGTCTGGCCCGTCCGGCGCCGCTGCTGCACGAATTGCTCGAGCATCCGACCATCTTGCAACACTATCGGCTGGCCGGCGTGGTCGTGTGCGTGGATGGCGTGTTCGGGCTGGCGCAGATCGACCACCAGCCGGAGGTGGCGCAGCAGGTCGCCGTCGCCGACCGCCTGCTGATCACCAAGACCGAGTTGATGCGGCCGGCGCAACTGGCCGCCTTGACGGCGCGCCTGCGCGTCATCAATCCCGGCGCGGACATGGTACTGGTGGCGCACGGACAAGCGCAGGGCCGGGTGCTCGATGACAGCGCCGCCTTTGACCCGCTCAACAAACAGCTCGACGTCCAGCACTGGTTGCATGCCGAGCGCTACCGCCGGGTCGACGTCCAGCCCGCGAGCGGCTTGGGCCGCAAGCCCGCGCCCGTCCAGGAGCCGAGCCGGCACGGCGCCGCGATCGAGGCATTCTGCCTGACGTTCGACCAGCCGCTGCCGTGGGACGACCTGCTGACCGCGCTCGAGCTCATCTTGGCCATGCGCGGCCAGCAGGTGTTGCGCCTGAAGGGCATTGTTGACGTCGAGGGGCGCTCGCAGCCGCTGGTGATCCACGGTGTCCAACGCATGCTGTTCCCACCCGGCACCCTCGACACCTGGCCGCCAGGTCCGCGCCAGACGCGTTTGGTATTCATCGTCGATGGTGCCGTGCGCGACTTTATTTCACACACATTTGATTTTTTCATTCACGCCAAAGCGCGTGCCCGGGCCGAAGCGGCGGCGGTGGCCGATGCCACCGATGCCACCGATTCTGCCGCGCCCAATCCACCAGGAGTCTTGACATGATGCCCTTGATTACCACCGCACCCCGCCGGGTGTGCGCCCCCATCCTGACCGCTCTGCCGCAGAGCGAGCGCCAACCGTCCGCCGGGCTGACGGAGGTGTTGGCATGAACGGACCATCTTTCGCCACCGGCCTTGCCGGCGTGGCTGCCGCCGCGCGCCTGCCGGTCACCGTGCTGTCCGGCTTCCTCGGCGCTGGCAAGACCACTTTGCTGAACCACATCCTCAACAATCGGCAGGGCAAGCGGGTGGCCGTTATCGTCAACGACATGTCCGAGGTGAATATCGATGCCGCGCTGGTGCGCGACGGTGGCGCGCAGTTGTCACGCGCCGATGAAAAGCTGGTCGAGATGAGCAACGGCTGCATCTGCTGCACCCTGCGCGAGGATTTGCTGCTGGAAGTCGGGCGACTGGCGCGCGAGCGTCGCTTTGACTACCTGCTGATCGAATCGACCGGCGTCTCCGAACCGATGCCGGTGGCCGAGACCTTCACCTTTCGCGACGAGGAGGGGCGCAGCCTGGCTGACGTGGCGCGGCTCGACACCATGGTCACGGTGGTCGATGCCTACAATTTCCTCAAGGATTACGCCAGCCAGGACAGCCTGGAACAACGTGGCGCCGGCCTTGGCGAGGACGATGGGCGCTGTGTGGTCGACCTGCTGGTCGAGCAGGTTGAATTCTGCGACGTCATCGTTCTCAACAAGGCCGACCTGGTCGACGCCCAGCAACTGGCGCAGCTGACGGCGATCCTGCGCGGGTTGAATCCGCGCGCCGACATCGTGCCGGCGGCGCATTCCGAGGTGCCGCTTGAGCGCGTGCTGGCGACCGGACGCTTCGACTTCGAACAGGCTGCTGCGGCGCCGGGCTGGTTGGCCGAACTGCGCGGCGAACACCAGCCGGAAACCGAACAGTATGGTATTGCCAGCTTCGTCTACCGGGCGCGCCGGCCGTTTCATCCGCAGCGTTTCTGGAACCTGATTCGTGAGGATTGGCCGGGTGTGATCCGCTCGAAAGGCTATTTCTGGCTTGCCACGCGGATGGCCCACGCCGGCGAGTGGTCGCAGGCGGGCGGCGTGTGCCGCCACCAGGGCGCCGGTTTGTGGTGGGGCGCCGTCGATGGCGCCGACTGGCCGGATGACGACGAGAGCCGTGGCCGGATCCTGGCCGATTCGGTCGAGCCGTATGGCGACCGGCGCCAGGAGTTGGTGCTGATTGGCATCGGCATGGATCGCCAGGCCATCAGCGCGCGGCTCGACCATTGCTTGCTCGATGATGCCGAGATGGCCCTGGGCGCGGCCGGGTGGGCGGCGCTGGCCGATCCGTTCCCCGACTGGTTTGCCGAGGCTCAAGCCGGGGACGTGGCGGATCAGCCGGGCGATGGCGGGGAACCCGCTATCGCCTGAGCCAGGCGGATGGTCCGCTGGCGCATCACTCCTTTGTTTCAGCGGCCTCCTGCTCGCGCAGTTCAAACCACATGGCGTTCAGTACCGCGAAGGCGGCGGCGAAGGGCAGGCCCAGGAGCCAGGTGAAATACCACATGAGGTGATTCCTTTCAGTGTCGTGATCGTGTGATTAGTAAGCGTGGCGGCTGGCATCGCGGATATCGGCTTCCTGCACCTTGCCCCACAGCACCTTGTAGACCCAGGTGGTGTAGCCGATGATCAGCGGCAGGAAAATCAGTGTCCCCACCAGCATGATGAACAGCGTCAGGTGGCTCGACGAGGCGTCCCACACCGTCAGCGCGGCCTGCGGCTGGATGGTCGATGGCAGAATGAAGGGGAACATCGAGGCGCCCACGCTGAGGATCACGCCGGCGATCGACAGCGCGCTGAGCAGCATGGTGGCGCGTTCCCAGCGGCGCGCCAGGCCAACCCAGGCCAGCAGCGCGCCGGCCAGTCCGGCCAGCGGCGCGGCCATGGTCCACGGATGGGCCAGGTAGTTGGCGAACCAGGCGCCGCCATCCGTCACCACGGTCTTGAACAGCGGATTGGACGGACCTTGCGTCACCACTGCGCTGGCGATGCGGTAACCCGGCACGCCGCGCCACAGCACCACCCCGGCCAGCGCGTACAGCGCCGCCGTTGCCAGTGCGGCGCGCATGCCCCAGGCGCGCGCGCGGCTGGCCACCACGCCATCGGTCTTCATCACCAGCCAGCTGGCGCCGTGCATCACCAGCATCGTCACCGACACCAGCCCGCACAGCAGCGCGAACGGGTTGAGCAGGCCGAAGAAGCTGCCTTCATAGAAGATCTGCATGTCGGGCTGGATGCGGAATGGCACGCCCTGCAGCACGTTGCCCAGCGCGACACCGAAGATCAGCGACGGCACGAAGCCGCCCACGAACAGGGCCCCGTCCCAGGCACTGCGCCAGGCCGGATGCTCGCGTTTGCTGCGGTACTTGAAGCCGACCGGACGCAGGATCAGTGCCAGCAGCACCGCCGCCATGGCCAGGTAAAAGCCGGAGAACGACACCGCGTACAGCTGCGGCCAGGCGGCGAAGATCGCGCCGCCGCCCAGCACCAGCCAGACCTGGTTGCCTTCCCATACGGGGCCGACGGTATTGATCACCACGCGTCGTTCGATATCGGTTTTGGCCACGATGGGCAGCAGGGTGCCGGTGCCGAGGTCGAAGCCGTCGGTCACGGCGAAGGCGACCAGCAGGACGCCGAGCAGGATCCACCAGATCACGCGCAGCACGTCATAGTCGATTAGGGTATGCAGTATCATCAATTACTCCGAAGTGAGCAGGGTTTCGGGTTGGGCGGCGGGCGCCGCCTTGGCGGGCGCGCGCGCCGGCAAGGCGTCGTCGGCCTCGGGACCTTTGCGGATGGCCTTGAGCATCAGCTTCATTTCGATCACCAGCAAGATCGTGTACAGCACGACGAAGCCCAGCAGCGTGGCCAGCACGGTGCCGGCGCCCAGATTGGAGACCGCCAGCGCGGTCGGCAACACGCCTTCGATGGCCCACGGTTGACGTCCCAGTTCGGCCACCATCCAGCCGGCCTCGGCCGCGATCCATGGCAGCGGGATCGACCATACGGCCAGCGTCAGCAGCCACGGACGGGCCGCCAGCCGGCGCCGCGCCGACAGGATGAAGAAGGTGGCGGTCAGCACGATGAAATACATCCCCAGGCCGACCATCACGCGGAACGACCAGAACAGTGGCGCCACCTGCGGCACGGTGTCGTTGGCGGCTTGCCGGATCTGGGCCGCGCTGGCCTGGCGCGGATCGTCGACATAGCGTTTCAGCAGCAGCGCGTAGCCGAGGCTCGCGCTATGCTGTTCGAAGCGGGCCGTCAGTTCGGCCGGCACCGGTTTCCCTTGCAGGGCGCGGATCTGCTCCAGTGCTTCATACGACTGCAAGCCCTCGCGCACGCGCTGTTCGGCCAGTTGCACCAGGTCGTTAATGCCGGGAATCTCGGTCGACAGCGAGCGCGTGCCGATCAGGCCCATGACCCAGGGAATATGCACGGCGTAGTGGGTCTCGCGCGCTTTTTGGTCGGGGAAACCGAAGGCGGTGAAGGCGGCTGGCGCCGGTTCGGTGTGCCACATGGCTTCGATCGCGGCCAGCTTCATCTTCTGGTGTTCGGTCGACAGGTAGCCGCTTTCGTCCCCCAGCACCACCACCGACAACGAGGCGGCCAGGCCGAACGAGGCCGCCACCGTCATCGAACGCTTGGCCAGTTCGGCGTGGCGCCCCTGGCGCAAGTACCAGGCGGAGACGCCCAGCACGAACAGTGCCGCCACCACGTAGCCGGCCGAGACGGTGTGCACGAACTTGGCCTGCGCCACTGGATTCGTGAGCACCGCATAGAAATCGGTCACTTCCATGCGCATGGTCTGTGGGTTGAGGGCGGCGCCGACCGGATTTTGCATCCAGCCGTTGGCGATCAGGATCCACAGCGCCGAGAAATTGGTGCCCAGCGCGGTCAGCCAGGTGACCACCAGGTGCTGCACCTTGCTCAGGCGTTCCCAGCCGAAGAAGAACAGGCCGACGAAGGTCGCTTCCAGGAAGAACGCCATCAAGCCTTCGAGTGCCAGCGGGGCGCCGAACACGTCGCCGACGTAATGGCTGTAGTAGCTCCAGTTCATGCCGAACTGGAATTCCATCACCAGCCCGGTGGAGACGCCGATGGCGAAGTTAATCCCGAACAGCACGCCCCAAAACTTGGTCATCTGACGCCACACGGGGCGGTCGGTCATCACGTAGACGGTTTCCATGATGGCGATCAGCATCGACAGGCCCAGGGTCAAGGGCACGAACAGGAAGTGATAGAGGGCCGTCAGGGCGAACTGTAGCCGGGAGAGCCCGACAACATCTAAGTCCATGGCGAATTCCTTTCTTTTGTTGTTGTTAAAAAGTGGGTTAGTGTTGGCGCAGCGCGGCGAGCGCGCGCGCGAAAGCGGGTGTGCCACGACGCAGGTCGGCGCGCAGACGGCCGCGCTCCACCAGCAGCACGCGGTCGGCCAGTGCGGCTTCGCTGCGTTTATGGGTGGCGATCAGCACCGTGCGGCCGTCGGCGTGGCGCGCCAGGCGCGCCAGCACGTCGGCGGCGGTGGCCTGATCCAGCCCTTCGGTCGGTTCGTCGAGCAGCCAGAAGCGGGCCGGATGCAGCAGCAGGCGGGCCAGGGCCAGGCGGCGCGCCTGGCCGCCGGACAGACCGAGCCCGCCTTCGCCGAGCGGCGTTTCCAGGCCCTGGCTAAAACCGCGCACGGTGGTGTCCAGGCCGGCCGCGCGCAGCGCCTGCCACTGGCTGGCGGTGTCCGCCTCGGGCGCCGCCAGGCGCAAGTTGTCGGCCACGCTGTCCTGGAACAATTCGGTGCGTTGTGTCAGCCACGTGGCCGGCATTGCGGTGACCAGGCCAGTGCTGGGCTGGAGTTCGCCGGCGGCCAGCGCCAGCAGCGTTGATTTGCCGGCGCCGCTGGCGCCGATAATGGCGACCCGCTCGCCTTCATTCATTTGCAGGCTGATGCCGGCGAGGGCGCTCTGGTGGCGGCCGTGGTGGATCACGCTGGCCGCCGCCAGCGACAAGGCGACAGGTGGTGGTCCTGCCTCGGCATCGCTGGCGGTTGCCGGGGCCGGCGCGCATTGTTGTGGCTGTGGCGAGGCGGT
>JAIENA010000480.1 GCA_019751755.1 Burkholderiaceae bacterium | reverse complement strand
CAGCTGGCCGGTGTGTGCAACTACAACCCGGAAACGACCGTGCTGTGCCATTCGAACTTCCTCGCCGACGGCAAGGGTATGGGCTTGAAGGCGCCCGACGATCGGGCGGCGTTCGGATGCGCCGCATGTCACGACGTGCTCGACGGCCGCCGGCCGCGCCCGGAAGGCATGACCGCGCTCGACCTGGAAGCTGCGTTCTATACCGCAGTGCGGAGAACTCACACCATTTTGGCCCGCATGGGCTTATTGAAATCACAAGACGAGACCGCGCCGGTTGCAGCCAGCGCGACCTCTAAACACCACCTCTGAGGAAGTTATGCCTAGCAATATTTTAAATGATTACAATTCTTTCCTCCGAAACAAGATCAAGCTCGCCCAGCGCAAGGGTTTCGATATCCCGCTGGCGGACATTCATCCAGGCCTGAAGCCTCACACGCGCGATATCGTGCGATGGGCCCTGGCCGGCGGCCAACGCGCCATCTTCGCTTCGTTCGGCCTGCACAAGACCAGCACCAACCTGGAAGTGATGCGCCAGATCGGCATTCACCGGCCCGGCGGCATCCGGGGCATCGTCGCACCGCTGGGCGTGCGCCAGGAATTTTCGCGCGAAGTGGCAAAGCGCTTCACTGGCGACCAGGCCGTAGACCTGCGCTTCATCCGGACCGATGCGGAAATCGATGATCCCGCGACCATCTACATGACGAATTACGAATCGGTCCGCGAAGGCAAGATCGATGTGGCCAAGTGGCAGGCCTCCGGCCTGGATGAGGCCAGCGTACTGCGCAGCTACGGCAGCAAGACCTATCAGGAATTCTTGCCGATGTTCGAGGGTGTCGAATTCAAGTTCGTCTACACGGCGACGCCCAGCCCGAACCGCTTCAAGGAATTGATCCATTATGCCGGTTACCTCGGCGTGATGGACACAGGTCAGGCCCTGACGCGCTTCTTCCAGCGCGACAGTGAAAAGGCGGGCAACCTGACGCTGTATCCGCACAAGGAACAAGAATTTTGGTTATGGGTGGCCAGCTGGGCGGTGTTTATCCAGAAGCCCAGCGACCTGGGGCATTCGGATGAAGGGTACGAACTGCCGGCGCTCGACGTGCGCTTCCACGAGGTGCCCAGCAACTACGAGGCGGCCGGCGCCGAGAAGAATGGCCAGGGCCTACTGATTCCGAATGTGGCCATGGGCCTGTCGGCGGCGGCGGGCGAGAAACGCGAAAGTATGTCCGCGCGTGTGGCCAAGGTGGCGGAGATCGTCGCGACGGATCCGGATGACCACTTCGTGATCTGGCACGACCTGGAGGACGAGCGCCACGCCATTCAGGCGGCCATGCCGGAGGCGGTGAGCGTATGGGGCACGCAAGGACTGGAGCAGCGAGAAGAGCGCATCGCTGATTTCAGCGACGGGAAATTCCGCGTGCTGTCGACCAAGCCGATCATTGCGGGTAGCGGCTGCAACTTCCAGGTGCATTGCCATCGCGAGGTCTTCGCCGGCATCGGCTTCAAATTCAACGACTTCATCCAGGCCGTTCACCGCGTTCAACGTTTCCAGCAGACGCATCCGGTGCGCATCGACATCGTTCACACGGAGGTGGAGCGCGCCGTGCTGGCTGAACTGATGGAGAAATGGCGCCGGCATGACGAGATGCAGGCCAAGATGGGGGAAATCATCCGTGCCTATGGCTTGGACCAGCTGTCGATGCAGGATACGCTGGCGCGCACTATTGGCGTCGAGCGCCAGGTGGTGGCCGGCGAGCGCTTCACCGTCGCGAACAATGATTGCGTGCTGGAGGCGCTGCAGCAGCCCGATAATTCGGTCGGCCTGATCGTCACCAGTGTGCCGTTCGCAAACCATTATGAATACACGCCGAGCTACAACGACTTCGGCCACACGCAGGATAACGACCATTTTTGGGCGCAGATGGATTTCCTGACGCCGCAGCTGCACCGCATCCTGCAGCCGGGCCGCATCTACGCCTGTCACGTCAAGGACCGGATCAACTTTGGCAACGTCACCGGCGCCGGCGTGCCGACGGTCAGCCCATTCCATGCTGAAGCGCTGTTCCACGGCCTGAAACACGGCTTTGACTACATGGGCATGATCACCGTGGTGACCGATGTTGTGCGCGAGAACAACCAGACCTATCGCCTGGGCTATTCCGAGGTCTGCAAGGACGGCACCAAGATGGGTGTTGGCAGCCCGGAATACATCCTTCTGTTCCATAAGCCGCAAACCGATCGTTCCCGGGGCTATGCTGATGTGCCGGTAACCAAGGGCAAGCCGCTGTGCCAGGCCGACGACGGAACGCCGGTCGACTTCGATCGCAAATTGCCGCCGATCCCTGACACCGGCTACAGCGTGGCGCGCTGGCAGGTCGACGCGCACGCATTCTGGCGCTCGAGCGGCAACCGACTGCTGAGCGCGAGCGAATTGGCCTCTTACGGCCCGGGCAAGTTGGCCAAGCTGTTCACCGAGTTGTCGCTGGCCAACGTCTATGACTATGAATACCACGTGCGTGTTGGCGAGTTGCTACTGGCGAACAAGGCGCTGCCGGCCGACTACATGAGCTTGGCGCCCGGCAGCGGCGATCCAATGGTCTGGCACGACATCGTGCGCATGAAGACCCTGAACGGAGATCAGTCGGCGCGCGCGGTCGAAAAACACGTTTGCCCCTTCCAGATCGACATCGTGGACCGGCTGATCAATCGCTACAGCAACCCCGGTGACGTTGTGTATGACCCGTTCTGTGGACTGGGTACGGTACCGGTGCGCGCCATGAAGCTGGGCCGCCGCGGCGCCGGCTCTGAATTGAACCCAGCGTATTTCGCCGACCAGGTGCACTACTGCCGCGCGATGGAGCGTGAGCTCAGTATGCCGACGTTGTTTGATCTGGTTGCACTGGATGAGGAGCAGGCAGCATGAGAAACGCCATGAATCGTGACGATTACCTGATGCGGGCATACGAGTTCGCGCCGCGCGGGCAGGCGCTGCCGCAGTCGAAGCTGACCGACGCGCAGGTGCTGGAGATCCGTTCTGCCCGCGAGAAGCGGCAGGACTTGCTGGAACACATCCGCGAGAACCTGAGCAACGAGGCGCTGGCGCGGCGCTTGGGCGTTCACGTGCGCACTGTCGAAAAGGTGCTGCACGGCAGCACTTGGGCTCACCTGATCGCGAAGCAACCTTGCCTCGACGGAGCAACGCCATGACGAAGTTCGACATTATCGACACCATCCTGGCGGCCATGCCGGCGACCCGGCGCCAGATCGAGGTCCGTACTGGTTTGCCCAAAACCACCGTGTTGCGCCGGGTCGCCCAGTTGCACGAGGCTGGCTGGTGCCACATCGGCGGCTGGCAGGGCGACCATGGCAGCAAGTTTCAGCCTCGCTTTGCTGCCGGCCAGGGCGCTGACCGGCTCTGCAAGCTGAAACCGTTGACGCCGGACGAAATGCAGCGCCGGTACCGCGAAAAGGCGCGCAAGACGGGTGCCTGGGAGCTGCGCTTGGCACGCCTGCGGGCTGGGTATTGGGCTGGCAGGGCTGTGGCGGAGCCGAAGGGCTGGGCGGCTGCGCTATTCACGGCTCCGCGCGCAAAGGAGGCCGGCCGTGCGTGACTATGGAAAAGTCTATACCGCGTTCTGGACCAGCGAAGACGTTCTGGCAATGAATGAGGACGAGCGCATCCTGGCGCTTTACTTGTTGACGTGCCCGCACGGGAACATGCTCGGATGCTTCCGCCTGCCGGATGCATACGCTTCCGATGACATGAAATGGACGACGGAAAGGGTATCGAAAGGGTTTGCTGGACTTGTCGAGAAGGGTTATTTGTACCGCTGCGAACGGTCATCTTGGGTGGTGATCCTGCGCTACCTGAAGTGGAATCAGTTTGAAAACCCGAATGTCGGTAAGGCGGCCGGAAAACTGTTTGATACGTTGTCGGCGCCAGCGGTGGCTAAGTCCTTGTTAGCAAAAGCTTTGCGGCAGTTTTCCAGCACGTTTCCGTGCTCGATTCTTGAGAAATTCGATGCTGAAAATGCAGAAATTGGAAACCCTTCGGGAACCCTTTCGATCTCAGCCCCGAAACAGGAACCAGAGCCAGAGCCTGAACCAGAGCCAGAACCGGAGAAAAACTCTTGCGCCGAGCCGCAAAGCGACTCGACCCCAGAAGTCGCGAATTTGTCCGGCCTGGTCAACCTGGATGACATCATCGGTATGGGAGATCCAACCGTGGAGCCAACGGCAGCACTTACGCTGGCGCCAACCGCTGCGGCCACAGAGGTACCTGCAGCGCTGCCAGCACCAACCGAGCCAGCCGTGATCGTGATGCCCCTGGTGGGCTCGAAGGAATTCGGCATCACGCAGGGGCAAATCGACGAATGGGCTGGCGCCTACCCTGGGGTGAACGTGTACCAGCAACTGGCGGCCATGCGGCAGTGGTGCCTGGCGAACCCAACCCGCCGGAAGACGCAGCGCGGCGTGCTGGCGTTTTGCAACAGCTGGCTGATGCGCGAACAGGACAAAGGCGGCAAACGGCCAGGAACACCAACCCCGATGCGGCCCGGTGGAAGCGTGTACGACCAGACGATGGCCGCCGCTGCCCGAGCCAAGGAGCGGATCTTCGGGCCGTCCGCCACGGTAGACGCGGAGGTGATCCATGGTGCTGGCTGACTACGACGATTTCGTCGAGATGGTTTCGGCGGTGACCGAACTGTACGGCAAACCCGCAAGCGAGCACGCGCTTGGGCTGTGGTGGGGCGCTCTGGCGCCGTACGACCTGCGCGCTGTGCGCCAGGCATTCGATCGCCACGTGCGCAATCCGGATAGTGGCCAGTTCCCGCCGAAGCCGGCGGACCTGATCCGGATGATGGGCGGCACGACGCAGGACGCAGCGCTGGTGGCGTGGGGTAAGGTCGACCGCGCGCTGCGGGTGGTGGGCACCTACCGCAGCGTGGTCTTCGATGATGCGCTCGTGCACCGCGTGCTGACCGAGATGGGCGGCTGGGCGGTGCTGGGTACGAAGACGGATGACGACTGGCCTTTCGTGGGGAACGAGTTCCAGAACCGCTACCGCGGCTACCGCATGCGCAACGAGCGGCCGGAGTACCCGGCGGTGCTGCTGGGCCTGGCCGACGCGCAGAACCAGCAGGCCGGGTTTGCCGGGCAGCCTCCGCTGCTGATCGGTGACGACGTGCGGGCGCAGCAGGTGCTGGCCGGCGGGACCGACAAACCGCTGCTCGGAATCGCGCAGGCTGGTGCGCTGGCGGCACCGGTAGCGCCCAAGCGCATCGGGAGGACGCCATGACCTGCGCCCGCTGCCAGTTCTTCACGCTGAAGGACCTGCCGCCCGGCGCCGCTGATGGGGAAGGCCAGTGCACCGGCTTCCTGGAGTCGCTGCAGGAGTTGGTGGCCTGGGATCGCCCGACGTGCGGAATCTACCGGCCAGCCAGGCCGATGGCGCCGCGCGAGGCGTGGATTGATGCCCGGCTGGCGCGAATGGTGGGGCAGTGTGAAGGTGGGAATGCTGCGCGGAACGATTTTGACGGGGTGCCACGATGCGCAAATGGGGTGCCCGGTAGTCCGGGTCATCCGTGGCGAAAATAATTGACGAGAGAGGCTAAAAATGAAATTTGAGCAAATTATGGTTTCACCAACGTTGGCGGGTGAATTCTTGAAGATGAATGTTGTCGGTAACCGAAAACTCCGCAAGAGCCTCGTTCATCGATATGCGGATGCAATGACGCGCGGCGAGTGGATGGCGACGCCGGAGGGGATCGCATTTTCCGTCAAAGGTGATTTGATCGATGGACAGCATAGGCTGAATGCGGTAATCCGGTCGGGATGCACGGTGCCAATGATCATCTGCCGGGAGGTGCCAGATGGTGCATTTAAAGCTATGAATGGTGGTTCCCCATGGACTGCGGCCGATGCAACGAAACTACCGCGTACACAGGTTGAGGTTCTGACGTTCATACTCAAGTCGGCCAGTGCGTCGACAATGAAGCCTACGGCGCATCAAATTCTGGAACTAGACCAGCATATTGGCTCGCACATCCAGGCGCTGACGGCGTATTGCAACTCGACGGTAAAAACCACCTCCCGGGCCAGCGTCCGCGCTGCAGCGGTCGTGCAATCCATCCTCGGGAATCGCGAATATGCATTCGATCTTTATCGTCGCCTGGTTCTGGGTGAGGTGGAGGGGTTGCCACACGTCGCCATGGCGTTCGTAAAGCAGCAGTTGATCGGCCGACTCTTGCCGGATGCGGCCAGCGGTGAAGTCGCGCAGATGTGCACTTTCGTGAAGGCCATGCAAGTGCTATCACCGAAGCACAAGGACCGCAAACGACTGCTCTACACAGACGAATTGCGTACTGATGCAATTCGCGACCTCGCGCACGCGGTTAAGGCCGCAGGGGCCATCCGTTGAGTAGTCGGCAACTGCGGCTGGTAGTGCCACGTGCGCGCGCCTCGGCTTCGAAATACCGCAACAAGCGCATCGAGGTCGACGGGCAGAAGTTCGACTCGAAGGCGGAGCTGGCCCGGTACCAGCAACTGGTGCTGCTGGAACGCGCCGGCCGCATCAGCGAGCTGACGCGCCAGGTGTCGTTCGTTCTGGCGCCGGCGGCCGTGGTGGCCGGCAAGCCGAAGCGCGCGCTGGTGTACCGGGCGGACTTCCAGTACGTGGGCGAGGATGGTGAGGTCACCGTCGAGGACGTGAAAGGCGCGCTCACCGAGGCGTACAAAATCAAACGGCACCTGATGGTTACGGTGCACGGCATTCAAATTTCGGAGGTGAGGTGATGGGCGGACGATATACCGGCGTGGGCGACGTGTTCGACCTGCTCGCGGCCAAGCAGCGCCTGGATCCTGAAACTGT
>JAIENA010000377.1 GCA_019751755.1 Burkholderiaceae bacterium | reverse complement strand
TCAAACGCGTCTTCGACTTGCGCGCCGTCGCGCTGGATGGCGACATGCGCCGTGACCGCGCGCGGCAGGCCAAACAATTGCAGCGCCTGGTCAATCAGGTGCGAACCCAGGTCCCATAACACCCCGGAACCGGGTTGCGCCTGCTCCTTCCAGCGCACTTTCACTTGCGGCGCATAGCGGTCAAAGTGGGCGCGATAGGTATGCACCGGCCCCAGTTCGCCGCCGGCCACGATACTGCGCAAGGTCAGGAAATCACCGTCCCAGCGACGGTTCTGGTACACGCTCAGCAGCAAGCCCAGATCCGCCGCCAGCGCCACCAGTTCATCGCCTTCGCAAGAGGACAGCACGAACGGCTTGTCGACCACCACGTGCTTGCCGGCCAGCAGCGCGGCCTTGGCCAGCGCATAGTGGCTGGCGTTCGGCGTGCACACCACCACCAGCGCAATGGCCGGATCATCCAGCATGGCTTGCGGCGTGTCGTCCAGCGAGACGCCCGGATACGCCTGGCCGACCGCTTCCCGGTTGGCGCTGCGGCTGGCGATACGGGCCAGTGTCAGGCCGGGAATGGACGCGATTATCGGCGCGTGAAACATGGCGCCACCCAGGCCGTAGCCGATCAAACCTACTGCATATCGCTGCATAGAGACATCCTCATAATCGAAATGACTTACAAATTATAAGTCATTTGAATTATTTGATGCCTCATAATGCCTCGTAATGCCCCGAATGCGGCGGCAGCAGGTCGCTTATTCGACCCAGGAGAAGCCGTCCCGCGCCAGCAGCGCGAACGCTTCGGACGGGCCCCAGGTGCCCGCCGCATACGGATACGGCTTCTCGGCCAAGGTCTCCCAGCCATTAATGATCGGCTCGACCCATTCCCATGCGGCTTCCAGTTCGTCGCGCCGCATAAAGTGGGTCAGGCGCCCGCGCACCACGTCGATCAGCAGCCGCTCGTAGGCTTCGGCGCGCCGTTGCGGGAAGGCCGACTGCAAATCCAGGTTCAGCGCCACTTGCTGCATTTTCATGCCGCTGCCCGGCTGCTTGGCCATCAACTGCAACTTGATCGCTTCTTCCGGCTGCAGTTCGATCACCAGCCGGTTAGCCACGCCGCCCGGGCTTTCCGGGAACAGGGGGAATGGCGGATTGGCGAATTCAATGACGATTTTCGACGAGCGGCGCGCCATGCGCTTGCCGGTGCGCAGGTAGAACGGCACCTTGGACCAGCGCCAGGTGTCGATATAGGTGCGCAGTCCGACAAAGGTTTCGGTATGGCTGTCGGCCGGCACATTGCGCTCTTCCAGATAACCCGGCACTTCCTGGTTGCCGCTGACGCCGCGCACATATTGGCCGCGCACCGTGTCGCGCGCAATGCCGGCCAGGCTGAAGCGGCGCAGCGAGCGCAGCACCTTGAGTTTTTCATCGCGCACCGCGTCCGGCGCCAGCGAGGCCGGCGGCTCCATCGCCACGATGCACAGCAATTGCAGCAAGTGATTTTGCACCATGTCGCGCATGGCGCCGGCGCTGTCGTAGAAGCCGGCGCGGCTGCCGACGCCGACTTCCTCGGCCACCGTGATCTGCACGCTGGAAATGTTCGGCGCGCGCCACAGCGGTTCCAGGATCGAGTTACCGAAGCGCAGCACCATCAGGTTTTGCACGGTCTCCTTGCCCAGGTAATGGTCAATCCGGTAGATCTGCGATTCCGCGAAGTGCTTGCCGACGGCTTCATTGATTTCCACCGCCGACGCCAGATCGCGGCCCAGCGGTTTTTCCAGCACCACACGCGCATGCCGGTCGACCAGACCGGCGGCGGCCAGCTTGTCGCAAATGGTGGTGAACAGTGATGGCGCGGTGGCCAGGTAAAACACGCGCTCGGCGCCGGCGCGCGAAACCTGCGCCAGCGCAGCGAGATCATCCTGCTGCACGTCGAGGCGGACGAATTCCAGCAGCGGCAAGAAGCTGCGCCAGGCGTCGTCGGTGAAATTGCCATCGCTGATAAAGGAGCGCGAATGCTGTTCCACGAACGCCAGATAGGCATCGCGGTCGAAATCCTGGCGTCCGGTGGAAATGATGCGGGTGGCGGGCGGCAGGTTGCCATGCAAGTGCGCCATGTACAGCGCGGGCAGCAGCTTGCGCATGGCCAGGTCGCCCATGCCGCCGAAGATGATCATGTCGAGGGGCAGGCTGGTATCGGTATGGGAAGTGGATGTCATGTTGGTGGAGCTTGAAGTGAAAGCGGTGACGGACGGCGAACAAGGGATTGCTGGCCAGCACTAATTTCCTGGCGCCGGATGATGATGCGCCGCAGTTGCATTAAGTGTCAATATTTCTATCGACAGCAGCTTGCATGCTGCGCTCGCCGGGCCGCGCGGCGAGTGCATCAAAGCCCGCCATGGCGCCAACCACCAGCAATGCCGCTACCGGCCCGGCATACGGCACCAGCATCGCCGCCAGGATCGGCAAGACCAACAGCAAGTGTTTCACGCCCCAGCTGTACAGCAGGCCTGCGCGCTGGATATACATCGCACCGAGCCCATGCCAGCGCTGCCGGGCCGTCGAATGGACCGGCAACGCACACACATAACCGCAATGATTGTAAAACCGCACCGCCATCACCGACGCGGCCAGTGACGCGAACAGCAGCGCCAACAACACCAACTCGAGCAACAGCCGCGGACTGAAGCGCTGAAACCCCATCGCGTCGCCAAAGCCCGCTTGCAATGACGGCATGGCAAGGGTGACACCCCCCATCAAACCAAGCGCCGCGATCGACGAAATCATCGTTGCCGACATCACCGAATTGCGCACCGCCTGTATCGCCAGCACCTCCGTCCCTTTTTCGGCCGATACGGCGTCGAACCACTCGCGCCGCAAGATGGCGTGCGCCGTCTTCGCCATGGATGGCGGATTGCGGCGCTGCCGCACCGCCAATGCCACTTCGTACACCAGCAGGATCAGAATGGTCATGATCGCCGGCACCCAGGCCGAGATTGGCGCCATGCTTCAGGCCCCTTGCGCCGCAGCCGCATGGGCCCGCTTACGCCACTCCAGCAGCTCAAACATGCCCATGCCGGCAAGCATGGCAATGACAAACACCAGCGCTTTGATCTCGCCCGCGCCCAACGCCACCAGCGCCGGCCCCGGACAAAATCCGGCAATGCCCCAGCCGACACCAAACAGCGCACTGCCGGCCAGCAGCCGCCGGTCGATCACATTGCTGCCCGGCATGCGCAGCGGCTCTCCCAGCAGCGACACCGTGCGGCGCCGCGCCAGCGCGAACGCGACCACCCCCACCCCGATCGCGCCCCCCATGACGAACGCCAGAGAAGGATCCCAGTGGCCAGCCAGGTCGAGAAAACCCAGCACCTTGGCCGGATTGGCCATGCCGGAAACGATCAGTCCAACGCCGAAAATAAGACCGGCCAACAATGCGGTAACGATGCCCATGACGTTCACTCCTTAGAAACTGAAAAGGTGACGCGCCACGAAGACCGTGACAAACCCCGCCGCCATAAAGGCCCCCGTGGCAGCGGCCGAACGCGGCGACAAACGCGATAAGCCACAGACGCCATGGCCGCTGGTGCAGCCGGAACCATAGCGCGTCCCCACGCCCACCAGCAGGCCGGCGATGATCAGGGCGCCCATGTCCGCGTCAATGCGCGCGGCCGGCAAGGCGGCCACCTGCGCATAAATCCATGGCGCGATGATGATGCCGAGAACAAAGGCCAGACGCCAGCCGATATCGCCAGCGGCCGGCCGCAGCAATCCGGCAACAATGCCGCTGATGCCGGCGATACGGCCATTCATCAGCAGCAACAGCGCCGCCGCGATGCCGATGAATGCGCCGCCCAGCAGCGCGGCATAGGGCGTGAAATGATTCCAATCGATACTCATGAGACCTCCTTGGGACAGTAAAGGCGGTACAGCAGCGCCAGAATTTCCAACAGTTCAGGCGAAGCAACGCTGTAAAAAATTTTCTTGCCGTCACGCCGCGGCGTAATCACGCCCTCATTGCGCAACACCCCCAACTGCTGGGAAAGCGTCGGCTGCCGGATATCGAGCACCGCCTCGAGTTCGCTGACACACAACTCGCCCTGCGACAGTTGGCACAGCAACAGCAAGCGCTCTTCATTGGCCAGTAATTTGAGGGCGCCAACCGCCTGGCTCGCGGCGGCGCGCAGCAGATTGACATCGGTGATGGGGTTGTTTTGCATGGCGGCAGGATGAAAGATGATAGTCGTTGACACATAATATCTTTCAACATAATATATTTCAACATAACATCAGTCAATATATTATTTACCGACAAAAGGATGCCATATGACCAGCACACCGATGACCACGCGTGGATTCTTCGACCCCAAGACCTGGACCATTTCGTATGTCGTATGGGACCCGCAGACGCGGCGGGCGGCGATCATCGACCCTGTGCTGGACTATGACTTCAAGTCCGGTCACACATCAACCGCATCGGCCGACGCGCTGCTGGCCTGCATCGGCGAGCATGAGCTCAGCGTCGACTGGATTCTGGAAACCCATGCACACGCCGACCACTTGTCCGGCGCGCACTACCTGCGATCAAAAGTTGGCGGCCGGATCGCGATCGGCGAGCACATCCGGGCGGTCCAGGCGACCTTCAAAAATATGTTCAACCTGGAACCCGCCTTTACGCCCGATGGCAGTCAATTCGATCACCTGTTCCACGATGGCGAGACTTTTATGATCGGCAATATCGAGGCCACCGCCCTGCTGGTGCCCGGCCACACGCCCGCCGATATGGCGTATCGGATGAACGGGACCATTTTTGTTGGCGACACGCTGTTCATGCCCGATGTCGGGAGCGCCCGGGCCGACTTCCCAGGAGGCAACGCGCACCAACTGTTTGCCTCGATGCGGCGCATCCTGGCGCTGCCGCCGGACACCGTGATGTACGTTTGCCACGACTACCCGCCATCGACCAGGCCAGCCCAATGGCAAACCACGGTCGCCGAACAACGCGCCCACAACATCCATGCGCGCGACGACATATCGGAAGAGGAATTTGTGCGCATGCGCCGCGCGCGCGACGCCACACTGGAGGCGCCCGCATTGATTTTGCCGGCAATCCAAGTCAATATCAGGGCGGGTGCCATGCCTCCGGCCGACCCCAACGGGGTCGCCTACTTGCGCATCCCCCTCAACGCCCTGCCCTTGCCACGGCACGATTAATGACACGCGAACGGTGCTGGCGGGCCCCGCCCCCAGGCGGCAACACACCATGCCGCACGCCCCTGTGTGGAATGGCGCGCCTCGAACTGCGAGAGCGCGGCATGATGGGAACCCATCATCCACTGGTAACCAACACCGGGAGCAAGCACCATGCAACAGTTGACGACGGCAGCGCGCGACGACGTGCTCGACATCATGCAACACGGACGCGACATGACACTCGCGACCATTCGGCCTGACGGCTATCCACAGGCAACCACGGTCAGCTATATCCACGATGGCCTGACCCTCTACGCGGCCATCGGACTGGGCAGCCAGAAAGCCGCCAACATCCAGCACAACAACAAGGTGTCCGCCACCATCAACCTCGACTATGTCGATTGGCGCCAGATCCGTGGCATCTCCCTCGGTGGCAGCGCCGAATTCGTGCAGGGTGCGGCAGAGATGGCGCGCATCGGGCAGGCACTGCTGCACAAGTTCCCGGAACTGGCCCAGTTCATCGAGGACCCCGCTACCGCACCCTGGCCCGGCATGCTGTTTCTGCGCATCCACCCGGTGATTTTTTCCGTACTCGATTACCGCGCAGGCTTCGGCCATACCGAACTGTACGACGTTGCCCTGGCAACCTGAACCGTGCAGCGTTAACTAAAAGGGGGGGATATGTCGATCTATCGCCAGGAAGGGGCCGCCGCCTATCGCGCCTATGCGATCGCGCTTGCCGAGGAACAGGCCATCGCCTATGAACTGAGCCAGTGCGTCAAAGTCGATGTCTACCACCTGATGGCCCAGGATCTGTACGACCGCATCACGGCGGCCCATGCCAAGACGGCCGCCGCCTTCGCTGTCATGCAGTGCTTTCAGCACGAGACGGCCTAAGGCCGGCTTTGCGCGCCCAGATGTATGGCTAACCGCCATGGCGCGCGCCGCGTGCGGTACCATGCCACGCACTAGATTACCTGGGAGACCGCATGGAAGCCGCACCAACCTCAACCCCAACCCCAACCTCAATCGCGGCGCCAACCTCGCCCACCGCGCCGCCAGCGGCCGACCATTTTCGTTTCCATCGCCAGCATGAGCATTTGTCGAAAGCGTTTGGCGGCGATATGTTCGGCCTGCGGGCGGAAGCGTTCGCGCGCTTTTTCGGCACGCCGCTGTTCCTGGTCTTGCAGAGTGTGATCGTCACGCTGTGGATCATTGCCAACGTGGTGGGGTATGCGCATTTCGACTTGTATCCATTCATCCTGCTGAACCTGGCGTTCAGCCTGCAAGCGGCCTACGCCGCGCCGCTGATCCTGCTGGCGCAAACCCGCCAGGCCGAGCGCGACAAGGCCCATGCCGACGCCGACGCGCTGCATCGCGAAGCGATCGCACAAGAGTCGGCCAGGCAATCAGCGCACATGCTGGCACTGCTGCAACAAAACACGGAGTTGACCGAACTGACCAAGTCGATGGCGGCGCGGATTGAGACGTTGACGGTGGAATTGCATGCGCACTTGCTGCAAGAGCACCGGCAACCGAGGTAGCTGCCCTGCCCGGCCAGCCCGCACGATACCGCCGGGGAATACCGACGTCAGATCAGCGATGTCAACTACCCCGGCCTGAAGGCCGGAGCTTGCAAAAGCTCGGTTGACCAGACTAAGCGCAAAGCACCGCGCTACGT